>CANQQZ010000005.1 GCA_947626135.1 uncultured Clostridia bacterium
GGGATTCGAACCCGCGAGCGCTCGCACGCTGCCGGTTTTCAAGACCGGTGCTTTCAACCACTCAGCCATCTCTCCGCGTTCGCTCCGATTGTCCGCCCAATTGCTGACAACGATTATTATAGCAAATGGCGCGCACTTTGTCAACACTTTTTTTCAAAAATCCAATCAGAGTGCGGAGAGTAAAAATTTAAAAAAAAATAAAAAAAGGTATTGACAAACAACCGTATTAAGTGTATTATAATAATTAATACAGATAATACACTTAATACAGCCGGGAGGTGATATTATGATACAGCTTGATTTGTCCGACCACAGGCCGCTTTATGAGCAGATAAAGGAGAAAATCAAAGAGCTTATAATAGCGGGCGTGCTGGCGGCGGACGAAAAAATCCCGTCGGTGCGGGAGCTGGCGCAGCAGCTTGCTATTAACCCGAACACGATACAGCGCGCGTATAAGGATTTGGAGGCGGAGGGATATATTTATTCCGTCCGCGCCAAGGGAAGCTTTGTCGCTCCGGTATCGCATATACGCGATAAAACGGAGGACGCGAAGCTCAGGGATGAATTTGAGGCAATGGTAAAGCAGGCTCGGTTTCTGCATGTGGATAAGCGGGAGCTTATCGCAGCGGTAGAAAGGATTTACGCGGAAACGGCGGAAACGCCCGAACCGCAGGATGAAAGGAGTGAAAAAAATGATTGAGGTAAGAAACGTGGTGAAGCGCTTTGGTGATTTCCTCGCGCTTGACGGCGTTAACATAAACGTCGAAAAGGGCTCGGTTTACGGACTTGTTGGACCGAACGGCGCGGGCAAAACCACTATAATAAAGCATTTGGCGGGAATATACCGACAGGACTATGGAAACATAAAAATCGACGGGGAAAACGTATACGAAAATCCCGCGCTGAAGGCGCGTATCGCTTATGTGAGCGACGATTTGTACTTCTTCCCGGGATACAGCATTAAGGACGCGGCGTCGTATTACAAGGGCGTGTATCCCGAATGGAGCGACGAGCGGTTTACGGAAATCGCGGACGTGTTCAAGATCGACCCAAAGAGAGGCGCGCGGCGGCTGTCGAAGGGTATGCAGAAGCAAGCCGCGTTCTGGCTGAGCTTATCGGCGAACCCGGACGTAATGATTCTTGACGAGCCGATGGACGGACTCGATCCGGTAATGCGCAGAAACGTGTGGAGCCTGATCCTCGCGGAGGTCGCAAAGCGTGATATGACTGTGCTCGTATCGAGCCATAACCTGCGCGAGCTTGAGGACGTATGCGACCATGTGGGCATTATGAACCAGGGTAAAATCGCGATTGAAAAGGGACTTGATGAGGTGAAGGGCAATATTCATAAGGTTCAGACCGCATTCAGAAACGGACTGCCCGAGCCTCTTAGGGTATCGCTTGAAATATTAAAGCATGAAAAGGTCGGCAGCGTAGATATGCTTATCGTGCGCGGCAGCCGCGAGGAGATCGAGGCGAAAATATGTAACTGCTCGCCGCTTATCCTCGACATGGTGCCGCTGACGCTGGAGGAGGTATTCATTTATGAGTTGGGAGGTATGGGCTATGAACTCGAAATCATTGGTTAACAAAAGCGTTATCAAATCTGACCTGCGCCGTTACTGGAGCAGCGGCGCGGCGTTCGCAATAATGCTGTTCATAACGACAGTGCTTCCGGCGCGCGTGGTGATGTCGCACGCCGCAATATCGAATATGTTCGTTCCGGAGGCGGCGAATACGTTTGCAGTGAGCCGTTTCGCCAACGCGGCGCTGTTCTCGGTGTTTCCGATAATCGCGTTCGGCATAATCATCCCCGCGCTGCTGTTCTCATACCTGCACCACAAAAGCGCGGTATGTGAGGCGCATAAGCTGCCGCTGACGCGCGGGTGCCTGTACTTCTCGCACCTTATATCGGCGGCGGTACTGCTCGTTGTGCCGATTATACTTAACATGCTGCTTATGTTCACACTCGTGGACGTTCAAGCGTCGTATATAATCATGTGGGCGCTCCTGTCGCTCGTGTACGCGTTTGTCGTCATGGGCTTTTCCGCCGCCGCGCAGATGCTCGTCGGCAATACCGCCGCGGGAGTGGTGCTGCCGGGAATAGTAATGGCGCTGCCGGCATTCTTCACCGTAATGCTGTCGGCCTTATGCGAGAATTATCTGTACGGATACGCGGAATACGGACTTATCGATTACCTCGAATGGGTGTATATGGACTATTCGCACCTGTTAAAGGGCGGCGTGTTCATATACCTCGCGGCGGGCGCTCTGTTCATAATTTTGGGACATATATTTTACAAAAAACGCGCTCTCGAAAATCACAGCCGAATACTCGCGTTCGATTGCTTAAACCCCGTATTCATGTACGGACTGGCGTTCTGCGCGGGTCTTGCGGGCTACGCGTATATCTGTGAGATTATGAGCGGCTCCGCGCAGGATACATTCTCGATGTGGATAGGCGTACCGTTCGGCATCGCGGGTATTATAATCGCGAGAATGATTATCTCAAAGACGTTTAAGCCGAACAAAATCGTAAAGCCGATAATCGTGTACCTCGCGATGATGGGCGTGCTGTACCTGTTCTTCGGCGCGGATATAACCGGTTTTGAAAAGCGCGTGCCGGATATTGATAAAATCGAGTCCGTCAACGTGATAGATCTTTACGGCTACCCCGAAAACGCTTACACGTCGTATTATGACCACATAAGCACCGACCCCGGACCGCAGTATCTCGCCGAAAGCGCGCAGCCCAATTGGGAAATGTACGACAAGGCGGATATTGAAGCCGTGACAGCGCTCCACCGCGCGATCGTTGAAAGCGATAAGGCGGATTATAGCAACACGGAATACTATATCCCGATTGTGTACACGCTCTCAAACGGGCGAGTAATGAAGCGCGAATACAATATCGACCGCGGCAGCGCGGATGTATTTGAAAAATACTGCGCTGTGCAGGGCTTAAAGCCGGTAAAGAGCAATCGGTTCCCGATAATCTCCGACCGCGAAATGGAGTATATCGGCTCGAATATCGTCAATCTCGGCATAGACACATGGGTGTCGCCGGAGCGGCAGACGCAGCTTCTCGACGCGCTCAAAAAGGACGTGGAAGCGTCAAAATACACCGATTACGAGTTTTCCAATGCCATTACGTCGGCTAAGATAAAATACCGCATGCCGACGCTCGACAAGGACAGAAAGCCTGTTGAGGACAAGTCGAAATGGATACAGAGCGAGGACAGCTATAACATATATCCGTCGTACAAAAATTGTATCGCGCTGTTAAAATCATGGGGCTTGTACGAAAAAATGCCGTCGGCGGATCAGGTCGCAACAATCACTGTGGAGGATATCACGCCTATTCCCAACGGTATGCATTATCAGGAGCCGACAAGATTTGATAAGGCTGACGATAAAGCTAAAATTCAGAAAATCCTTGACTGGATAAAGGAAAACGATGCGAACATGAGCGACGCGGAGTATATGACAAAGGACGCGCAGCATATCAATATAACGTATGAGCCGGGCGTAGGCGGCTTCGGATACTGCGATATCAGCGTGCCGAAAATGCCGGAGTGAGTGGATTTGTAAGATATAGGAAAAGGATAGGCTAAAGGAGCAGGGAGGTATGGGATAAAGGGGTACTGCCGGAAAAGAACCGTCTTAGGACGGTTCTTTTCGCATGAAAAATTTTCATATAATCTATTGAGAAAATCAGTTTTATATGTTAAAATAAAAGAAAAAAAGGAGTAATCGCAATGAAAGTAATTTTATTAAACGGAAGTCCGCGGCGCAGCGGATGTACAAACCGCGCTCTCGAGGAGGCGGCGAAAACGCTTGAGGAAAACGGAATCAATACGGAGATCATACATATCGGCGGCGGGGATATACGAGGCTGTACAGCCTGCGGCGGCTGCTCGAAGACTCATAAATGTATATTTGACGACGCGGTGAACGAGGTTTTGCCCAGGTTTGAGGAAGCGGATGGCATAATAGTGGGCTCGCCGGTGTATTACGCGTCGCCCAACGGCACGATGCTGTCGTTTTTGGATCGTCTGTTCTACGCATCGTCCGGATTTGACAAAACCATGAAGGTCGGCGCGGCGGTCGTTTCATGCAGACGCGGAGGCAGCACGGCGACCTTTGATGCGTTAAACAAATATTTTACAATTTCCGAAATGCCTGTGGTATCGAGCCGGTATTGGAACCAGGTGCATGGCTCGTGCGCGGAGGAAGTGGAAAAGGACGAGGAGGGAATGCAGACTATGCGTATGCTCGGACGCAATATGGCGTTTCTGATTAAGTCTATCGCGCTCGGCAAGGAAAAATACGGACTTCCCGAAAAGGAGCCGCAAAAGCTGTTTACGAATTTCATACGGTAAATTTTAGTTTATCTAAGGTCGGGGCTGCCGCCCCTCCGCCGAAAAACCATCGTTTTTCGGCAAGCTGTTAACCGGTGTGGCGAAAAAAGTTCCGGCAGAAACTTTTTTCGCTTTGATATTTGCGACGTACATGCCGCCGCAAAGAATATTCCGAGCAAAGCTCAGAATATGATGCAGAGCGCTACCGTGAGCAGAAATCACATATGGCGGGCGAAAGCCTCCCTTGTCAAAGGGAGGGGGACCGCCGCAGGCGGTGGAGGGATTCATTTTTACAGAAAACCACACATTTGAGCGATTTGTTGTAATTATGGAATCCCCCAGTCAGCTACGCTGACAGCCCCCTTTGACAAGGGGGCCTTAGTTGAGCGCCGCCATATGCAAAAGTGCGATAAACTAAACTTTACCCAAAGGAGAAAATTTATGACATTAAAGGACCTTGAGATCGGAGGCACGGCAATTGTTACCGAGGTGGGAGGCTCAGCGCCGGACGGTGCCGACGACCGCGCGCTCCGGCAGCATTTGCTGGATATGGGCGTTATTCCTGGCGCGGAGATAACGCTGGTAAAATATGCGCCTATGGGAGACCCGATAGAGGTAAAAATACACGGCTACGAGCTGACGCTGAGGCTGGAGGATGCGGCGCGTATCGGAGTAGCCAAAACCACCGGAACGACCACGCATTACATAACCGCGTCAAGAAGCAACAGGAAAACGGAGCATCCGGGATTGGGAGAAGGCGGACGCTATCATGTCAAGACCGGAGAGAATCCGCTTCCAAGGGGCACAGTGCTGACGTTTGCGCTCGCGGGCAATCAAAACTGCGGAAAAACAACGCTGTTTAATCAGCTTACGGGCTCCAATCAGCATGTCGGCAATTTCCCCGGCGTAACGGTAGACAGGAAAAGCGGCGCGATACGCGGTTATCCGAATACACTTGTTACGGATTTGCCGGGAATATATTCAATGTCCCCGTACAGCAGCGAGGAAATTGTAACGCGTCAGTTTATTATAAACGAGAAGCCGGCGGGAATTATCAATATTGCCGACGCTACGAATATTGAACGGAATTTGTATCTTACAATGCAGCTTATGGAGCTGGAAACGCCTATGGTACTTGCGCTCAATATGATGGATGAGATGCGCTCGAACGGCGGGTCGGTGAAAATAAACGATTTGGAGGCAATGCTCGGGATTCCGGTCGTGCCGATCTCAGCCGTAAAAAACGAGGGTGTTGACGAGCTCATCCGCCATGCGGTTCATGTAGCGAATTACCGTGAGCGTCCCGGGCGTATCGATTTTTGCGACGAGAACGATCACGGAGGCGCCGTTCACCGTTGCCTGCACGGAATAGTGCATCTTATTGAGGATCATGCCGTGCGCGCGGGAATACCGGTGCGCTTTGCGGCAAGCAAGCTTGTCGAGGGAGACGAGAGGGTGCTAAACATTCTCGGATTGTCAGACAACGAGAAGGAAATGCTCGAGCATATAATCGTGCAGATGGAGCGTGAACGCGGACTTGACCGCGCCGCAGCGATAGCGGATATGCGATTTTCGTTTATAAAAAGGCTCTGCGCCGCAACGGTTATAAAACCGCAGGAGAGCAGGGAGCATGAGCGCAGCCGGAGGATTGACGCTGTTCTGACAGGGAAATACACGGCTATTCCGGCGTTTATCGCGATTATGGCGGCGATATTTTATCTGACGTTCAACGTTATCGGCGCGTGGCTGCAATCGCTTATGGAATCGGGAATAGAATATTTTACCGGACTTGCGGACAGGGGGCTCACGGCTCTTGGAGTAAGCAGCGCGCTGCATTCGCTTATAATCGACGGAATGTTTAACGGGGTAGGGAGCGTACTGAGCTTTTTGCCGATAATAGTCACGCTGTTTTTCTTTCTTTCTCTTTTGGAGGACAGCGGGTATATGGCGCGCGTGGCGTTTGTAACGGATAAGCTGCTCAGGAAAATCGGGCTTTCCGGACGAAGCATAGTTCCTATGCTTATCGGCTTTGGCTGTACCGTGCCGGGAGTTATGGCAAGCCGGACGCTCCCCTCGGAGAGAGACAGAAAAATGACGATAATGCTCACTCCGTTTATGAGCTGTACGGCTAAGCTGCCGATTTACGGATTTTTTACAGCCGCCTTTTTCCCCGGGCGCGGCGCGGTCATAATGATTTCGCTGTATCTTATAGGTATTGCGGTCGGGATATTGACGGCGCTTATATCAAATAAAACCGCGTTTAAAGGCGGAGCGGTGCCGTTTGTTATGGAGCTGCCGAATTATCGTATGCCGGCGGCGAAAAACGTTGTGCAGCTTTTATGGGACAAGGCTAAGGATTTTCTTCAGCGCGCATTTACGGTAATATTTCTCGCGTCGATTATCATATGGTTTTTGCAGACCTTTGATTTCGGACTTCATATGGTGACAAGCTCGCAGGACAGTATGCTTGCGGCGATAGCGGGAGTTGCGGCTCCGATATTTAAGCCGCTGGGCTTCGGAGACTGGAGAATTTCCACATCGCTTATAGCCGGATTTATGGCAAAGGAGAGCGTGGTTTCAACCATGTCGGTGCTGTTCGGAGGCGCGGCGGGCGTCGTTTCGGCGCTTACGCCTTTGGGAGCGGCGGCGCTGCTTGTTTTCTGCCTTTTGTATACGCCGTGCGTGGCGGCGATTGCATCGGTAAGGCGGGAGCTCGGCACGAGATGGGCGGTTACGATAGTACTGTTCCAGTGCGCCGTGGCGTGGATATGCGCGTTTGCGGTGCGGCTTATAGGAATTGCCGCGGGATTTTAAACAAAATATTAACAAATATATGCCCATATTGACAAAATGCGGGCGAGAGGATATAATTAACTTATAAATTTGCAGGAAAGCAGAGGTAAAAAGTAATGGCGCATACATTATATGAGGATGAATACATTGTAATAAAGCAGAAGGATATATCCGAAATAAGCACTATGTTCGCGGGAGCGGGCGCGCAGTTCAGAATGGAGCTGAAAAACGTTTCCGATACGCCGCTCAGAGTGTCCGCCGTTGACATAACGGCAAACGGTATCGCTGTTGAAAAGAGCGAGCTGCTCGAGGGCGAGCTGCGCCCGGGCATGCGTTCATATTCCGATGTGCATTTTTATTACAAAGCGTTTCCAGACGGTTCGGTAAAAACGCTTGCGGATATAAAGGATGTCTCGTTCAGCGTGAAATATGAAATAGGAGATACGGGCGTTAAGAAGATTAACGGACCTGTATCGGTTGAGATTTAATTAAACCGGCAGACGGGGCGACATACGCCGCCCCGTTTTTGATTTGATAACGGAAGGGGATTGGGCTATGCTGAGACCGGATGCCGTGGTGTTTGATATGGACGGCGTTATTTTCGATACGGAAAGGCTGATATACGAGCAGTGGAAACGTATTGGACCCAAATACGGATTTAATACGCTGGACACGCTGTTTTACAAGGTTATAGGCGTGACGAAAACGTATACGGAGCAGGTGTTTTACAAGGAATACGGACGGGATATAAAATACTGGGAGTTCAGGGACGAGGCGCGAAGAGCGTTTTTTGAGCATGTGAACAGGTACGGAATGCCTATGATGAAGGGCGTTAAGGAGCTGCTGGAGCATTTGAAAACGATCGGCTGTAAAATAGGACTCGCGTCATCCACAAGCCTTGACACGGTTACGGCTGAGTTAAAAATGAGCGGCATTTACGATTATTTCGACGTTATCGTAACGGGTGACAGGATAGCAAACAGCAAGCCCGCGCCGGATATTTATCTTGAGGCGTGCAAAAGGATAGGCGTGAAGCCTGAGGACGCGGTCGCGATAGAGGATTCGTTCAACGGAATACGCTCCGCGTATGCAGCCGGCATGAAGGCGGTCATGGTCCCCGACATGCTTGAGCCGGATGAGGAAATGCGTGAAAAGGCGTATGCGATAAAGCGGGATTTGCTTGAAGTAAAGGATATGCTGTAAATTTATATGTCTAATCGGCTATTGAAATAAAACGAATTTTGTAGTACAATAAAACAGAGGTGATTATTGTGAAAATCATCGCAGCGACGGCGAACAAGGGCAAAGCGGCGGAGATACGCGAAATTTTCGGCGGACTCGGCTTTGAGACAGAGACTATGACGGAGGCGGGGATCGATTCCTCTCCGGAGGAAAACGGAAAGACCTTTACGGAAAACGCGCTGATAAAAGCGCGTGCAGCGCATGAGAAGGCTCCGGACAAGTATGTAATAGCGGACGACAGCGGATTGTGCGTGGACGCGCTCGGCGGCGCGCCGGGGATTTACAGCGCGCGGTACGCAGGAGAGGGAGCATCGGATCCGGATAAGATTAACAAGCTTTTATCCGCGCTTGACGGCGTCACTGACCGCGCGGCGCATTTTGAAACGGCGGTTGCGTTTATAACTCCGTCGGGAGAGGAGCTGACGGCGCACGGCGAGGCGGCAGGATATATATTGACCGCGCCGGAGGGACAAAACGGGTTCGGCTACGATCCGGTGTTCTTCTGCACGGAGCTCGGGAAGAGCTTCGCGTCCGCGTCGGACGCGGAAAAAAACGCCGTAAGCCATAGAGGACGCGCCTTGCGTTCGCTTTATGAAATTGTGAAAAGTAAAATCGGGGAGGAAGAATAAATGGATATATATAATGATACGTTTATCGAATATCTGATAACAAAGCGGAAGGACGGCAGGGATTACGCCGTGATTATTCTGCTTACGCTTGCCGCGGCTGCGTTGTCGGCGGGTATTCTGACGCTCACGTTTGTGATGATGTTCAGCGGAAACGACCGCGGGTTAGGCTCCAGCGTCGGGTTTGTGCTTATCGCGCTTGTTTGGTATGCGTGGTATCTGCTGAAATCCATGCGCAATGTCGAATATGAGTATATACTGACAAACAGCGCTATGGATATTGATAAGGTTATGTCGAAAAAGGGCAGAAAGCACCTTGTGGAATGGGATTTTAAAAATATTGATATCTGTGCGCGGATCGACGACCCGAATCACAGAAGCGAATATGAAAACAGCTCTTCTCGGGATAAAATTTATGATTTAACGGGAGACCGTTCGCGGGGATATGTGTATTTTGTTGATTATACGGACGAAAATAACGTGAAAACGCGTGTGCTGTTCCAGCCGACGTCAAAAATAATCGAAACGGCCGGCAAGTATAACAGACGACGCGTGTTCGTGATGGAGTAAGAATATGAAAAAGGCTTGTTATGCGCGGCAAATGCGCGGAATCGACAGAGCCGCCGAGGAAATCGGAGCAGTTCCGAGCGTGGTGCTTATGGAAAACGCCGCTATCGCGGTCGTTGACGAGCTGAAAAAAAACTTTCCCGATTTAACGGAGAAGGAGGTTGCGGTTTTCTGCGGCAAGGGCAACAACGGCGGCGACGGACTCGCGGCGGCGAGGCATCTGTATAACGCGGGCGTCAGGACCCGGGTATTTTTGGTGTGCGGAAACGACTTTTCCGGCGACGCGGAAACGAATTTTGATATTGTAAACCGTATGGGGATGGACATAGAGACGGTAACGGACGCGGAGGGGTTTGATTATATGATCCGTGCCCATGACATTGTGATCGACGCGATTTTCGGTACCGGTATACACGGGGAGATAGGAGGCGCCGCAGCGGATATAATTACAGCCATAAACGAAAACGCGAGGTATATTTTGTCCGTTGATGTGCCCAGCGGCATCGATTCCGATACCGGCAGGATTTGCGGCGTGTGCGTAAAAGCGAACAAGACCGTTACGTTTGCCGCGTACAAAATCGGGATGATGAAATTTCCCGCCGCGGATTTTTGCGGTGAAATAGCTGTAAGGGATATCTCGATTCCGGAATATATAATAAACGGTCAGAACATAAATATCAGCGTTACGGACGATGATTTTGTGCGGAGCGTGATCCCGCCCCGCGGAAGCAATTCGCAAAAGGGAGATTACGGAAAGGTCCTTATCATAGCCGGAAGCCGCGGCATGACCGGAGCGGCATATCTTGCGGCTGATTCGGCGGTTACGGCGGGAAGCGGGCTTGTGACGCTCGGTATATGTGAGGAGCTTAACCCGATAGCGGAAATTAAGACGACGGAGGCAATGACGCTGCCGCTGCCATGCTCGAACGGTCATATATCGGAAGCGGCGGCTGATGTAATACTTAATAAGCTCAGCAGCTTTGACGCGGTTCTGATAGGTCCCGGACTGGGACGCTCGCAGGAGGTGGAATACATACTCGGGCAGGTGCTTAAATATTCAAAAATTCCCGTGGTGATAGACGCGGACGGCATAAACGCCGCGGCGCGGAATATGGATATGGTGAAAAACAGCTCGTGTCCCGTCATTTTTACTCCGCATACGGTTGAAATGTCACGGCTTACCGGTTATGACCGCGATTATATTGAACAAAACCGGTTCGAGGTTTCCGCGGCGTTTGCCGAAAAATACGGAGCGTCCATATTGCTGAAGGGACACCGCACAATAGTCACAGCGCCGGACGGAATACAGTATATTAATATTACAGGCAATCCGGGTCTTGCAACAGGAGGCAGCGGCGATGTGTTAGCCGGAATTTTGACCTCGCTTGCCGCGCGCGGCGCGGATGAAACGGCGGCAGCCGCGGCTGCGGCGTATATTCACGGCTTAGCCGGAGATATAGCCGCGCAAAAATACGGCGAGGAATCGGTGACGGCGATACGGGTCATAAAGTGTATACCGGACGCGCTCTGCCATATATTACAGGTAGAAAAACGAAATAAATTATGATAGAATATGAAAAGAGGCTATGAGAATGAACAGACGGACATGGGCGGAGATTGACCTTGACGCGGCGCAAAGCAATATACGCGCAATACGGGCAATAACCGATCCCAAGGCAAAAATTATGGCGGTGGTTAAGGCGAACGGTTACGGAAACGGCTATTATGAAATGGCTGAAACGTTTCTTAAAAACGGCGCCGATATGCTTGCCGTTGCGCTGCTTCAGGAGGGGATCCAACTCAGAAGGAGCGGAATCACAGCGCCCGTTCTCATTCTCGGCACATGTCTTTCAGACACGCTCGAGGGGTTGATTGATTATGATATAACCCCGAACGTATACTCGTACAAAACAGCTCTGGAAATTTCCGAAATCGCTACGAAAAAGAAAAAAACGGTAAAAATTCATATAAAGCTTGATACGGGCATGAGCCGCATAGGCTGTCTTGTAAATGAGGAAACATACGAGACGGTCATTGATGAAATTTTAAAAATTTCCGGCTTGCCGAACGTGGAAATAGAGGGCATATTCTCGCACTTTTCCACTTCGGATGAGGCGGATGGTTCATATACGCGGCTTCAGCTTGAGCGGTTTATGAAGGTTTGCTCGGGCTTGGAGGAGAAGGGGCTCAAAATCCCGCTCCGCCATATAGCCAACAGCGCGGCAGTGATGATGTATCCGGAAACGCATCTTGATATGGTGCGTCCGGGGGTTATACTTTACGGAATGTACCCGTCGGACGAGGTGGATAGATCACGTTTGCCGCTCGCGCCGGTAATGACTATGAAATCGGTTGTAACGAATATAAAAACAATCGAGCCGGGGCGCGGCGTAAGCTACGGAAAGGAGTTTGTAGCAAAAGCGCCCGTAAGAACAGCCACCATAGCCGCAGGCTACGCCGACGGATATCTGCGTGGCATAGCCAAACGGGGTTCCGTAATGGTAAACGGGGAAAAAGCGCCTATAATCGGAAGAATATGTATGGATCAATGTATGATTGATGTCACAAATGTCCATAATATCAGTATAGGTGACGAGGTAATCCTGTTCGGCAAGAGCGGCGTTACCATAGACGATATCGCGCATCAGCTCGGGACAATCAATTACGAGGTGTCCTGCGGCGTCGGAATGCGAGTTCCGAGAGTGTACGTAAAAGACTCAAAGGCGGTGAAGATACGGGATTATCTTCTGGATTAGTCCTAAGATATTCCGGCGAAGGAAAGGGGACCTGATTGCTTTGTCACTTAAAGAAAATCCGAACGCGCTTCAGGAAGCGCTCAAATTAGGTTATAAGGAAATGGCGGACATAAATTCGGCGCTTGCCGAGGAAGGGGTTGCGTCGGATAACGAAAGCCTTTTTGAATGTGAGGAAAAACTGACGGAGTGTGACTAAAAGTGATTGTAAAACGAGGAGATATTTATTACGCTGATTTAAGTCCGGTGGTAGGCAGCGAGCAGGGAGGAATACGCCCCGTGCTTATCGTGCAGAACGACGTCGGCAATAAATACAGTCCGACGGTGATAGCCGCGGCTATTACAAGCCAGATAAATAAAGCGAAAATGCCGACGCATATTGAGCTTAACGCTAAGGATTACGGACTTAATAAGGATTCGGTTGTGCTGCTCGAGCAGATACGCACAATAGATAAGCGTAGATTACGCGAGAAAATCGGACGCCTCGACGGTGAGTTGATGAAAAATGTCAATAACGCGCTTTCAATCAGCTTCGGTCTGGGGAGGTTTTAAATTGCTGATATATCCTACATATATCGTTCGATGACATAATAATTTTAATAAAAACGGAGCTGTCCTGTACGGGCGGCTCTTTTTTTGTCCGAATCGGAACAGCCGGTCGTAAGTATATGCTAATAAAAGTTGCTATTATGCAAAATGCATAAATGTTAAGCAATGATTTAGCCTGATTTAATTCATTATTACATAAATTACATTTAATTATTGACAATTAAATGTAGTTGTGCTAAACTAACTGATGTAGTAATAAACTACTGCTCATTAATAATAACTAAGCGGGGAGGGAAAATGATGCCTTTATCTATGGTAAATATAGGAGAAACGAAGAACATAGTTAAAATAAACGGCAAGGATAAAACACGGCGTTTCCTGGAAAACCTCGGATTTGTTGAGGGCGCTGACGTTACGGTGGTGTCGTCGATAGCGGGGAATATGATTGTGAATGTTAAGGATACGCGCGTCGCGATAGACCATTCGATGGCAAACCGCATCATGGTATGAAAAAAAATCAGGGAGGTTTAAATAATGCGCACATTAAGAGACGTTAAAATCGGTGAAACGGTGAAGGTTGAAAGGCTTACGGGAGAAGGCGCCGTAAAACGGCGGATAATGGATATGGGAATAACCAGGGGCGTAAGCGTGTTTGTCCGTAAAACCGCGCCGCTCGGCGATCCGATCGAGGTTACGGTAAGAAATTACGAGCTGTCCATAAGAAAAGCGGACGCGGAGATGATATTGGTAGATTAAGGAGGAAATGAAAAATGGCAATAAAAATCGCGCTCGCCGGAAATCCAAATTCCGGTAAGACAACATTGTTTAACGCGCTTACCGGTTCAAATCAGTATGTCGGCAACTGGCCCGGCGTTACGGTTGAAAAAAAGGAAGGCAAATTGAAGGGACACAAGGATGTGATCATAGAGGATCTGCCGGGAATATATTCCCTTTCGCCGTATACTCTGGAGGAGGTAGTAGCGAGAAATTATCTTATAAACGAAAAGCCCGACGTTATTTTAAATATCGTGGACGGCAGTAATCTGGAGCGTAATCTTTATCTGACAACGCAGCTTGCGGAGCTGGGAATACCGGTAGTGATAGCTGTGAACATGACGGATATTGTCAGCAAAAACGGGGACGTGATTGACTATGACAAGCTCGGAGGCGCGTTAGGATGTGAGACAGCCGCGATTTCCGCGCTGAAGGGCACGGGGATAAAGGATGCCGTACATAAGGCTGTTTCGGCGGCAGGCGGAGGTATGAAGCCGGCGCATCAATTCGGCGCCGCGGCGGAAAAATATCTTTCGCAGGTAATGCAGAGGCTTGACGATTCAATACCCGAAAATCAGAAGAGATTTTATGCCGTCAAGCTGTTTGAGCGCGATGATAAAATCAAGCCGCAGCTTAAATCCGTTCCCGACGTGGAGGATATTATTGCGGCGGCGGAGAAGGAATTTGACGATGACAGCGAGAGCATAATTACAAATGAGCGCTATACCTATATTACGTCGATAATCGGGGAATGCTGCAAAAAAGCGAAAAAAGGAGCGAAGAACAGTCTGTCCGACAAAATTGACCGCGTGGTAACGAACCGTTTTCTCGCTCTTCCGATTTTTGCCGTTGTTATGTTCATAGTCTACTATATATCCGTCACAACCGTCGGGACCTGGGCTACGGACTGGGCGAATGACGGAGTGTTCGGCGACGGATGGCATTTGTTCGGGATAGGCTCGTCCGCATATGAGCAGGCGGTCGAGGAATGGGACGCAAAATATGACACGGATAAAAATTCAGCCGCAGCGGACGCCTTTTTGGCGGCAGCCGAAGCTGCGGGAATAGATACCGAAGAGGTAAGCTCGGTGCTTGAGGCTGAGGAATTGGATAATACAGTGCTCAGAGACTTTGCGGCGCGTGCGGCTGAGGTGACTGCGTCAGCCGAAATTAAGGACGATGAAGGCGTGGTCGAGGAAACGATAGAAGGAATTACGGCAGCTGATTTTATCAATGCCGCCGAAACGGTTCACGAGGCGGCGGCTGAGGAGCCGGAGCCGTCCGAATTCGGAGTATGGATTCCCGGAATACCGGTATTGATCGGGTCTCTGCTTGAGAAGCTCGGAACGGCGCAATGGCTTAACAGTCTTATCCTCGACGGTATCGTGGCGGGCGTAGGCGCGGTGCTCGGCTTTGTGCCGCAGATGTTTGTGCTGTTTATTTTCCTCGCTTTTCTGGAGGGCTGCGGATATATGGCGCGGATTGCGTTTATTATGGACAGAGTATTCAGAAAATTCGGCTTATCGGGAAAATCGTTTATTCCGGTGCTTATCGGTACGGGCTGCGGAGTTCCGGGCATTATGGCGTCGCGAACTATAGAAAATGAGAGAGACAGGCGCATGACGATCATGACAACCACATTCATCCCCTGCGGCGCGAAGCTGCCGATTATTGCGCTCATTGCGGGCGCAATGTTCGGCGGTGCCGCATGGGTCGCAGCAAGCGCGTATTTCGTAGGTATAGCTGCGATTATAGTGTCGGGTATTATTCTTAAAAAGACAAAAATGTTTGCGGGAGATCCGGCGCCGTTTGTTATAGAGCTGCCGGAGTATCATTTGCCTACGGCAGGCAGCGTGCTGCGCAGCATGTGGGAGAGAGGATGGTCGTTTATAAAGAAGGCGGGAACGATTATACTGCTTGCGACTATACTTATCTGGTTCTTACAGGGCTTTGGCTTCGAGGACGGACGGTTCACAATGGTGGAGAATATGGATAATTCCATTCTTGCCGGAATCGGCGGCGTGCTTGCTCCGATATTCTCACCCCTGGGCTGGGGCGACTGGAAAGCAGCGGTGGCAGCCGTTACAGGGCTTATCGCAAAAGAAAACGTTGTGGGCACATTCGGCATATTGTACGGCGGCTTTGACGAGGTCGCGGAGAACGGTTATCAGGTATGGACCAATCTTGCGCTTGAATTCACAAGGCTTTCGGCGTATTCGTATCTCGTATTCAACCTTTTATGCGCTCCGTGCTTCGCGGCGATAGGAGCGATAAGGCGTGAGATGAACAGCGCGAAGTGGACATGGTTCGCTGTCGGTTATCAGTGTGTGTTCGCGTATGCGGCGGCATTATGCATATACCAAATCGGCTCTTTTGTTACGGGCAGCGGCTTCGGAGCGGGCACAATTGCGGCGATACTGACGATTGTACTGTTCGCATATCTGCTGTTCAGACCGTATAGGGAAAGCACGTCGCTTGACATCAAGGGAAAAGCCGTCAATATGTAAGGAGATGTCGGAAAATGATTTCAACAATTGTAATTTCGGTAATACTCGCGGCGATTGTCATGCTTATAATCTGCCGTATGATAAAGGGCAGGCTTCAGGGCAAGGGCGGCTGCGGCTGCGGATGCGCGGGCTGCGGCGGTTGTTGTAAAAAGCGGGAAAAATAAAAGGGGCTTTATATGCCCTTTTTATTTTCCGAGTACGGCGCCCAATATTCCGGCGGCAAATATCCCGGCTGTCATGGTGAAAAAGTGGCTGTTGGGAACGAGCGAGCCGTTTATGGCGAAGGTTGCTGCGGCAAGGAGCGCATAGTAAAGCGCCGTTAGGAATAACGCATGCAGAAGCGCTTTGCCGCCGGCGGCTTTGACACAGGCGAACGCGCCGGCGAAAACAGAAATTATCACCGAAGCGTAAACGGCTATTGTCAGCGTCGTTTCGCTTGCGCCGGTAAAACAGGAGAGCAGCGCGATTACAAATATAAACAGCGCCGTAAGAAACGCGGACACGCCCGCGCATTTTAATATTCCGGTAAATCTTATACCCATAAAAAAACCTCCGTAATATATTTTGTTAAAATATATTACGGAGATCGATTTTTCATTACTGATTTTTAGTTTTTAATTTTCTGCTCGACAGTCTTTATCGCATCGCGCTCCATCTTGATAACGGACTTTTCGTTTTCCGTGCCGATGTTTCCCGATTCGATAAACACAAATTCGTCCTTTATTTTGATAACCTTACCGCATATGCCGCCTATCGTAACGACCTTGTCTCCAACCTTCATTGCGCCGAGCATATCGCGGGTCTCCTTTTCGCGTTTCCGCTGGGGTCTTATCATCATAAAATAAAGCAGCGCGATAATAAGCGCAATCGGCAGAAACATTGTAATCATTGACGTCGCCATTCCCGCGGGCTGCGGCGTTCCGTTCGCCGCTGTTCCGGCAGTTGTATTTCCGGCTGCTCCTTCGGCGGCAAAGCCTGTAATTTCAAAAAAATCCATCAGTGGTTCTCCTTTTTATGTTAATAGTCTTAATAAACAATGACTATTATACTATGTATATCTCAAATTTTCAAGTGTTTTGAAAAATATTTTTATTTCTCTCCGTAAAGCTCTCTGACGCCCTTTGCCATACTGACAAGACGTTTGCCCGAGGCTATCAGCTCGCCGTGTTCGCGAATATATACCTCTTGCAGGGGATAATAGGACTGCCTATAGGAAAATTCCGAAAGCAGCTCGACATCCCGCGCGGTCGAGGCATTTTTTACGGCTAAGAAACCGTACATTGATTCCATCCTGTACAGCGCGCTCAGCGCGAGAGTTTTAAGACTTATACGCATAAGCGCCGAGCAAACGTCGTCAAAGGTTTCAATGTAGAACACCTCAGACCGTGCCGATGGATCGATCTCATCAGCCTCCCCGGACGTTTTCGCGCGGACCGAGCGCAGCTTCTTAAACTGCGTTCGGGTTATTCTTCCGCAATGACTATGTACCTTGCTCACCAGTATGGTTATTCCCTCGTCGCCCATTGGCATCGCTTCCATAAGAACCTGACCTCCGTATGGATTAAAGCCGGTCTCTTCTTTTATCCTTTCCATTATATGAAATAAAAACGCGTTCAGCTCGACAGATTCGCCGCTGAGTGAATTTATGTCTATATTCATGCTCGTTAAATCAGCCGTGGTAAGTATCACTTGTATTTTATTATCCTCTAATTTTTCTATCTGCACGTCGTCACCCGCCCTTCCGCGGCGCGTTTGTTATGCCGCGCCGTATATCTGCTTACTATTATACTATATATTTTGTGTTTTGTGAATAGTATTTTAAAAATTTTTTTGTACAATTTGTGGTGATATTTCCGTGTATTTTCACTAAAATTACACAATATAATGTTGTATTCGGTCATAATTTGATGTTTTATGTAAACCACAAAATATAGCCGGTTTATGTCCGCATAAGATTTTCTGACGGATTTTGGCATACTTTTTCGTAAAGCGGGGGCTGAAAATAAGCGTTTACGCGGTCAAATCACAGCTTTTGCGGCTGACGGAGGTTATTTTGATGAAAAGGTATGATTTTAGCTTTATTCTAACGTATTTCGGCGTATAATATATGAAATTTCAGGCAAAAATACTGATACCAAGCTTTAAGGAGTTGAAAAAAATGAATAATCAGGAAAATCAGGAAAAGCGGGAGGCAAGGCGCTTACCGGGCTTTTACATAGCACTGTGCTGCTGTGTAATCGCCGTGGGAATAGCGGGATATTTTACCGAACGCGCAAGCGATAAGAGCGAGACGCCCGCGCCGCAGACAGCGGCGGAGGAAACCGAGCCGAGAGAAATGGCGCTGCTTCCGGAGGAAGGCGGCAATGCTTCGGGGAGCATAACGCACGAATCGGATTCGGAGCCGGAAACGGCGGATAACAGTATATATGCCGCGCCGGGGCTCGAATCGGCGGCACAAACGTCGGAGGAGGCTCAGACCGTTGATGCGCCGCAGGTAATATACGAAGACATGAGCGCATCCGAGCCCGCGCAGACGGATGAAACGGCTGAAGCAGCTGCGCTGTTCACCTCGCCGTCGTTTGCACTTCCGGCGTCGGGTGAGATCCTTGAGGGATTTACGGACGCTCTCGCGTATAACACGGCTATGGGTGACTGGCGCACACATAATGGCGCGGATATCGCGGTTGACGCCGGAGGCAGCGTATGTGCGGCGGCTGACGGAACGGTAAGCAAAATCTCATCTGACGCTATGGGCGAGTACGTTGTGCTGGAGCATGACGGCGGATTTTCCACAAAATACTGCGGTCTTTCAAGCGTTGAAGACATTGCCGAGGGCGACAGTGTGGCTGAAGGAGACGTAATCGGCATTGTTGCGGATGCCAGAGCGGAAAATGTCACCGATTCGCATGTTCATTTTGAACTGTATAAGGACGGTGATCCGGTCGATCCGATGAAGTATACCGGCTGATGCCACAGCGATGGCGGATTGAATACTTCGTTAAAAAAGACGGCTGCGCCGTCTTTTTTAATGAAGTATTTTCTTTAAGTATTGTCCGGTATACGATTTTTCATTTCCAGCGACCTTTTCGGGCGTACCCTGAGCCACGATTCTGCCTCCGCCGTCGCCGCCCTCGGGACCGAGGTCTATAATATAATCGGCTGTTTTTATCACGTCTAAGTTATGCTCGATGACAATCACGGTATTGCCGCCCTCGACGAGCTTGTCCAATACCTCCGTAAGCTTATGCACATCTGCGCTGTGCAGTCCCGTTGTGGGCTCGTCGAGCACATATATTGTTCTGCCGGTGCTGCGTTTCGACAGCTCTGTAGCAAGCTTTACGCGCTGCGCCTCGCCGCCGGAAAGCGTGGTCGATGACTGACCGAGCTTTACGTAGCCCAGACCGACCTCCTGCAATGTTTCAAGTCGGCGCGCGATTTTCGGTTGATTCCGGAAAAAGTCAACTGCCTCGTCCACCGTCATTTCAAGCACGTCATAGATATTCTTCCCCTTAAACCTGACCTCCAGGGTTTCGCGGTTGTACCGTTTACCCTTGCATACCTCGCACGGCACGTATACATCCGATAAAAAATGCATTTCAATCTTCTTTATACCGTCGCCGGAGCATGCCTCGCATCGACCGCCTTTGACATTGAAGCTGAACCGGCTCGCCTTGTAGCCGCGGGCTTTCGCTTCGTTGCAGGACGCAAATACCGCGCGGATATCGTTAAATAAATTCGTGTATGTCGCGGGATTTGAGCGCGGGGTCCTGCCTATGGGCGATTGGTCGATATTGATTATTTTATCAAGCTTTTCCGTGCCGAGGATTTCCTTGTGCGCTCCGGGGTTTGTCCGCGCACGGTTCAATTTGTGCGCGAGAGATTTATACAGGATCTCGTTTATCAGCGATGATTTCCCCGAGCCCGATACGCCTGTTACGCACGTCAGCACACCGAGAGGAACCTTTACGTTTATATTTTTAAGATTATTTTCCTTCGCGCCGCGTATTTCAAGCCAGTCCGAGGGCTTTCTCCGCTCGGAGGGAACCTCGATCTCCAATTCTCCGCTCAGGTATTTGCCTGTTATGGATTCCGGCTCTTTCATCAGCTCCTCGGCAGTGCCTAATCCTACGACCCTGCCGCCGTGTATGCCGGCGCCCGGACCTATGTCCACGATATAATCCGCCGCGCGCATCGTGTCGGTATCGTGCTCCACGACAAGCACGGTATTATCAAGATCGCGCAGATGCTTTAATGTGGCGATAAGTCTGTCGTTATCCCGCTGATGAAGACCTATGCTCGGCTCATCGAGAATATATAAAACTCCCATGAGCCCGGATCCTATCTGCGTTGCGAGGCGTATGCGCTGAGCCTCGCCGCCGGACAGCGTCCCCGAGGAGCGCGATAGCGTAAGGTATTCAAGCCCTACGTCGAGCAGAAATTCGAGCCGCGATTTTATTTCTTTTAGAACCTGGTCGGCGATTTTTTGCTGTGTTTTGCTGAGCTTGAGTTTGTCCATGAACGCGGCGGCGTCCTTGATGGACATGCAGGTAAATTCATATATGTTTTTTCCGCCGACAGTTACGGCAAGAACCTCGGGGTTGAGCCGGGCGCCTTTGCATTTGGGACAGCGCACAAGATTGATGTAGCGGTCAAGCTCCCAGCGCGTATATTCCGAGGTTGGATGAGCGTATCGGCGTTCAAGATTGCCTATAACGCCCTCAAAAGCGGATTTATACGTGCGTTTCCCGTAAGAGTTTTCGTATGTGACGGTCAGCTCCTCATCACCGGTGCCGTAGAGAACGGCGTTTTGAACCTCGCCCGGAAGCTCTTTCCACGGTTTTGTGGCATCCTCTCCGTAACGGCTGCATACCGCCTTGAAAAACGCGCTCGCAATGCTTGTGGGATCATCGGCGCTGTTCCATCCGCTTGCGCGTATCGCGCCGGATAAAAGGCTTTCGTCCTCATCGGCGATAATGAGCAGAGGATCAAATTTTTGCAGCGCGCCGAGACCGTCGCAGTTTTGGCACGCGCCGTAGGGGTTGTTAAACGAAAACAGCCGCGGTGTAAGCTCGGGTATGCTTATGCCGCAGTCGGGGCAGGCGTAGTTCTGGCTGAACGATAGTGTATCTTTGCCGATAACGTCCGCCATTACGACATCGCCTGTCAGCCCCGCGGCTGTTTCGAGCGAATCGACAAGTCTCTGACGTATATTATCACGGATTATAAGTCTGTCCACAATTATTTCTATGTTGTGCTTAAACGTTTTTTTGAGCTTTATTTCTTCGGATAGGTCCACCTGCTCGCCGTCGACCCGTGCGCGGACGAATCCGTTTTTGCGCGCATCCTCAAACACCTTTTGATGCTCGCCTTTTTTGCCGCTTACCACGGGCGCCAGAATCTGAATTTTGACGCCTTCGCCCAAATCCATTATTTGATCCGCGATTTGGTCTATTGTCTGTTTTTTTATTTCCTTGCCGCATTTTGGACAGTGGGGAATACCTATGCGCGCGTACATAAGACGCAGATAATCGTAAATTTCCGTGACTGTTCCGACGGTCGAGCGCGGATTTTTCGACGTCGTTTTCTGATCTATGCTTATAGCGGGTGAAAGTCCTTCAATATAATCTACGTCCGGCTTTTCCATTATGCCTAAAAACTGCCGCGCGTAGGACGAAAGCGATTCCATATAGCGACGCTGTCCCTCGGCGTATATCGTGTCAAACGCCAGGGAGGATTTTCCAGAACCCGAAAGCCCGGTTAAAACAACCAGCTTATCGCGGGGGATTTCCAGCGAAATGTTTTTTAGGTTATGCTCGCGCGCGCCCTGTATCTTAATATATTTTGCCATAATTATCACTGCACATACGGCGAACGGCTATCCTCGTAGCGTATGTGAGCTTCCTCTCTTTCTTTCATCATTATCTCAAAATCCTCAAGCATGGATTGCTCAAAAATCATCTCTATAAGACCGTCTTCGGAATAAAGAAGCTCCGCGCTTCGTATGATTTCGATTCTGTCCGCTTCGTCAAATTCCCGGATATCAACGATTTCAAACGGCTTTCCGACCGCGGCGTACATTGCGCGCTCGGCTCCGCTGATATCCTTTTCGTCTATGTTTCTGTCGAGAAAGCATATTAGATCCACGGCGTCGTCGTATTCGGTCATATACAGTACGGGCGATAAAATGCGCTCGTTGAATATCGATACTATTTCGTCTTTAATTTTGTCGTCTATCATATCCGTACTCCCTTTCAAGCCTTCTTATTTTGTCTCTGATGGATGCAGCTTCCTCAAATTCAAGCTGCTCCGCCGCAAGATACATTTTGTTTGTAAGATTGTCTATTTCCGCCTTCAATTCGCTTAGAGTAATTATTTCCCCGGGCTTTCTTCCGCCCTTGTCCACTGCTTTTACCGGCTCTAAAATATCGCGTATATCCTTCTTTATCGTGGTTGGGGTTATTCCGTGTTTGGCATTGAATTTCTGCTGGATCTCACGTCTGCGCGTCGTTTCGGCGATAGCGTTTTTCATTGAGCGGGTTATCGTGTCCGCGTACATTATTACATGTCCCTCGGAATTCCGCGCCGCGCGTCCGATAGTCTGAATAAGCGATATTTCACCGCGCAGGAAGCCCTCCTTGTCGGCGTCCAAAATCGCAACCAGCGCGACCTCGGGAATATCAAGACCCTCGCGAAGGAGATTTATTCCCACCAGCACGTCGAATTCGCCCATGCGCAGATCCTTTATTATCTCGGTGCGCTCGATTGTGGATATGTCGGAATGCATATACCGTACCCGAATCCCGACTCCGCTGAGATAATCGGTCAAATCCTCAGCCATTTTTTTTGTGAGCGTTGTGACAAGCGTTCTGAAGCCGGCTTCCGAGCGCTTGTTTATTTCCCCTATAAGGTCGTCTATTTGATGCTCCGTAGGCTTTACGGTCACATCCGGGTCAAGCAGACCGGTGGGACGTATCACCTGCTCCGCTATAACGGTCGAATGCTCTCGTTCATATTCGGCGGGCGTGGCGGAGGTGAAAATAACCTGATTGAGCCGCTGCTCGAACTCGTCAAATTTAAGAGGGCGGTTATCTCTGGCGGACGGCAGCCGAAAGCCGTATTTTACGAGCGTATCCTTCCTTGCGCGGTCACCGTTGTACATGCCGCGCACCTGCGGGATGGTCGCATGAGATTCGTCTATTATCATAAGATAATCCTCGGGCATATAGTCGAGCAGCGTGAACGGAGCGCTTCCCGCCTCGCGTCCCGAAATATGCCGGGAATAGTTTTCTATGCCCTGACAAAAGCCTATCTCCTGAAGCATTTCAAGATCGTAGGTCGTGCGCTGGCGTATACGCTGCGCTTCGATAAGCATATTCTTGTCCTCGAAGTATTTTACCTGCTCCTCCATTTCGGCGTATATGGCGCCGAGCGCCCGTTTCATTTTCTCTCCCGTTGTCACATAATGCGACGCGGGCATTATAACGGCATGCTGCATCGTTCCGACTATTTCACCGGTTACGGCGTTTATCTCGCTTATGCGGTCGATCTCATCGCCGAAAAATTCGATGCGTATGCAGTGCTCGCCATTATTTGAGGGGAACACCTCAACGACGTCGCCGCGCACGCGGAATTTGTTGCGGACAAAGTTAATATCATTGCGCTCATACTGCATTTCGGTTAATTTCCTGAGCATTTCATCGCGGTCGCGCACCATTCCCACGCGGACCGACAGCATTAAGTCCTTATAATCCTCCGGGTCGCCGAGACCGTAAATGCAGGAAACGCTTGCGACTATTAGAGTATCCCGCCGTTCGAAAAGCGCGAAGGTCGCGCTGTGGCGGAGCTTATCTATATTTTCGTTTGTCATGGAATTTTTTTCTATATACGTGTCAGTCTGAGGAATATATGCTTCCGGCTGGTAGTAATCATAATATGATACGAAAAATTCCACGCAGTTGTTCGGGAAAAACTCCTTAAATTCCGAGCAAAGCTGCGCCGCGAGGGTTTTGTTGTGAGCCAGAACAATGGTCGGGCGGTTGACCCGCGCGATTATATTCGCCATTGTAAACGTTTTTCCCGAGCCCGTGACGCCGAGCAGCGTCTGAAATTTTTCGCCGCGAAGCACTCCGTCGGCAAGCTTCCCGATTGCCTGGGGCTGATCGCCCCGGGGCTTGAAATCCGAAACAAGTTCAAAATGATCCATACGGCTTTGCGTCTCTCCAATCAAACCGAACATTAGTTCTTTTTCTATGTGAATACTATACCAGAAAATATGTCCTTTGTCAATATGTTTATGCTTCGATTGGAGAAGTGAAAAATATTTCAATAATGTTAAATCTATTGCAATGGCAGGGAATTTATGTTAATATAAGCATATAAAATAAATTTTACGGAGGGAAAGAATATGAATGATTTGAAAAAATGTATAGCCGAGTTCATAGGCACGGCGGTGCTTGTGATTTTCGGCTGCGGCAGCGCTGTTGCCGCGAACACGCTTGTTGATTACATAAGCGTTCCGGTTCCGCTTGCGCTCACGACGCTTTTAATAGCTTTTGCGTTCGGACTGGTAATCGTAGCGATGGCGTATTCAATCGGGAATATATCGGGATGCCATATCAATCCGGCGGTGTCGTTTGCGATGCTCATTTCGGGAAAAATGAACGCGAAGGAGTTCGGATTGTATGTGGTATCGCAGGTTCTCGGAGCAATAGCCGGCGCGGCGCTGCTTGTTGTAATGTTCGGTTCAAGCGCGGCGCTTGGCACGAACGGTTACGGCGCGGCGAGCGCTCTGGGGGCGAATATGGGTCAGTGCTTTCTGGTTGAAGTGGTTCTTACGTTTGTGTTTATAACCGCGATTTTGGGCGTTACATCAAAGGAGGAGTTCAAGTCAACCACAGGTCTTGTTATAGGACTTACGCTTACGCTGGTGCATATTTTCGGAGTTCCGTTTACCGGAACGTCGGTCAATCCGGCAAGAAGCCTCGGACCGGCGCTGTTAAACGCATTTACGGACATTACGGCGCTTTCGCAGGTATGGCTGTTTATTGTGGCGCCACTTGTCGGAGCGGGCATCGCGGCATTGGTGTATAACTTCCTGTCGAAGGACGCGCAGTAAAACGCCGATTTGAGTCAGGGCTGCGCAGGCAATATGGGAAATGAAAAAAACGGACAGATGTATTTATTCCGATACATCTGTCCGTTTTGCATTAATTCCGCCCGGCTCTATGTAAAGCTTATTGCCTTACAGCATGGGAAGAATTAAACTCCGGATGCAAATTTATAATACTGTGTTGACAACCGGAATGATTATGAGATATACTTATTTATCGGGGAGGGGTTGGTTATGAGAACAAACTCTCAGCTTTTAAGACGCATTGCAATGCCGTATTTTATTCTGCTTACGGTAATTATTTCCATAGCGATGATAATTGTTTACAATTCGCTTATCGTAAGAATGAAAAACGACGCATCCAATTCCGCGCGGCAGCTTGCCAACACCGCGGCAAATCAGGTCAGCACATACATAAACGAGCTTGACGTTTTGGCGGAGCAGGTAAATCATCAGCCGAAGATAACGAATATTTTTTATGAATTCAACAAAGAGAGAACGGGGGAAAACCGTTTTGAAAAGGATATTCTCTCCGACATAGAAATTTCCTCCGCTTTGCAAAGTCTGCTTATTTTTCGCGCTACCGATTATAATATTTCGGTGTATAACGAAAACGGAGACTTTGTGTCGAGCCAGGATTTTATGATTGACAAGAAAAAGCTTAATAATGCTATGCGGTCTATGGATTACGGCGCCGAGCTCGGCAAAATTGCGGAAAACGGGGGAACTCTTGTAACCAAGCCGCAGAAAAATCCGTGGACGCACAGCGAAACAGCGTTTGTAACTCTGAAAAGACCTTTAAAAAACGATTATTCCGATGAAATATGCGGAATTGTAGAGGTCCGCGCGTCGGTGAGGCTGCTCGGAGAGAGGCTTAGCGGCGGAACGGACGACGGAGGCGTTTTGATACGCGACCGCGCAGACGGGGATATTATCTATCCCGCTGATTACGTTTACGAAAAGGGCAGCGGAGAGTCGGTCGCATCGGCAATATCCGGCACCGATTGGGAAACGGTTATAAACTATTCCATTCCCGATACATCCCCGTACACCTCGCGAATACTTATCGTGTTTATACTCCTATACCTGCTGCTTATGGGTTTTATTTTCTTCATCACAAACATTGTGGGAAGGTATGTTACCCGCCCGATAATGCAGCTCGCGCAGTATGTTAAAACAATAAACGCGCCGGACGAGCAGCTTGAACGGGTGGACGAGGAAGCCATAGATGAGATAAAGGAGCTTGAGGATAGCTTTGATAAGATGCTTGAGCGTATGAATCGGCTTATAACTCAGGAAAAGCAGGCTTATTCACTTGCGCTCCAGGCGCAGATGAATCCGCATTTTCTGTACAACTCTTTGTCTGTAATAGGCGCGGCGGGTGTAGAGGCGGGATGCGACAGGGTTTCGGATATGTGCATAGAGCTTTCCGATATGCTCAGGTACGTCACGGCGTATGAAAAGGTCACGGTGCCGTTAAAGGATGAGGCGGCGCATACGAAAAATTATCTCTCGCTTATGAAATCGCGGTATGAGGATTACTTTAATTACAGCATAGATATCGACCGGCAGCTCATGGATACCGCGGTTCCAAAGCTGTTTATCCAGCCGCTTGCCGAAAACTGCTTTATGCATGCGTTTAAGGATGCGGAGCCGCCGTGGAGGGTGGATATAAAAATTACCGGATCTCCGAACCGGTGGGAGCTTACGGTAAAGGACAACGGGAGCGGGATATCGAAGGAAAAGATAGAGGAGATCGGTGAAAAGATTGAAAACGCTCTTTCGGAAATGCCTCTCGGAGTCACCGAAGGGCTGGGCATTGTCAATACGATAGTGAGGCTCAGGCTTACGCGGAGCGAGCCGGTACAATACAGCATATGGAACGACGGGGGTATGGTAATAAAAATTATTGTCGGAGATAAGGAGAACGGATATGTTTAAGGTAATGGTCGTGGAGGATGAGCCGCCGATCATGCGTATGGTAAAAGCGGGTATAGAAGCGGCGGACCCCGATTTTGCCGTTGAAAAGTGCTGTATCAACGGACAGAACGCTATTGAGGCGCTTGAAACGGAGGATTATGATGTTGTCGTAACCGATATCAAGATGCCCGTTATGACCGGAATAGAGCTTGCGGGCTGGATATATGAAAACAAGCCCGAAACGACTGTTGTGATTTTGAGCGGCTATTCGGATTTTGAATATGCGCGGAAAGCGCTCGAATACAAGGTTTTTGATTATCTTTTAAAGCCTGTGTCCCGTGATAAAATACGCGGCGTTACGGAACGCATAAAGAATGAAAAGCGCGGGAGGGAAAGATCCGACAGACATGACGGCGAGCGCGGCACCGCGGTAATACTTGCCTGCGCGGGCGCGTACCTTCTTTACGGGTCGGAGGTTATGCTGCCGGGCGAAAATTTCTGGACGGACGAGCGCATGGAAAATTTTATGGAGAGAACGCTCGGGAAAAATGAGGGATACATATTCTTTAACTCAAACGTGCCGTCTGAGCGGTATGTTGTTGTGGAGAGCGACGATACGGCGCGGCAGGTGGAAATAGTAAAAAAGCTTTACGAAAGCTTTAGAAACCGGGAGCTGCCGGTAACCGTTGTGTATATGGACGGCGTTCCGCTTAAAAATGCCGGAAAATGCTTTGCGGCGCTGCGTGAGCAGCTTATAAAATCGCTTATTCTCGGCAAGTCTCAGCTTATACGCTGCGAAAGCGCTCCGGAGCAGTATGAAAATATAGGGCAGCCGTATTCAAAACGCGATATCGAGGCGCTTGCCGCGGCGATAAAAAACGGAAGCGCGGATGAGGTGCGCGCGCGGTTTTCGGGCATATTGGAGAGCATGAGGGACTCCGGCTACACACAGGAGGAGGTAAACGGAGTTCTGAACGTGATTTTTGATACATATGCGCTCAATTATCCCGAAAGCGTGCAGCGAAAGCATACGAGCGTAAAGCGTGAATTTGTAAACGCTCTTGCGAGCTTTACATCATACTCGGGCTTTATCGAGGATGTCGTGTCGATACTGATGACGCTGCGGCGCGATGTGAAAAATCCCGACCGTTACGCGCAGCTTGCGGACGACGTGGAAAAATATCTTATACAAAATTACGACAAGGATATAACGAGCGAGGTTTTATCGCGTGAGTTCGGGTTTGTTCCGAGCTATATAAGCCGTATTTTCAAGCGCCGCAAGGGACTGTCACCAAACGAATACATGACGCGCTACAGAATAGAGCTGGCAAAAAATATTATAACGGAAAATCCGCATATAAAAATAAAAGAGGTCGCGAATATGGTAGGCTTTAAGGAATCGTATTATTTTTCAAAGACGTTTAAACGCGAGACGGGAATGTGGCCCACGGAGCTTAATAAAGAAAAGGAACAGACCTTTTCCGGAAGCGGCGGCAATCATAAGACCGAAAAATAACGGCGCCGCTTTATTGCAGCTTGCGGCGGAGCTTTTAAATACCGGCTCACGCAGCCTTTTATGACCGCTGGTTGTAATAAATCAAAGCAGGAGCGTATCGGGACGATACGCTCTTTAATTATACGGTATTAACCGGATGGGCATTGCTGTTTATGTTAAGTCTTTATGCCGCGGATTTTATGCGGCGAAGCGTTTTATTGAGGCGCCGTCGCTTTATAGCGCGTTATAAACGCGCGGTATTCATAGTCCGGGATATCGCGCACACGGCGGTACAGCTTGATCTGCATATCGTCGATTGTCACGGCGAAATCATAGACCTCCTCATAAGCTGTAGCGATATCGGTCCAGCCGTTAAAGCTTATTAAAGCCTCGCGCAGGATGCGCTGATTGTTTTCGTCAAGATGAATTTGGAGAGGATTGGCGGTCAGGATAAAGTTAACGGACCCGTAAGCCGACAAATCGGTGTCGCGTATATCGACCTGGGGCAATGACACAAAGTAGTTTTCTCTGCTGTTGTCCATGCCGAATGACGCGTAGACATTTTTTAATATATCCTCATTGAGCTTAAACGATGAGGATAAAACGCCGAGCGTTTGCCCCTCGGGCACGGTCGAATCGAGCCCGCGGCGGAGCGCGAGCAGCTCCTCCGTGTTGTCCATATGCCTCGGAAGCAGCGAAAATGACGGAACCGGCGAATAGAATTTTATCTCCTGTATGCTTTGCGGCTGATTGTACGGTACAAATACATTCGCGGTGTTGACCGCCGCCATTGCGCATGCCGCGATAAGCATCCATTCGCGGTCAAAGAAGCGTATGGCGTAAATTGTGAGCGTTATAAACGACGGTATATAAAGAAGGAGATGCTGCTGACCGTGCGTCTGCACGCACATAAACATTATTGCGCATACAACAATTTGGACCCACATCATAATCGGGCGCAGATTATGCTTTTTCACCGCGCCGTATACGGTCATAGCGGCGAGCGCGAATATGTAAAAAACGCCGAAATACCGCGCTATAAGCTTTAAATCGGTCAAAACCGACATTTTATAACCCGAGTAAAGGCTTCCGTAGTCGCGCAGAATTATATTTGTGACAAAATCGCGGAAGCATACTATGAGAATAAATCCCACCACAGCCGCGCTTATGAACGCGGGATACAGGCGGCGGCGGTTTATTATGCAGTCGGAAAGCATCGCTGTCACAAACGATACGGCGAAAAACGCGTACCATCTGCGCCATAATATAAGCAGCGTCAGCAGCAAGCCGATTACTATGCATTTCCATATGCTCACGCCGGGATCCTTTTTGTCTTTGTTAAAATACAGATAGAAGCACAAAAGCGCCGGGGGAAGTCCTCCCACATCGGCAAATCCTATCAGCGCCATAAAAATCACGGCGGGACACAGCAGTATTGTAAGACTCATGGTAAGCAAAGGCGCTTTGCCGAGCTTTTTCGCGAGAAAATAAATTATAATGACAGACGGTACCAGGTACAAATCCACAAGCGTCAGAACGTAAACAAGCCTCGAATCGCCGAACAGCTTAATAAATACGGCAGGAAGAAGCCCCGCGACACAGTTATAGTCGTTCACGGCTATGGAATGGTATACGTTTTTCAGAAAATCAGGCAGCAGAGCCCCGTCCGCGATACGCCGCGATATGTCCCAGTATGTCGCGTTATCCCAGAAATAGATATAATCGCTGTTTTTGATATAAACGACGGCAAGTAAATTCAGCGCGGCGACCCATACGCAGAATACAATAAGCGTAACCGCGCGCTGCGACAAATGCCATTCCCGTTTTTCATCCTCATCGTAGGCTATAAGCTCTCTGAATTTCATCCTTTACCACCTTTTATTTGAACAGAGCCATGATCTCATCATCGGAAAGCGATGAGAGTGTGGCTGTATTCGTTTTTATTATATCGTCCGCAAGGGAACGCTTCTTTTCCTGAAGCTTCAGGATTTTTTCCTCGATTGTGCCGCGGGAGGCGAGCTTTATAATCTGAACGGCGCGCGTTTGACCGAGCCTGTATACCCGGTCCGACGCCTGGTCCGTTACGGCGGGATTCCACCACGGATCGTAGTGGATTACCATGTCGGCGCCTGTCAGATTCAAGCCCGTGCCGCCCGCCTTGAGCGAAATCAAAAACACATCCTTTTCTCCGCCGTTAAAGCGCTCCGTCATATCCGCGCGCTCGCGGGGCGGAGTTTTGCCGTCAAGGTAAAAGCTGCTTATGCCGAGACGGTCCAGCTCGTCGGAGATTATGGCGAGCATGGAGGTGAACTGCGAGAACACAAGTATGCGGTGCCCGCCGGCTATCGCATCCCCGATAAGCTCCTTAAGCAGATTAAGCTTGCCGCTGTCACGGCGGTATCCGCCGTCGAAAAGCGACGGATGACAGCATATTTGCCGCAGGCGCATAAGGAGAGTCAATATTCTCATACGCGAACCGCCGTCGGCGAGATATTCCTTTGCCTCCGCGCCGGCGGTTGTCAGAAACGCCGAATACATATCCTTCTGCGGCTCGGTCAGGTCGGCGTATATAGTTTCCTCAATGCGTTCGGGAAGCTCGCTCAATACCTCGTTTTTCATGCGCCGCATAATAAACGGCTTGATCTTCGCGCGCAAATCAAGCGCAAGCGACGGATCGGCGCCGTGCATTATTGGATATTCGTACCGTTCGCGGAATTCATGAAGACCGTACAAATACCCCGGCATGATAAAATCAAATACCGACCACAGCTCGCTGAGCGAATTTTCGATAGGGGTGCCGGTTACGGCGAACCGATGCCGCGCGCTTATTCGTTTTACGGCGCGCGCGTTCATTGTGCGCGGGTTTTTTATATGCTGCGCCTCGTCAATAAAAAAGTATTCAAATTCAAGCTCCTTATACATCGCTGTGTCACGCCGCAAAAGCGGATATGATGTAATAACAAATTCATAATCGCGTATCGCTTCAAGACGCCTTGCCCGCTCCTCCCGCGGACCGTCGATTATGATCGAGGAGGCGTCCGGGATAAAGCGGTTCAGCTCGTTCTGCCAATTATACATCAGTGCGCTCGGCGTTACTATAAGGGTGGGCGTCCGAAGTCCCTCGCCATGAATAAAGGCAAGCGTCTGAAGGGTTTTTCCCAGTCCCATATCGTCAGCCAAAATGCCGCCGAAACCCATAAAAGACAGCTGCTTGAGCCACATTATGCCGCTTTTTTGATAGCCGCGCAGCACACCTTCAAGCTCGTCGGGGATAGAGACGCTGACGGAGCGCATATTTTCGATAAGCGCTTTGAAGCCGCTCTTCTTTGTTACGCCGCGTACCGAGTCAAGATACATAGCATAATATTTATTTACGCTTTTAAAACCGGACGCAACGTCCGTATCGGAAAAATCAAGCCTGTTCAAAAGCCGTATCATATCAGCGCGCTCATCGGCTTCAAAATCGAGAAAACGTCCGTTTTTAAGGCGGTAAAAGCGTTTTTTCAGCCGTATTGCGGAAAGTATCTCCAAAAGCTCCGCGTCGGACAGGCTGCTTTTAAAGCTTGCCTCGAGCAAATCTATCTTTTCGTTATAATCGACCGAGGCGGTAAATTCGACGGAGGACGAATCAAACAACGCGGAAAATCCGGTTGAATAATGCATAGCCGCCAGCTGAGAAAGCCGTTTTACACCCTCGGAAGCAAATTCATAAATTTTATCTCCGTCTGTCAGAGTATAGCCTTTGTCTGTGCGGGAAAAGGCTCCGAATTCACGCAGAACCGCGGATTCTGCGTCATAATCGCGCAGTATTATTTTATCTCCGCTGCCGTCCGCGCCGAGCGTTACCGGTATGCTTCCGTACCGCGCGACTATCACTGCGGAAACGGCGTCTTCTGACGCATCAAGGTACACGTCGAAAAACGGCGCGCTGTCGATAATAAGCTCGTCCAGCCCTTGAATTACGACTGAACGGCGGTTTTTTAGCACGGGAAGCAGATGCTTTACAAAGGACATTCTGTTCGCCCCGCGGAACACTATCTGCATACGGTTTTCAAGAACGGCTGCGGAATAGACGGGCATGAAGTACCCTCTCCAATCCTCGTCGGTATGATAGATCGTGTTTTCATACAGAAACCATTCTCCGTCCTCTGTCAGGGCAAGCCCGCGGTCGCCGATTGATATTGTAATATCCTCGTCGGTCGCCGTGACGTCCATGAGTATATCGGGGTTGTCCTCCAAAAACAGTATGTCATGAATTTTTATACCGTCGAGCATTATAGCCGTGTCCGTCTCCTTCAGATACGGCAGCATACGGGAGAGAGAGGCGCCGGAAAATGTCGTTTGGTAAATTGCTTTTGTGTACATCGGCAAATCCGCGCTGCGATCCGAATACGCGTCGGAAAGAATTTTGATGATTTCCTCCTGCGCCTTCGGAAAACACGTCACGTCGGGAATGTAGGAATGATGTTTATCAAATCGGAACTCACGTTTCTTTATGAAGCTCTCGAGAAAATTGTCTATGCCGTCAATGTCGCTTTCCGCGCCTTCGATTTTCGCGGACATTGCGTAAGAAACGGTTTTGCCGCTTTTGATATACAGTGTAAAATGAAGGCGAAGCAGATCCCGCTTTGTTTCGCGTGCCGCGAACTGACCGCACAGGGACAGAGCGATTTTATCGTTTACATCGCTGAAGCCCGCGCCGTCCCTTTCCTCAAGCAGATATTGCTTTAAGGCGGCTATAACATGCTTGCAGGGAGTGTGCATCGTCTGATAATAAGGACATGTACAGAAGCAGCGCGTAATGCGCGAATCGTTAAAGCTCACATCCACGGTAAATATGCGTTCATCGTCCACCGCCGCCCGAATATGATTGTCGGAGCGGAATTTTATATGCGCGCGTCCCTCTTTAAAATACTCGCATCCGCGCTTATATATTGTCGGAGAACATGCCGTGCGTATTGTCTTTTCACTTATGCTCATATAAACGGCATCCCCTCTCAGAAATTACTTTATTCTACTATAATACCATATATCGGCGGATTTAACAAGTCATTTTGAAAAAAATTATAATTTTGTTGCGACAGGTCCGGACTTATAAATTTCCTCTTGACCTTTGAAAATGATTGTGGTATATTGTTATTAACGTACTGACCGCGGGGGTAAAGCACCCGAGCGAAAAGGCGGGGATTTTATAAGGGATAAGTCCGCCTTGTACGGCGCCCGGGCAGACGAGCCGGGCGATGTATAGGGTTATTTTTTTGTGTACTGCACCTTGGCGTTTACGCCGTCAATCATGCCGAGCTTGCCGGATACGGAGCTTATTACGGCTTCGCTCGCGTCGATCACGACGCTTATAATGGCGATGTCCTTGCTGCGGTAGGGAATGCCCATGCGTCCGACTATGTATTCGGCGTATTCGTGCAGTATGTCGTTGATTTTATCCGTAGCGGATAAGTCCTCGACGATTATTCCGATGAGAGCAATTCTTGTTTCCATTTTATATTCCCTCGCTTTTCTCTGTTTTCAGTATAATTTTACAACACATTGTGAATTATGTCAATGAAAGGAAGAATAAAATTATGTACGATCCCAAATCAATGCATGCCGACGACTTTATAGACGACGGCGAGGTTAAGGCGTCGTTAAAGTACGCCGAGGAAAATAAGGATAACAAGGAGCTTATACGCTCAATCATAAACAAGGCGCGCGAATGCAAGGGCATAACCCACCGCGAGGCTGCGGTACTGCTTGCTTGCTCCGATAAGGAGCTTACGGAGGAGATGTATTCGCTCGCAAGAGAAATCAAACAGAAGATTTACGGCAACAGAATAGTTATGTTCGCGCCGCTCTACCTTTCAAATTACTGTGTAAACGGCTGCGTATACTGCCCGTATCACGCGAAAAATAAGACCATATGCCGTAAAAAGCTCACTCAGGAGGAGGTAAAGGCGGAGACAATAGCGCTCCAGGATATGGGACATAAGCGTCTCGCGCTCGAAGCTGGCGAGGATCCGGTCAACAATCCGCTCGAATATATTCTCGAATGTATTAAGACGATTTATTCCATAAAGCATAAAAACGGCGCGATACGCCGGGTAAACGTTAATATCGCCGCGACCACGGTTGAAAATTACAGAAAATTAAAGGAAGCGGGTATAGGGACATATATATTGTTCCAGGAAACATACAACCGCGAAAACTATGAAAAGCTTCACCCGACCGGACCGAAGCATGATTATTGCTATCATACCGAGGCTATGAACCGCGCGATGCAGGGCGGAATAGACGATGTGGGGCTCGGGGTGCTGTTTGGTCTGAACACTTATCCCTACGAGCTTGTGGGTCTTTTAATGCACGCGGAGCATCTTGAGGCGGTGTTCGGCGTGGGACCTCATACGATAAGCGTGCCGCGCATTTGCCCGGCGGACGATATTGACGTCAACGATTTCTCGAATGCCGTACCAGATGAAATATGGCACAGGCTGATAGCCGTGATCCGCATAGCCGTGCCGTATACCGGAATGATCGTGTCGACGCGCGAGAGCGCGAAGAACCGCGAACGCGCGCTGGAGCTGGGCATTTCCCAGATAAGCGGCGCATCGTCAACATCGGTCGGAGGATACGTTAAGCCCGAATCGCCGGAGGAGAATACGGCGCAGTTTGACAGAAGCGATACGCGCACATTGGACGAGGTTTTAAAATGGCTCATGGAATTGGGCTATGTGCCGTCGTTCTGCACCGCATGCTACCGCGAGGGGCGCACGGGGGATAGATTTATGTCGCTCGCCAAAAACGGCTCGATACAAAACTGCTGCCATCCAAACGCCCTGATGACATTAAACGAATATCTTGACGATTACGCGTCACCGGAAACTAGGGAAATCGGCAAAAAATTGATTGAGCGCGAGCTTGAAACGATACCCAATGAAAAGGTGCGACGCATAGCAAGGGAGCATATAGCCGATATTGACGGCGGCAAGCGCGATTTCAGATTTTGATAAAAGCGCGCCGGTGCTTTATGCGGTTTCGAATTTCCGCGGAAACGGCAGGGGGATCCGGCGCGCGGATATGATTTTTGCTCAGCGTCCGGCGCAGCCTCAGGGCGGCGGAAAATGCGTCGGGGCAAATCAAAATTTTTCTTGCAAAAGAGGATATAGTATGTTAGAATGTATTTCGTATAAAGCATACGGACGGAGGAAGGGTATACATGCCTAAATATTACATGCCTACAACGCTGTTATCGGGCAAAAACTGTATAAAGCGGCATCCGCGCCATATTGTGCACGGCAGGAAATGCATGATTGTAACGGGACGCCGATCGGCAAAGGTATCGGGAGCGCTCGATGATGTTACGGCAGTGCTGAAGGAAAACGGCGTAGATTATGAGATTTACAATAAAATAACGAATGAAACAGGCATAACCGAGGTGTACGGTCTCGGCAAAAAAATGCGGGAAAACGGCACGGAATATGTCATCGGAATAGGAGGCGGCTCCACGCTTGATGCGGCAAAGGCGGCGGCTGTATACGCCGCGAACGATATGGAGCCGATGAACATATTTGAAGAAAGGTATGAAAATAAGCCGCTGACGGTTGTCTGCGTACCGACGACAGCCGGCACCGGCTCGGATACGACGCAGTATGTCATGATGACGCTGGACGATCCGCACAGGAAGCGCAGCTTCAGCTCCGAGGCGTGCTTCCCCTATGCGACGTATCTTGATTCACGCTATACAATGACGCTTCCGGCGGACGTCACGCGCAATACAGCCGTGGACGCGCTGTGTCACGCGGTCGAATCCTATCTGAACGTTCAGGCGTCTCCGTTTTCGGATACCGTAGCGCTTGAGGCGATACGTCTTATAGGTCAGTGCGCGCCGGCGCTTGCCGCGGGGAAATTCAGCGAAGAGACGAGAGAAAAGCTCCTTGTTGCCGCGTCGAGCGGAGGCATGGCGGTGGCGCATACCGGTCTTAACGTGGTTCACGCTATGGGGCATCAGATCACATGCGCGAAAAATGTGCCGCACGGAAGAGCGAACGGCGCTTTGCTGGTGGAATTTATCGCGTGGTGCGCGAAGGCGGATATAATGCGGGCTGTGGATGTGATAACGGCGTTCGGAAGCGACTTGTCGAGTCTGAAACGGTTTATGAACCGCGCCGCTCCGATTAATATCGAGGTAACGCAAAAGGATATTGACGGGTGGGTGGAAAATTCCATAACGGATACTATCGCCATGAACTGCCCGGGAACGTTTACGCATGACGACGAAAGGAAAATATATTATAATGCGCTTATGAACAAGGACAGGAAATACAACGTATGGTAAAAAAGTCCTTGACAAACGAAAAAAATATGATATACTGATTAAGCGGTCAAATTTGACGGCGCGGCTTTTATGAGAAAGCTGCCGCGTGGCCCGGTAGTTCAGTTGGTTAGAACGCCAGCCTGTCACGCTGGAGGTCGTGAGTTCGAGCCTCATCCGGGTCGCCAGAGCATCCCGCTGCGCGGGTATGGCAGAGAGATATGCCCAAAAAAGGTCTGTCGTTTTAATACGGCGGATTTTTTTTGCTTCAAAGACTGATTATTCCGAGAGAGTTAAGGATTGACGATATGAGTATCGCGCCGATAAAGACGGGAGCGATATATTTTATCATTACGTCAAACAGCTTTTGACGCTTAAATTTTGATGATATCTTTACCTCGTCATGTACTGCGTTTATGCCGATTGCATACGTAATAAACAAACATGTGAGGAGAGCGGTGACCGGCATGAGCACGGAATTGGTGACAAAATCCATCATATCGAGTATAGTCATGCTGCCGAGATGTATAAAGCTTAAGGTGCTGTAGCCCAGAATCGGAAGCAGCCCGACAATAAATGAGCCAATACCCACGGCGACAGTTGTTTTATTGCGTCCCCAGCCGTATTTGTCGCACAGCGACGACACGACAGCCTCCATAATGGAAATGGAGGACGTCAAGGCTGCGAGGAGCACAAGCAAAAAAAACATCGTGCCGATGGCGGATGAAAAGTCCATACTCTCGAAAACCTTCGGCAGCGTTATAAACATAAGCCCCGGTCCCGCGCCGAGCGCCGATTCGTCGCCGTCTGAAAAGGCAAATACGGCGGGGATTATCATAAGCGCGGCGAGTAATGCGATGCCTGTGTCAAACAGCTCTATTTTCCCTACGTTTTTTTCGAGATCGCTGTTTTTCGGCAAATACGAGCCGTAGGTTATCATTATGCCCATAGCGAGCGAGAGTGAATAAAACATTTGCCCGAGAGCGGATAATACAGCCGATATCGAAAAATGCTTAAAATTGGGAACAAAAAGATATTTAAGTCCCACCGACGCTCCGGGGAGCGTTACGGAATAAACCGCCACGACAACGGCGAGTATAATAAGCAGAGGCATAAGAATCGTGCTGAATTTCTCAAGACCCTTCTGAACTCCGCGCAGTATTATCAGAGTAGTTACGGCTGAAAAAATGAATTGAAATAAAATCTGATTCGCCGGGGATGAGAGCATATTGTCAAAAAAGCCGTCGGAGGCGGCGCTGCTGTGAGCGCCCGTGATATATGTAAAGACGTATTTGATTACCCAGCCGCCTATAACGTTATAGTATGGCAGTATGATCATGGGAACCAGCGTGGCGGGCACTCCGACAAACGCCCATTTTTTGCTTAGCTCGCCAAATGCCGTCAGCGCGCTTTTGCCTGTTTTTCTGCCTATTGCGTTTTCGGCTGTCATCAGAGAGTAGCCGAAGGTAAAAACGAGCAAAATGTAGAAAAGCAAAAACAACCCGCCGCCGTACTTCGCGGCAAGGTACGGAAATCTCCATATGTTACCCAATCCGACGGCTGAGCCGGCAGCGGTCAGAATAAATCCCAGATTGCTTGAAAACGAATCTCTTTTTTTCATGATGTTACCTCCGTGAGATATATCCATTTTAATTATTACCCTTAAAAGAGAAAACATAAACAAAAAATAATGGTGGATTTTTCAAAAATAATGTGATATACTTATAAACCGAGGAATATTTCGGAGGAAAACGGAGTGGAACGGTATCAGGAAATCGAACGGTCAATAATAAAGACATACAGAAAAACCGTATGGAAGCGTTTTGTCGCGGGTATTAACAGATATAAAATGATAAGCGAGGGCGATAAAATCGCCGTATGCATTTCGGGCGGCAAGGATTCTATGCTGCTGGCAAAATGTATGCAGGAAATACAAAGACACGGAATAATGGATTTCGGGCTGGAATTTATCGTAATGGACCCGGGCTATAATCCCGCGAACAGGCAGCGCATAATCGACAATGCCGCTGTGCTTAATATTCCGATACGCATTTTTAATACGCAGATTTTTGATTCCGTGGTCAATATTGAAAACAGTCCGTGCTATTTGTGCGCGCGTATGAGACGCGGATATCTGTATAAGGAGGCGCGGCGGCTGGGATGCAACAAAATTGCGCTTGGACATCATTTTGACGATGTTATAGAAACAATTCTTATGGGAATGCTTTACGGAGCGCAGATCCAGACGATGATGCCGAAGCTTCACAGCACAAACCACCCGGGCATGGAGCTTATACGTCCGCTGTATATGGTTCGCGAGAAGGATATAATAGCGTGGGCGCGGCGCAGCGGACTCGAATTTCTTCAATGCGCGTGCCGCTTTACCGAAAATTACACAAACAGCGAAGACGGCGTGAGCAACTCAAAGCGGCAGGAGGTTAAGATGCTCATAGCTAAGCTGAGAAAAACAAATCCGTATGTTGATATGAATATTTTCAACAGTGTGCAGAATGTGAATTTATCGACAATTATAGGATATCACGACGAGGCGGGGGAGTACAATTTTTTGGATGATTACGAAGAGAGGGGCGGAAAATGACTGACCGGTTTTCAAGAGCGGAGCTTTTATTCGGAGCGGACGGCATGGAGCGGCTGAAAAATGCGCGCGCGGCTGTATTCGGTATAGGCGGCGTGGGAGGCTACGCGGCGGAAGCGCTTGTGCGGAGCGGATTGGGCGCGATTGACCTGTTTGACAGCGATAAGGTGAGCATTTCAAATCTTAACCGTCAGATTATAGCGACTGACGGCACTATGGGAATGTATAAGACGGACGCTATGCGGGAACGCGCGCTGATGATAAATCCGGAAATTAAAGTAACGGTAAACCGCTGCTTTTATATGCCGGAAAACGCGGACGAATACGATTTGTCCGTATATGATTATATTATCGACGCGGTCGATACGGTAACCGCGAAAATAGAGCTCGCGGTCCGGGCGGATATGGCAAAAATACCGCTGATAAGCTGCATGGGTGCGGGAAACAAGCTGGACGCGTGGCGGTTTGAGGTGGCGGACATATACGAAACGTCAGTGTGCCCGCTTGCGCGGGTCATGAGATATGAGCTGAAGAAGCGCGGAGTAAAAAAGCTTAAGGTCGTGTACTCAAAGGAAAAGCCGCTCAAACCGAATATTACCGCCGAAGAGGATGAGCGCCGCCCTAAGGCGGGCAGCACAGCGTTTGTACCCGCGGCTGCGGGGATTATAGCGGCGGGCGAGGCGGTAAAGGCTATAGCATTGGGGGAATAGATGGTGGAAATTTATAAATGTTCCATGAAGGAGCTGGACAGGACAGCAGCATTTTATGACCGCGTAACAAAATATCTTGACGAGAATATCAACTATCCGAAATGGACGCGCGGCGAATATCCCGGATACGAGAGCACCCGGGCGGCGATTGAGGCGGGGGAGCAGTACGTTTGCGAGGATGACGGCAAAATCGCCGGCGCATTTATTTTGAATGATGATCCGCAGGGAGATTACAGCACAGGAGATTGGAGCGCGGATTTAGCCGAAGGAGAATATATGGTTATACACACGCTTGCCGCCGATCCGGAAAAATACGGCTGCGGAATCGGACGGAGGATGGCAAAATACTGCATTGAGACGGCGCGGGAGCGGAGCTTTAAGGCGGTGAGAGTCGATGTGGTTCCGACCAATTATCCGGCAAAGCGCCTGTATGAGAGCATCGGCTTTTCATTTGCGGGCGAGAAGGATTTAAAACGCGGTATTGCCCGCATACCGACGTTTTTATTGTATGAACTTAATTTTTGAATTTGTATGTTCCGTGGAGAATGACGAATGGCAAAGAGAAGAAGAACAACGGAAAAAGGCGTGCTGATTACCGTTTTTAATCAGCTGTCGGCGCCGGCATGCGTTTTGGGGAAATATCCCGAGGCGCGCGGAAATTACACACAGAAGACGATTGAGGAATACAACGCGCTTATAAACGGACTTTGCGCGGAGCTGAAAGCCGATTTGTGTGACAGCGGCGTTTTTTGGCGGCTGCGCTCCGAATTTGAGCGCTACAGAGTGTACCGGTATTATCTGCGGCGCGCGTTAAGACGGAGAAAAAACCGCCCGAGAGGACTTGTCAAGGCGATGAATGCCGTTTCGGCGGACGCTGTTATAAGCCTGCTGGCGGACGCGGAGCTCGCGAGGTATAATCAATATTTCAAAGAGCGTCCGACGCTTGTCCGCCCATCGGTGATACGGCTGCTGCGGCACCGGGATGAACGCGAAAAGATGCGCGGGCAGACCCTGCTGGATATATACGGCGAGATGTACTTTTCGGAAAATATAAAGCTCAAGATAGAGCAGGAGCTTTTGGAGAATCCAAAGGAGATGTATCCCGCTGCGCGGCGTATGAAGCGCCGGTTTATAATCCATTCGGGTACGACGAACACCGGAAAGACGTATAATGCGATAGAAGCGCTCAAAGCCGCCCGGACCGGCGCGTATCTGGGACCTCTGAGACTGTTGGCGTTTGAAATACAGGAAAATCTGCTGATGAACGACGTCATGTGCAGTCTGCGGACGGGTGAGGAGGAGGATATCGTCCGCTATGAAACGCATATGTCCTCGACAGTTGAAATGGCAGACTTATACGAGCGTTATGATGTGGCGGTTATAGACGAGTGCCAGATGATAGGCGACCGTCACCGCGGCAGCGCGTGGACACGCGCCGTTTTGGGCGTCCGCGCGCCGGTGATCCATTTGTGCACCGCTCCGGAGGCAGTAAGTATTCTGATAAAAATAATCGAGGACTGCGCGGACGAGTATGAAATAATAAATTATAAACGCCGTGCGCCGATTATTTACGACAGCTCGCTCGATACGGGAATTGATACGCGGTGGGAGAGAGAGGACGGCTCGTATAAAAAACCGTCCTGTGAGGAGCGCCTGGAAAAAATAGACGTTTCAAAGCTGTGCTACGGCGACGCGCTTATAGCTTTTTCGCGGTCGGATGTGCTTGAAATAGCTGAAATACTTCGTTCGCGCGGCATTGACGCGAGCATAATCTACGGGGCGCTTCCGTATCATACGCGGAAAAAGCAGCTTGAGAGGTTTATACGCCGCGAAACACGGGTCATAGTCGCGACCGACGCCATAGGCATGGGTTTAAATCTCCCGATACGGCGCGTAATTTTCACAGTGGCTCATAAGTTTGACGGAGAGCGCTACAGGCTGCTTTATCCGGAGGAAATAAAGCAGATTGCCGGACGCGCCGGGCGAATAGGCATATTTGACGAGGGCTTCGTTTATTCAACCGAAATGCCGGAATATATCAAGAGCGCGATTAATGCGGACATCGCTCCGATCGAGAAGGCGTTTATAAATTTTGACGCGTCATTCGCGGAAATAGATTATAAGCTTGAGCATATCCTCCGCGCGTGGATGGCGGCGGAAATGCCGTTTGACATCTACGATAAAATTGACTTGAACCGCACCATTATGCTGCTTAGAAGCATAGACAGGCTTTGCGGGCGAAGAGGGCTCGAATGCGGGAAGGAAACGGCGTATACGCTTGCGAACATTGTGTTTGACGATACGGTAAAAAGCGTATACTGGGCGTGGATGGATTATGTGGAGCTGTATTTGACAGGCGCTGCGGAGCTTCCGAAGCCGCGGCTTATGTGGGGCACGCTTGAGAAGCTTGAAGCGTCGTTCAAGAAGGTGGATTTATACTATTCGTTTTGCAGCTCAGTCGGGTTTGAGCCGGATTTGGAGTGGATATCAAATAAAAAAAAGGCGCTGTCCGAGGAAATCAACATAAAATTGAGAGGCGGCGCGCGCCGTTAACAAAAAACCGCGGTGGTGTATGCCGCGGTTTTTGCTACATTTTACGTCTTCCTTCGAGCGCTTTTATAATCGTCATTTTATCCGCGTATTCAAGATCGGAGCCTATCGGTATTCCGTGCGCTATTCTTGTCACGCTCACGTTGAACGGCGCGAGCAGCTTTGAAATATACACAGCCGTGGCGGTGCCGCTGACTGTGGGATTTGTCGCCATGATTACCTCCTTGACGTCTCCGGAGGTCAGGCGGAGCAGGAGCTCGTTGATTTTTATATCGTCGGGCGTTATGCCGTCCATCGGAGAAAGAGCGCCGTGCAGCACATGATAAAGTCCGTGGTATTCGTTTGTGTTTTCGATGGCGGAAACGTCCTCAGGGCGTTCCACAACGCATATAACGGATTTGTCGCGTTTCTGAGACGCGCATATCTTACATGGGTCGGCGTCGGTAAGGTTTTGGCAGACGGAACAAAAATGTATTTTGCTTTTAGCCTCTGTTATTGCCGCCGCCATACCGCGGGCATCCTCGCCGGACATGCTTTCCAGGATATAAAAGGCTATTCTTTCCGCGCTTTTATGTCCTATTCCCGGCAGACGCTCAAATTTTTCTATGAGGCTTTCAATAAGTGACGCATGCATAGGTTTAGAATAATCCGGGGATATTCAGACCGCCGGTAATTGCACCCATACCCTCCGCCATCATTTCCTCCGCCTGCTTTATGGCGTCGTTGACAGCTACGATTATAAGATCCTGGAGGGTTTCGATATCATCGGGATCGACCACCTCGGGTTTAATGGTGATTTCCTTAATTTCCTTATCGCCGCCGGCAGTGACCGTGACCATGCCGCCGCCCGCCGTTGCGGTGACGGTTTTTGTCTCGATCTCAGCCTGAACCTTTTCCATTTCCTCCTGCATCTGCTGAGCGCGCTTAACAACGGATGACACGTTTTTGTTCGTATTCATACCCGCTCCTGAAAAGCCTTTGTATTTTCCCATTTTTCATTTTCCCTCTTTCTTTAAATTTATATATGCTTTAGATTTATATATACTATTCATCCGGAGGAAGCTCGCTGCTTTCCAGAAATTCCTCCGGTGCGTCATCATCGGACGGCGGGGCATCCTCGAGCGACGATTGAGCGTAGCTGCCGTCGGACGGACTGTAGGTCAGGAATTCGCCCTCATCGGAATTTTCGACGATTGACGGAAATTTCCTGGCCAGCTCGTCGAGAGGATCCGACCCCAAAGGCTCCGCCTCCGGCTCGTTTGCCGGTTCGCCGTCCGGAAGCTGCCATATATTAACGTTTTCGGTGCCGTCCAAATCGTCCGCATAGGCAAGCTTTACAGTATACTCGCTGCGGCTCGCCCCGCGGAATTTTTCAATTATCTCATCGCGCTTTGCCGCGGCGAGATCGTATAAAAATTTTTCGCCGCGTTTGAAAATCATAATTATACCGTCGGAATCAACGGTTATATCACGCTTTTTAAAAACCGGCGCAAGATACGGGGCGGCGTTTAATATTATCCGCGACAGATTATCCCAGTTGCGCGCAAGCTTGATCACCGGATGCGATGACGTAAGCTTTTCCTTCGGTATAGGGTTGTAGAGCCGTATCGGAGGCGCGTCCTTTTTTTGCGGCGGCTGTTTTTCCGCTTTGGAGCCGCCCGCGTTATCGATTTTACTTTCCAGCGCTTCAAGCCGGCGTTCCAAATCAGGAGGCACCGAAACGCTTTGGCGCGAGCCGTTTTCACTCAGCTGATGCTCCACGGATGTAAGGCGGTCAAGAAGCGCGTCGGGAGACGGATCCACATCGGGACGCGCAAGCTTTATAAATGCAAGCTCAAAAATAACTCTCGGCGATTTTACCCATTTTGCATCCGCCTGTGCGGCGGACAGAACTCGTATGGCATTCGATATTTTTTCAAATGGAACGCGCGAAGCCTGCCCCTTAAGCTTGGCGAGCATATCGGCGCTGTAATCGAGAAGACCGTCCGGCGAGCTGCTTACGGATATTATAAGCAAATCACGGAAGTGCGCGATTACCGAGTCGGTAAAGACCTTTAGATCCTTACCGTCCGAGAGAACGGCGTCGATTATTAAAAGAATCCTGCTTACGTCTCCGGAAACAACCGCGTCGGTTATCGAAAAAATCTGCTCGTCCTCGGAAATGCCGAGAACGCTTTCGATTGTCTGCGCTGTAATTTCGGCGTCGGACGCGGAAAGGACGCGTTCAAGCACGCTCAGTCCGTCGCGCATCGAGCCGTCGGCAAGCCTCGCGAGCATGGCGTATCCGTCCTCGGAAATATTCAGACCGTCGCCGTGAGCGATTTCCTTCATACGCAGAATTATGTCCTCCGGGCGTATGCGTTTAAAATCAAACCGCTGGCAGCGGGATAAAATCGTCTGCGGCAGCTTGTGCGCCTCGGTTGTGGCAAGTATGAATATGACGTTTTCGGGCGGCTCCTCAAGTGTTTTGAGCAGCGCGTTGAACGCGCCGGAGGACAGCATATGGACCTCGTCAATGATGTAGACGGTGTACCGTGTGTTCGCGCTGACGTAACGAACGTCGTCGCGTATTTCGCGGATATTGTCCACACCGTTGTTGGACGCGGCGTCAATTTCCTTGACGTCCATGATACTGCCGTCGAGAATGCCGCGGCATACATCGCATTCGTTGCAGGGATTGCCGTTTTTCGGGTTAAGGCAGTTGACCGCGCGGGATAAAACCTTTGCGCAGCTTGTTTTGCCGGTGCCGCGCGTACCGCAGAACAGGTAGGCGTGTGAAATTTTATTGTTTATTATCTGATTTTTCAGCGTTTGAGTAATGTGACGCTGACCAACGATGTCGTCAAACACCGTCGGACGCCATTTGCGGTATATTGCCTGATGCGCCATACGCGTCCTCCCTTCCGGCGTGATTTTGTCCCCGATATGTAAAAAGGGCTTTTTGAGGCAGCCCCGGGAAATTTTCGCTTATAACGGCTCGGATCGGAGGAGCCGCAACACACTGAAGTGTCCGCTTAGTGCTGCTTGGTTCCCCATCTGACACGGTTTACGGTCCTCAGTCGCGCGGATCCGATCGTCATCGCCGTCATCTATTATAGTACAAATTACATAAAACTGCAAGCATTATTTTAAAAAAGTTACGAATATGTAATATATACCTTTTTTTACTCATATGTATATTAAGTCCGCGAAACTTTCGTGTTGCATAATTCGCAATAAAACAAGCATATTCGACATATATAGCCGGACGCGGGCGCGAAAGCGGAGAGGAAACCTCGATAAATGCGGCATTGTGTCGAAAGCTGCGATATTTTTTTGTGGAAAACGGTCTGTTTATTTTGTATAATAGAGAAAACAATAAAAAGGGGGGATCAATATATGAACGATGAAATTTATTACGGCAGGATAAGCGCTGTGATGCCTTGCGAAACGACGCTTGATTATTACCTTATACGCGAAAAAATAGGCGAGGACTACTGCGATTTGATAAGATACGGCGTGAGAGTTGTCAAAACGGTAATTGAAAGCGGCGGCGGAAAAACGGTTGAATCAAAACAGATTAACAATATATTTTACAGCGAGGACGACGCTGATAATTTTCTGCGTTTAATAATGCGCAACCGCGTTACACCGGTGTCACTTATGGATGTTGTTGAGGATTACATAATAGATACGGTACGCCAAACGGCTTAAAGCGCGTTTTTCGGGGGCTGCCGCTCGCAAGAGCGCAGCCCCCGAAGGTTATCTGTTAAGATAATCATATGTCATTTTTGATATTGTCCGGATATCCTCAACCCCGCTGCCGACGCTGCCGTTGCCTATAACACAGATTACGTAATCGCACGCGGGCGAATATACGATGGCGGCGTCCGCTTCAACGGTGTCCGTTTCCCCGGTTTTGTTTGCCGTGACCGTGCCGTCGGGCAGTGCCGCCGGAATTTTCCACGTTCGCTCCTGGCGCTTTAATAAGTCAAGCATTTCCGCGCTTGCGGAGGGATTTACAAGCTTCTGCTTGTAAATAAGCTCCAGAACCCTGGCGCAGTCGGCGGGCGATGTTTGATTGAAGCCGACAAATATTGTTTCTCCGGTGCCGTCTACCAATTCCGACTGATGTATTGTGTTTTGGCATCCGATTGCCGCCGTGTTCCGGTTTTCAACCTCGAAGCCGGCTATCGTGTCGCCGCCGCCGAGAGCTTCGGTCAGACGGTTACAGTCGATATTGCTGCTTTCCGTGATCATAAACGTAAGAGAATCACGTATATCGTCGGTAACGGCAAGGCTTCCGGCGGCAGCCTCGTTGTATACGGCTGCCATTGTGTACAGCTTTATAAGGCTTGCGCCTGAATATTTATGCTCGTTTACGGTCAGATATTCGTTTGTGTCCATACGCTTTACGTAAGCTCCCCATTCGCCGGATATGCCCGAAATATATGATACTATTCCGTCGCGCAGCTCGGTCATGCCCTCTCTTTCCGGCATTTCGTCGGACCAGCCGGCGGATTTGTATTCGTCGAGCTCATAAGAGCGTATTTTTTTGACGGAGCCGTCGGCGGAGTAAATCTCCGTGCGCGGTTCATCCGCCCAGCCGCCGTAATCATATATGAGAAGCTCGCTCCCGCCGTAGGCGGACGATGAAATTTCAAATCCGTCCGATTTTACCAGCATATACCGCGGATTGTCGGGCTGCGCCTCCGAAACGATATTCTGAGCATACGCGGGCGAGCGAAGTACAGACGCGCCTTTTTTCGCGCTGTATGACGGTAAAAGAACCGCACAGCAAACGAGCGCCGCCGCAACGGCTGCGGCAGCCGCTGCCGGGATTATCAGTTTTTTCATACGCGCCTCCGTTTCCAATGATGCGGGATATTAAACGTTCTCTGCCTTTTTATATGAACCGAGGAATTTGTAAAACGACGTGTGCCGTTTTACGCGGTCAAGGGCAAAATAAACATCCGCATCGTCAATGTTTCCGTCTATATCTATAAAAAACACATATGTGCCGAGATGCGTTTTAACCGGACGCGATTCTATTTTTGTCATGTTTATGCCGCTGTCCTTAAAAAGCTTAAGCGCCTCGTACAAGCTGCCGGGCTTGTTGTCAAGGGTAAACGCTATTGAGGATTTATCTGCGCCGGTAACGGCGGTGGAAGGCGTTTTCTCTATTATGACAAAGCGCGTGGAATTACTTTTGTCGTCGCCGCAGTCCGGCTCGATTATTTTAAGCCCGTAAATATCCGACAGAGCCTTTGAGCCTATGCAGGCGACAGAGCAATCCGACGCGGCTTGCTTCGCCGCGGCGGCTGTAGAATCCGAATATTCTATGTCGGCAAACGAGTATTTTGAATTTAAAATCTTCGCGCACTGCCCGACAGCCTGAGGATGCGAAACGATTTTTTTTATATCATCGGCTCCTCTTGCAGCGAGCAGGTTTTGTGAAATCTTCAGAACATATTCGCCGGTTATATATAAGTCCACATCGAATGCGAGCATATCGAGGGTAACGTTTACAGCGCCCTCGATTGAGTTTTCGATAGGAACTATGGCATGGGTGATTTTTCCCTCGTTTACAGCGCGTATTGCCGCGTTTATGGTTTTAAATTCGGTTGTTTCCTCTTTTCCGCCGGACCAGTCCAGCGCCGCCTGATGCGAAAACGTCCCGGCGGGTCCCAAATAGCCTAACATGCTTTTCCTCCTGTGAGCTCGGTAAATTTTATTCCCAAAATCCTGCCGTGTCCGCGGCGTCCCTTTGCGCCGGCGGAGACGGCTGACAAATTCGGCGCGGTATACCGCGCCGAATTTTTACAGCAGCGTTTTTCCCACTGCCTTTGCTATTACATCAAGCTCCTTCATCAAAGCCGCAAATTTTTCGGGCTTCAACGACTGCGGACCGTCTGAAGCCGCTTTTTCGGGGCAGTTGTGAACCTCGATCATCAATCCGTCGGCGCCGGCGGCGACTGCGCCCTTCGCTATCGAAGGCACGTATTTGTACGAGCCGGTGGCGTGAGACGGATCGGCGATGATCGGCAGATGAGAAAGCTCCTTCGATACCGGTATCGCGCTTAAATCAAATGTGTTTCTTGTTGCTGTCTCATATGTTCTGATGCCGCGCTCGCATAGGATTACGTTTTGGTTACCCTCGGACATGATATATTCCGCCGACATCAGCCATTCCTCCATTGTGCAGGCGAGACCGCGCTTGAGAAGAATGGGCTTGCCGCATTTGCCCACCTCTCGCAGGAGCTTGAAATTCTGCATATTTCTCGCGCCGATCTGCAATATATCCGAATATTTCGCTACCAGCTCGACGTCGCGCGTGTCCACTACCTCGGTGCATATGGGCATGCCGCATTCCTTGCCGCAGTTGTACATAATTTCAAGTCCCTCGCTTTCGAGTCCCTGAAACGAATACGGCGATGTGCGCGGCTTGAATGCGCCGCCGCGCAGGATCTGCGCGCCCGCGTCCTTTACCTGACGCGAAATTGTAGAGAATTGCTCCTGGCTCTCGATCGCGCACGGACCGGCGAATACGGCAAGCTGCGTTCCGCCGACCTTGACGCCGCAGCCGACATCTATGACGCTTTGCTCCTTTTGAAGCTCCTTTGACGCGAGCTTGTACGGCTTCATGATAGGAACGACGTTGTCAACGCCGGACATGAGCAATATCTGGTTCATGCTGAGCTGACGCTTGTCGCCTATGGCTCCTATAACGGTTTTCTTTTCGCCGTATATCGGATGCGTTTGAAAGCCGAAATCCTCAAGAGTTTTTCCAACAGCCTCGATTTCCTTTGCCGAGGCGTTATCCTTCATAATGATAATCATTTTTTCACATTCCTTCCAGTTTTGTTCTATACAGTATATCAAAAAAAAACATGTTTGGCAAGCGATTTACAATATAAATCGGGAAAAAACGGTGTTTTTTTGATATATTCGGATAAAAAAGCCGCTCTCCGAACGGAATGAGCAGCTTTTTTCGCAATCCGCGCGTTTTGCCCGAAAGAGTATATTTTTACCTATAAACTGGGAAAACAGTTGCATTTTTGGGAAAAACGGTATATAATCAAAATTGAACAAAATGAAAGGACTGACGGCGATGGACAATTTAAGGGACAGACATATAGGCGAGGAATGCGGTGTATTTGCGATATACGATCCCGACGGCGGCGCGGCGAGAACGACATACTACGGATTGTACGCTTTGCAGCATCGCGGGCAGGAAAGCTGCGGCATAGCGGTGAATAACAACAGAGACATATCCTATCATAAGGATATGGGTCTGGTCAGCGATGTGTTTAACGAGGAAACGCTCGGGAATCTGCCGGGAACAATGGCTGTCGGGCATGTGAGATACTCCACTACCGGAGAGAGCATGCGCGCGAACGCGCAGCCGCTGGTTTTGCGTTACAGCAAAGGCAATATTGCGCTTGCGCATAACGGTAATCTTGTTAACAAGGAAATGCTGCTGGACGAGCTTTCCGTAACGGGCGCTATTTTCCAGACGACCACCGATACCGAAATGATTGCCTATGCCATAGCGAAAAACAGACTCAGAACGCCGAGCGTCGAGAAGGCGGTGGAGGCTACGATCCCGGAGCTTGTCGGCGCGTTTTCGCTTATAGTCATGTCGCCGCAGAAATTAATTGCGGCGCGCGACCCGTGGGGATTTCGTCCCCTTTGCATGGGCAGAAAAGGGAACGCGGTTATTTTCGCATCCGAAACCTGCGCGCTTGACACCGTAGGCGCGGACTATGTGCGCGATATTGAGCCGGGCGAGATTGTGGTCGTTCAGGGCGGAAGCGTCCGTTCGATAAAAACCTACGTAAAGACGCGGCCTCATTCGATATGCATTTTTGAATACCTATATTTTGCCAGACCGGACAGCGTGATAGAAGGACAGTCTGTTCATGATTCGCGTATGCTCGCCGGTAAATTCCTCGCGAGAGAATTTGCGGTTGACGCCGATATTGTAATCGGCGTACCGGACAGCGGTCTTTCCGCGGCTATGGGCTACTCTGTGGAATCGGGGATACCATACGGAACGGGATTTGTCAAAAATAAATATATAGGGCGTTCGTTCATTCAGCCGTCTCAGGAGATGCGCGAAAACGCGGTTATGATAAAGCTGAACGTTTTAAAAAGCAGCGTTGAGGGAAAGCGTGTCGTTATGGTGGACGACACCATAGTGCGCGGCACGACGTCAAAGCGTATAGTAAAGCTTCTGCGGAAAAGCGGGGCGAAGGAGGTGCATGTGCGCTCAAGCGCGCCGCCGTTCCTGTGGCCCTGCTATTTCGGCACGGATGTGTCGTCCCGGGAGCAGCTTATCGCGTGCAAATACGATATGGACGGCATCAGAGATTATATAGGCGCGGATTCCATAGGATTTCTGAGCGTGGACGCGTTAAGGAAGATTATTCCGCGCGCCGCGGGAGGGTATTGCCACGGCTGTTTTACCGGCTCCTATCCTGTGGATGTCGCGGAGGGCGATTGAAAAAAGGCGGTAAACGCCTTTTTTTGCTTTAAGAATTTATATAGTTGCAGAAATTGTTCGCCGGTACTTGAAAATTTAATGAAAAAGTGTTAAAATAAATATGTATTGTATATTTTTTTACAAATAATCGGTTTATAATACTAAATATACGGATTGGAGACATGAGCGATGCTAAGATATTTTACGGCGGGAGAAACTCACGGCAAATGCCTGACCGCGATTATAGAAGGAATGCCGGCGGGAGTAAGGATAGACATTGACGCGATCAATTCTGCGCTTGCCGCGCGCCAGCAGGGCTACGGGCGCGGAGGCAGAATGAAGATAGAGAAGGATACGGCGGAAATTTTGTCCGGCGTGCGGGGCGGATATACGCTCGGAAGCCCGATTGCGTTAAGGATTGAGAACCGCGATTGGGAAAACTGGGAACGGATTATGGGAACGGAATCCGCGTCGGAGGAGCGCACCGTGACATATCCGAGACCGGGACATGCCGATTTGACCGGCGGAATGAAATATAACCACCGCGATATGCGCAACGTGCTTGAGCGCGCTTCGGCGCGGGAAACGGCTGCGCGGGTCGCGGCAGGCGCGCTGACCGCGCAGCTTCCCGAGGCATTCGGGATTGAGTTTAACAGACGCGTGGTCCGCATAGGCGAAACGGAGGATAAAAGCAAAGAGCTCGACGCCGAGTTTTACGAACGCGTAAAACGCTCTCCGGTGGGCTTCGGCGACGCGGAAAGCGAAAAGCTTGCTATGGAGTATATCGACAGGATAAAAGCCGCCGGCGAAAGCGTTGGGGGAGTAGTGGAAATTGTTGTAACGGGATTGCCGGCGGGGCTCGGCAGTTATGTCCATTACGACAGAAAGCTTGACGCCAGCCTGGCGTTCGCGGTCATGTCTGTCCAGGCGATAAAGGGCGTGGAGATAGGCATGGGCTTCGGCGTGAGCGAGGTATGCGGAAGCGCGGTTCATGATGAAATCGTTTATGATAAAGGCTACAGCCGTCTGACCAACAACGCGGGCGGGATCGAGGGAGGCATGACAAACGGAGAGCCCGTTGTGCTTCGCGCGGCGATGAAGCCTATTCCGACGCTGTATAAGCCGCTGCGCACGGTAGATATAATCGACAAATCGGAGCATAAGGCGGCGGTTGAGCGCTCGGACGTGTGCGCGGTTCCCGCATGCTCGGTGGTGGTTCAGGCGGCAGTCCAGTTTGAAATAGCAAAGGCGTTTTCCGAAAAATTCGGAGGCGACTGTATGGACGATATAAAGGCAGGGTATGACGCTTATATGAAAAGGATAGAGCGCTTTTAAATAAAGCGGTATTGCGGCGAGGGAGGTGAGGATTTGCCGGAAAGCGATTTGATAACAAGATGTAAGCGCGGCGATAGAAGAGCGTTTGACGAGCTGGTGATGAATTACCGGACGCGCGTGGTTAATATCGCTTACGGAATGCTGTCGGACAGCGACGACGCGCTTGACGCGGCGCAGGAGGTTTTCCTGCGCGTGTACTGCGGGATCGGAGAATTCCGGGAAAAATCCTCGTTCGCCACATGGCTGTACAGAATAACCTCAAACGTGTGCGCCGATATGCTCCGGAAGCGCCGCAAAACGGGCGCGGTCATAAGTCTTAATGCCGACGGGAACGGCGCTGCGGAAGCCGCGTCGGATGTCCGCGACACGTCGCCTACACCGGAGGAGCGGGTGGAAATAACCGAGCAGCACAAGGCTGTAAGGGAAGCTATGGCTATGATAAAGGACGAGTACAGGGAGGTCCTGACGCTGTATGATGTGCAGGGACTGAGCTACAGGGCGATTTCGGAAATTTTAAAAATCCCGGAGGGCACAATAAAGTCAAGGCTTAACAGGGCAAGAGCGAGCTTAAAGAAAATTTTATCCGAAAATATGGAGCTTTTTGAATAAGCCGCTGAAGGACGGGATAAATGCTTGCCGAATATCCGCGCAGCCGCAGAGAGCGCGGATATTTTAAAATATCGGCGGGAGGAAATTTGTAAAGGAAGCCCATTCCGGAATCGGTGAGTATGTCAAAAGTATGTCAAATTCACAATATCGTCATTCTGTACAAGAAAAAAACCTGATTTTTATTGAACTTTTCGGGGCACAAAGTTTCTTTTAGTTAAATTCACTAATCATTTTTAAAAAAATTTGTGAATTATAAGACTAACATTTTACGGAAAAATATGTTATTATATGTATAGTGTTTGTGGGACGGTTTTGCTAAGTGTTCCGCACAAAATCAGAAAATAATAAAAATGAGAGGGGATTAAAACCTATGGCAGATTTACAATTAAAGCATATCTACAAAAGATATGCCGGAAACGTTACGGCGGTAAGCGATTTCAATCTTGACATTGCGGATAAGGAGTTCATAATCCTTGTAGGACCGTCCGGATGCGGAAAGTCGACAACGCTCCGTATGATTGCCGGACTTGAGGAAATCTCTGAGGGAGAGCTGTATATCGGCGGCAGACTTGTGAACGATGTGGCTCCCAAGGACAGAGATATCGCAATGGTATTCCAGAACTATGCGCTTTATCCGCATATGACGGTTTACGACAACATGGCATTTGCATTAAAGCTGAGAAAAACTCCCAAGGACGAGATTAAGGCCCGTGTAACGGAGGCAGCTAAAATTCTTGATATTGAGCATCTTCTTGACAGAAAGCCGAAGGCTTTGTCAGGCGGTCAGAGACAGAGAGTTGCTATGGGACGTGCAATTGTCCGCAGCCCGAAGGTATTCCTCATGGATGAGCCTCTTTCAAACCTCGACGCCAAGCTCAGAGTTGCAATGAGAACAGAGATTAAGAAGCTCTATATGAAGCTGCAGACAACATTCATCTATGTAACGCATGACCAGACAGAGGCTATGACGATGGGTACGAGAATCGTTGTTATGAAGGACGGCGTTGTTCAGCAGGTTGACACACCGGCTAACCTTTACAACACTCCGTGCAATGCGTTCGTTGCCGGATTTATCGGTTCGCCGCAGATGAACTTTGTTGACGCTCAGCTTGCCGACGAGGGCGGCAAGATTTACGCCAAGTTCGGAAACAACAAGATTCAGATTCCCGAGGGCAAGGTTAACGCCACTGTTAAGAGCTATGTCGGAAAGACTGTAATATTGGGTATCAGACCCGAGGATATACATGACGACGAGGCATTCCTTTCGAGCCGTCCGGAGGCTGTATGTACAGCTGACGTAGAGGTAACGGAAATGATGGGCGCGGAGACATATCTGTATCTCCAGATTGCCGACAAGCCGTTTACTGCGAGAGTTAACCAGCGCTCGACAGCTAAGGAAGGCGATACAATTAAGGTTGCGTTCGAGACAAACAAGCTTCATTTGTTTGATAAGGACACCGAGCTTGTAATTATGAACTAATTTTCCGTTTACGGTAAAAAGGGCTGGGAATCAGCCCTTTTTTGCCGTTTCGGACGTTCGCGGCGGATACCGTATAAATTTATGCGCAGGGGAGGAAGCAAGGTGCCGGAAAATGTCCATAAGGGTCACAGACAGCGTATGCGCGAAAGATACGATATGGTCAATTTTAAAGATTTTCAGGAGCATGAAATTCTCGAAATGCTTTTGTTTTATGTGATTCCGCAAAGGAATACAAACGATATCGCGCATATTCTTATAAAAAAATTCCATACTGTAAAAGGCGTGCTTAACGCGCCGCCGGAGGAGCTGGAAAGAATAGGACATATAGGTCCGGCGGCGGTCAGATATATCAAGCTTTGGGCGAACGTTTTTGAGCGCGTAAAAAAATCCGAGACCGAATTGCCGCAAAAGCTTACGCCGCGCAATGCGGAGCAATATTTTGCCCATCTTTTCGAGGGGAAAAAGCGCGAGGAGGTATACATGATTTGCCTTGACCCGCAGGACAATATCCTCGCTTGCGAAAAGATATCGGAGGGAAGCTTTGAGACAGCGGAAATAGACCCCGCGAACGCCGCCCGTATCGCGATAAGCTATGACAGCGCCCAGGTGGTGTTTGCGCATAATCATCCGAGCGGAATAAGCGATGCATCGGAGGCGGACATAACTGTCACAAAGCTGCTTGAAGGGGCGTTTTTCATTATGGGAATAAGACTGCGCGATCATATTATTTTCACCGAAAACAAGTGCGTCAGCATAATGAATGAATACCACATACGCAGAAGCGGCGGCGGACGAGCAAAACGCCGGTAACCGGTACCCGTTTTTGACGGGTTCTTTTTTTATGTAAACCGCAAAAAATACACAAAATACGCGCCGTAAATGGGGTTAGTTTTTGGCATATAGATTATTGACTTTAAAAATATTATATGGTAATATATATAATTATTATAGACCTGTTTTGGCATGATTTGATATATAAGACAAAACGAGAAGGAGGCAGCAGTATGGCTAAGGCTGCAATAATGGGCTTCGGCACTGTGGGCGGCGGCGTGTACGGTATTATGGACGACAGCCGCAGCAGAGTAAGTTTAAGCGCGGGCGAACCCATAGATGTGAAATATATTCTTGATATACGCGACTTTCCGGATCATCCGCGAAAAGAGCTTTTTACAAAGGATTTTAACGATATATTAAATGACGGCGAGATAACGGTTGTCGCGGAGGTCATGGGCGGACTTCACCCGGCTTACGAGTTCACCAGGGCGCTGCTTGAAAGCGGCAAGAGCGTAGTTACGTCGAACAAGGAGCTTGTCGCCACATACGGCACGGAGCTGCTTAGTATTGCGCGAGAAAAAAACGTCAATTATTTTTTCGAGGCATCCGTGGGCGGAGGCATTCCGGTCATACGCCCCATGCATCAGTGCCTGACGGCAAATAATATAATTAAAATCGCCGGAATTTTAAACGGTACGACAAATTATATTTTAAACGAAATGATTACAAAGGGCAAGTCCTTTGAGGACGCACTGTCGGATGCGCAGAAGATGGGTTACGCCGAAAGAAATCCCGCCGCGGATATAGAGGGACATGACGCGTGCAGAAAAATCGCGATTTTATCATCTCTCGCGTCCGGGAAATTTGTGGATTACAACGATATACCGACAGAGGGAATTACCGAAATAACGCTTGACGATGTGCATTACGCGACGCAGCTTGGCTGCGTGATAAAGCTTATAGGCTACGCGCGTTTCCTTGAAAACGGCAGGGTGTTTTCAATTGTGGCGCCCATGCTGATAGATAAAAGCTGTCCGCTTGCGGGAGTAAACGGTGTAATGAACGCGATAATGATTACCGGCGACAGCGTCGGCGACGTGATGTTTTACGGCGCGGGCGCAGGTCAGCTTCCCACGGCTTCGGCGGTCGTCGCGGATATGATCGACGCTGTGAAGCACACGGAGCGCAGCAAAAAGATTTTCTGGGAAAAGCCGGACGGAGATATAACCGCGTCGGAGGAGGATGAAAAATTCGCATATTTCATACGCACAGGCGACAGCGCCGAAGCGGTCCGTGCGGCATTCAAGGATTGCCGTTTCGTTGAGAACGCGGTTGCGGAGGAATCGGCGTTTGTAACGCGCCCGCTTACCAAGACTGAGGTAAACGACGGCGTAAGCAGACTGTCGTCCGTGATTTCGCGGATACGAGTGTTCGGCTGATGATTAGGGTAAAGGTTCCTGCGTCAAGCGCCAACATGGGCGCGGGATTTGATACGCTCGGTGCGGCGGTCGGGCTGTATAACCGGCTAAGAGTGGAGGAAATACCGTCGGGATTGGAAATAAGAACTTTAAACGCCGGCGGTTATGTGCTGCAAAATGAGAATAATCTTATATACCGTGCGATGCGCGAGGTGTTTGACACCGTAGGCAGCGAACCGCCGGGAATACGGATAATCCAGAACAGCGCGATCCCCATGACCCGCGGACTGGGCAGCTCGAGCGCTTGTATAATCGGCGGCATGATAAGCGCGAACGTGCTGACGGGCAGACAGCTCAGCTACGGCGAGATTTTAAATCTCGCGGCGCGGATGGAGGGACATCCCGACAATGTTGCGCCGGCGCTGTACGGAGGCTTCTGCGTTTCCCTTATCGAAGACGGCAGGGTTTTTACAAAAAGCTATAAGCTTAATCCGAAAATAAAATTTGCGGTCATGATTCCGGATTATTTTGTCGCGACGAAGAAATCGCGCGGAATACTGCCGGAGCGAGTGGATATGAAGGATGCGGCATTTAATATTTCCCGGGCGTCTATGTTTCAGGCGGCTCTTGTTACGGGAGATACGGAAAAGCTCCGGTATGCCGTGCAGGACAGGCTGCACCAGCCGTATCGGCAGGATTATGTGGAAGGAATGAAAGAGATTTTTGAAAAAACCTATGACGCCGGTTCAAAAGCCACATACCTGAGCGGCTCGGGACCGACAATCGTGTCGATACTGGATGGGGGATACTCGGATTTTGAGAGCGAGATGAAAAAATTTTTTTCAGAGAACTCACACAAATGGAATTGCAGAATATTATCTATAGATAATGTGGGAACGGTAGTTTCCGAAATATGACAAAACACGGAAGGGTTGAAAAGGAATGGGATTGGTAGTTCAGAAGTACGGCGGCACGTCCGTTAAGGACGCCGAACGCGTGATGAACGTCGCGCGCCGTATAACGGATGTGTACAAAGCCGGAAACGATGTGGTGGTCGCGGTCAGCGCGCAGGGCGACACTACGGATGACCTTATCGAAAAGGCGAATGAGATAAACCCGAGAGCTTCAAAGCGCGAAATGGATATGCTTTTGGCGACCGGCGAACAGATTTCGATAGCGCTATTGGCTATGGCTATTCAAAAAATAGGATGTCCGGTGATATCTCTTACCGGCTGGCAGGCGGGAATGGTTACCGATACGCACTACAGCGCGGCGAGAATAAAAAGAATTGATACGGAGAGGCTGCGTTCGGAGCTTGACAAACGGAAAATCGTTATTGTGGCAGGCTTTCAGGGTATTAACAAATATGATGACATAACGACGCTCGGGCGCGGCGGTTCGGACACGTCCGCGGTCGCTCTCGCGGCGGCGCTGCATGCGGATGTGTGCGAGATATATACGGATGTTGACGGGGTGTATACAACCGACCCGCGTATCTGTCCGACGGCGCGTAAGCTGGATGAAATTTCATACGATGAAATGCTCGAGCTCGCGTCTCTCGGAGCAAACGTGCTGCATAACCGCTCGGTTGAGATGGCGAAGAAGTACAATGTAAAATTATCAGTAAGATCAAGCCTTAACAATAACGAAGGCACATATGTCAAGGAGGTAAAGCAAGTGGAAAAGATGCTTGTAAGAGGCGTGACGAGAGATAACGATGTCGCGAGAATATCCCTGTGCGGCGTTGCCGACACGCCGGGAAAGGCGTTTTCGGTATTCAGGATGATTGCCAAAAACGGAATTTCGGTAGATTTGATAATTCAGTCAATCGGAAACAACAATAAAAAGGATATCAGCTTCACCGTGACTGAAGAAAATCTTGAAAAGACTCTTGCGCTGCTCGAGGAAAACAAAGAGGTTATTGATTATAACGAGATTAAGTGGACTAAGGACGTTTCGAAGGTTTCCATAGTAGGCGCGGGAATGGTAAACAATTCCGGTGTGGCGGCGACGATGTTTGAAGCGCTTTACGACGCGAGGATAAATATAAACATGATTGCGACGTCCGAGATAAAAATTTCGGTTCTCGTGGACCGCAAGGATGCCGAAAGAGCCGTTGTGGCAATTCATGATAAGTTCCTGCTTGACTAAATAATTCATTAATGTAACACGGAAAAATCACAATGGCGTGGTTATGGGGATTCCCTGCGCGCCTTGTGGTTTTTTTGAGGAAGAGGTAAAATGGACGATATTATATTCGGGCGCAATCCCGTGGCGGAGGCTGTAAAATCGGGACGCGGAATTGAAAAAATCCTCATAAGAAAGGGCAGAATAGAGGGCTCGCTTGTGCCGATAATAAAAAGAGCAAGGGCAGCCGGAATAATAGTGCGTGAGACGGATACCCGCCGGCTTGACGAGCTTTCGGGAGGGCAGAACCATCAAGGCGTAATAGCTTATGTGAGCGAATATGATTACGTGGCGGTTTCGGATATACTGCAAAGGGCATATGACAAGAGTGAGGCGCCTTTCGTAATTATCTGTGATAAAATAACGGACCCTCACAATCTTGGAGCCATTCTGAGAACTGCTGACTGCGTGGGAGCGCACGGATTGATCATACCGAAGCGCGGCAGCGCGGGATTAAATTCCGCGGCGGTCAAAACAGCCGCCGGAGCGGCGGAATACACTCCTGTGGCGAGGGTGACGAACATATCCGCCGCGATAGAAGAACTGAAAAAGGCGGGCTTATGGGTATGCGCAGCCGACATGGACGGCGAGCCGCTGTATAAATCGGATCTAAAGGGCGCGCTTGCGGTCGTGATAGGCAGCGAGGGGGAAGGCATAAGCAGACTTGTGCGTGAAAATTGTGATTTCGCTGTTTCAATTCCGATGAGGGGAGAAATCAATTCCCTCAACGCGTCGGTCGCCGCGGGAATTATAATGTACGAGGCGCTAAGGCAGAGAACAAATAATTAAAGGAGATAAAAATATGAAAGCGGTTGTAACGGTAATAGGCAGGGATCAGAAGGGCATTATCGCGAAAACGAGCGGTGTTTTGTATGAAAACGACGTAAATATTCTCGATATATCACAGACGACCATGCAGGATATGTTCACAATGATTATGCTTGTGGAATACGACGGGAAAAAGACCACGGTTAAATCGCTCAACGAGAAGCTTGACGCGTTGGGCGACGATATGGGGTTGTCGATACATTTGCAGCGCGAGGAAATTTTCTCGCTGATGCATAGGATATAGCAATGGAGACGGATTATGTTAAATCATTTTGAAATTTTGGAAACGGTCAATATGATTGACCGTGAAAATCTTGACATAAGAACGATAACAATGGGAATATCGTTAAAGAGCTGCGCGGGGCAGGATATCGATACGGTATGCAGGCGCGTATACGATAAAATCACCTTGTATGCAAAGGATTTGGTAAGCGTCGGCGAGGCGATTGAGGAGGAGTTCGGAATACCGATTATAAACAAGCGCATATCCGTAACTCCGGTTGCGGCGCTTGTTGACGCGCTTGACGAGCCCACGCCGGAAAACGCGGTTAAAATCGCGAAAACGCTCGATAAGGCGGCTAAAAAGGTCGGAGTGAATTTTATAGGAGGCTACAGTGCTCTTGTCCATAAGGGCTTTACGCGCGGCGAAAGGGCGCTTATCGAGTCCATACCTCAGGCTCTGGCTCAGACGGAGCTTGTTTGTTCAAGCGTAAACGTTGGTTCAACGCGCGCCGGAATTAACATGGACGCCGTAGCTCAAATGGGAAAAATAATCAAGGAAGCGGCGCTTCTGACGGCGGATACGAAGGGCTTCGCGTGCGCGAAGCTGGTGGTTTTCTGCAATGCCGTTGAGGATAATCCGTTTATGGCGGGAGCGTTTTTGGGCGAAGGCGAAGGCGAATGCGTTATTAATGTCGGAGTGAGCGGACCGGGCGTTGTGAAATGCGCGCTTGAAAAGGTCAGAGGAGAGGATTTCGGTGTGGTCGCCGAAACAATAAAGAAAACCGCTTTTAAAATTACGCGTATGGGACAGCTTGTCGCTCAGGAGGCAGCGAAACGGTTGAACGTTCCGTTCGGCATAGTTGATTTGTCTCTCGCACCGACTCCGGCGGTGGGGGATAGCGTAGCATATATTTTAGAGGAAATGGGACTCGAGAAATGCGGAACGCACGGCACGACAGCCGCGCTTGCGCTTTTGAACGACGCTGTAAAAAAAGGCGGCGTTATGGCGTCGGGTTATGTCGGCGGACTTTCCGGAGCGTTTATACCGGTATCCGAGGACGCCGGAATGATTGCGGCGGCGCGCAGCGGCGCGCTTTCGCTGGAAAAGCTCGAGGCGATGACATGCGTATGCTCGGTGGGGCTTGACATGATAGTTATTCCGGGCAGCACGGATGCGGCGTTGATTTCGGCTATTATCGCCGATGAGGCGGCGATAGGAATGGTAAACAGCAAAACTACGGCTGTGCGCGTTATACCGGCGCCGGGCGCGGAGGTCGGCGACACGGTTGAGTTCGGCGGACTTCTCGGCACCGGACCGGTTATGCCGGTGCGGGAATATTCGGCTGAAAAATTTATATCGCGCGGCGGAAGGATTCCGGCGCCGCTGCAAAGCCTTAAGAATTAGTGAAAGGGGGCGTAAGCTATGGAAGAAATTATAAAACGCATCATTGAAATCGAGGACAAAGCGCAGGAGATTATGTCAGACGCGCGCGCGGAGCGCGACGGGCTTGATAAGCGCGTTGAAGCGAAGGAAGCGCGTCTCAGGAGGAAGATGAGCGACGCCGCGGACAAAAGGTGCCGTGAACTTCAGAAAACCGAGCGCGACAGACTGGGCGGAGAAATTGCCCGGATCAATGCCCGCGTGGGCGAGCAGCTTTCTGAGCTGGATAAGAAATACAGCGAGAATAAGGATAAATGGGTTAATGATATGGTAGATCATATAATCGGCGCATAAACGAGGTGATGTTATGAGTGCCAAATACAGCGCGATAGGCGCGAAGCTTAAAGCTATGCGTGCGTTCGCGCTAACGGAAAGGGATTTTGCGGCGCTTTCGGAGAAAAAAACCGTAAAAGATATTTGTCTGTATATGAAGGCTGCGGACGCATATCGCGAGGCATTTAAGATAATTGACGATAACGACGTGCACCGGGGGCAGATGGAGCATCTTATGCACAAGAAGCTCGTTACGGATTTCCTGAAAATCCGCCGTTTTATGGATAATCAGGATGCGAATGTTATTCGGTTTTTCTTTATAAGACGGGAGATAGAATTTTTAAAGCGAAAAATCCATTACATCTACACAAAGGAAGAGAGCCCGAAGCCGACGACCGACGATGAGTTAAAAAACCATCTGTTTATAAACGTCGGAAAGATAGACCGCGACGCTATCAAAAACGCGAAATCCCTTGAGGATTTTGCCGAGGCGTGCAAGGAAACGATATATGAGGAGCCCTTGAAAAGAGCGCTGGATTTTAACGCGGACTTTTTCATGCTCGGTATGATTTTTGACGAGTATTATTACAGAAATCTGTGGAAGTTTATAGGCGCTCTGCCGAAATCCGAGGCGGCGGGCTTGAAAAAAATTATTGGTTCCGATGCGGATATGCTTAATATTATGTGGATATACAGAGGAAAAAAATATTTTCATTTCGCGAACGAGGCTATTTTTTCGTATTTGCTGCCGGTGAGGTACAGATTAAGCGAAGATGCTGTCCGTTCGCTCGTAAATTCCGCAGACGAGACGGAATTTGCCGCCGTTGTCCGCTCGACGGCATACGCCGGACTGTTCGACCAAATCGACGACGGATTGGCGATAGAAGAAAATTATGTGTATATGCTGAGCAAAATCGCGGAGAGTGTTTTCCGCACACCGTCGCTCGCGGCGATAGCCGCTTACGAGAAGCTCAGAAATTGGGAGATCTGGAGAACAACTACGGTAATCGAGGGAGTTCGTTATAACAGAGATCCCGCGGTTATACGCAAGCATATACGAATAACGGAAGAAAGGAGTGTTGTATAAGGTGTCAATAGCAAAAATGCGCGCTGTGACAATATCGGGGAAGCTGCCCGATTTTGAGCGCGTTGCGGAAAAATACATCTGCGGCAGGGATATACATTTGGAGAACGCTCTGTCCGTGATGCACGACAAGCACGGCTTGAAGGAATTCAGCGAGCCGGACGAATATGACGCGATCGTCAGGCGAACATCGGATATTTTGTCGATTGCGAACATCAAGGATAAGACGTCTGCGACAATTGACGAGAGCCTGACTATCGAGGATATTAAGGAGCGCATAGCGGATATAGAAGCGAAAATCAACGATGAGCAGCGTCAATGCGCGCAAATGGAAAAGCAGATCGAGGACAACAAGAGGGTTATGAAATCCTTAGAGCCTATTTCAAATCTTGATACCGACTTATCGAGGCTGCCGTCAATGAGGTTTATAGCCTATCGCTTCGGACGTCTCCCGAAAACAGGGTTTATAACGATGCAAACGTATCTGACGGATAAGGGCTTTGTTTTTCTGGAGACCTCGCGCGATGAATCGGGAGTGTGGGGCTTTTGCTTCGCTCCGGCGAGCCGGATAAGAGAAGTAGATGATATGTTCAGGAATCTGTATTTCGAGCGCGTGGAAATAGCCCTTGAATTTGAGGGCACTCCGAAGCATCTGCATGACAGGCTCAGCGCTGAAAACGAGCGGCTTGGCAAAGAAATAAGTGGCAGCCGTTCGAGAAACGAGGAGCTTGTGAAAAGCAAAAAAACCGAGCTGTGCGCCATATATACGCTTGCCCGGAAGCGTGCGCAGTTCTCTGAAATAAAGCGGCACGCGATGCATACGGATTTATTGTTTTTCGTGGCGGGCTGGATGGAGCGTTCCGATGCGGATAAGCTTGAAAAGGAAATCGCGAAGGAGCGCGGCGACGTAATGTTCTTCCAGGACGAGCCGAAAAACGCGTGGTCCATCACGCCGCCGACGAAGCTGAAAAATAACTTTGTGTTTAAGCCGTTCGAGATGTTTGTAAAGATGTACGGTATGCCGCGCTACGACGAGATCGATCCCACGCCCATACTGGCGGTGACGTATATATTGTTTTTCGGCATAATGTTCGGCGATGTCGGTCAAAGCCTAATACTGGCGCTCGCGGGCTTTATAATCTACAGGATAAAGAAGATGGATTTAGCCGGAATAGTCGGTTTTGTCGGGCTTTCGGGTATGGTTTTCGGATTTATTTACGGAAGCGTGTTCGGAAACGAGGAGATAATACCGGCGCTATTCCATACGCATGCCCTGAAGCCGATGGAGCAGATAGGATTGATGCTTGGAGGCACGATAGGCATAGGCATGGCGGTAATAATATTCGGCATGGTATTGAATGTGGTGAATATCCTGCGGTCGGGAGGACGGGGAGAATGTATTTTCTCGCACAACGGCATAGCGGGAATACTGTTTTACCTGTCGGCGCTGTCGATAGCGGGAGATATGCTGATAGGCTTCAAAACTCCGACGGAAATATATGTCGCGGTGCTTATAGTATCGCTTATAGCGATGTTTTTCGAGGAGCCGCTTGCAAAGCTTGTTGACGGAAGGAAGAACTGGAAGCCAAAGGGCGGAATGTTCTTTGTGGAAAGCTTTTTCGAGCTGTTTGAGGTAATTTTGAGCTTTTTCTCAAATACCATATCTTTCCTGAGAATCGGCGCGTTTGCGATAGTCCATGTGGGAATGATGACCGTTGTGGCGGTGCTCTCGCAGGGCGGCGGCGTAAGCGGCGCGATAGTGCAGGTAATCGGCAACATTCTGGTTATGTGCCTCGAGGGACTCATAGTAGGCATCCAGGTGTTGAGGCTCGAATATTACGAAATGTTCAGCAGATATTTCAGCGGCGGCGGCAAGGCGTTCGTGTCGCTGAAGGATAAATGATTTTTTGGGAGGTAATCATCATGTTAATGACAATTTTATTCGTATTAATAGCTTTGAGCATAATAGTTCCATACGCGTTTTACCGCGCGACGGACAGAAAAAAGGGCAAAGAATGTCTTTTAATGAATACAATATCGTTTTTCAGCGTTTTAGCGGCGGCTTTGATAGTAACGCTCGGCGGCGGCGTGAGCGCTCTGGCTGCGGGCGAGGCTGACGGCGTTTCGATAGGCATGGGGCTTCGCTATATAGGAGCCGCGCTGTCTACGGGACTTTCAGGCGTCGGCGGCGGCGTCGCGGTCGCGAGCGCGGCAAGCGCGGCGATAGGCGCTATGAGCGAGAACGAGAGCATAATGGGTAAGACGCTTATATTCGTTGCTCTTGCCGAGGGTATAGCGCTGTACGGTCTTGTTATCTCGATACTTATTCTTAATTCGTAATATCAGGTGGCATTATATGAAAATGTATTTGATAAGCGACAATATCGACACGCAGGTCGGAATGCGCCTTGCCGGAGTGGAGGGCTGCGTCGTTCACGACAGCGGCTCGGCAAAAGCTGAAATTGACAGGGCTATAGCAAATCCCGAGATAGGAATACTTGTTCTGACCGAAAAAGCGGAAGCCTTGGCAAAGGAATATCTCGATGAGCTGAAGCTTAAGCTTCACACACCGCTCATAATCGAGATACCCGACCGTCACGGCAGCAGGGATATTGCCGAGAGTATTAATCGCATGGTTCAGGAGTCAATAGGACTGAAGCTTTGATAATAAAGGAGGACAGCAGCATGGATTATACCGATGAACAGCTTGAGGAATTTGAGGCGGTTGTGCTTCGCGATGCCAACAAGGAGCGCGAGGCGCTCATGAAGGAGACGGAGGAGCAATACAAAAGCATTGTTGCGGATAAGGAAAATGAATATCTAAAGGAATCATATGAGACAATTCAGCGCAATAAGAGCAAATATGAGCATGAGGCGGACGAAGAGCTGCTTCACGCCGAGATGGACGCCAAAAAGAAGGTGCTGTTAAAGCGCGAGGAAATCATAGACGATGTAATGGAAGCCGCGAAGGAGCGGCTCGGAAGCTTTACACGGTCGGATAAATACAGCGCGTGGCTTATAAAAAAGACCGGGGAAGCGGTAAAGGAAGCGGGAGAAGGCGCAAAAACGGTGTACGTTTCAAAGGATGATATGCGCTACGAAAGTGAGCTTACAGCCGCTGCGGGTCCGGGCGCGTCCGTTGAAGGGGTTTCCGACCGTGATTTTATCGGCGGAGTGCGCGTATACAATAAGGACAGGCGCGTTTCGGTGGATTATTCCTTCGGCGAGCTGCTTATGGACGAGAAGCAGGAGTTCCTGCAGCACAGCGGTCTTGTGATCCGCTGAGCGTGACTCTTAACAGAAAGGAATGATATATATGGCTAATGCGGAAGGTCGTATATTCGGAATAAACGGACCCGTCGTAAGGGTCAGGGGCTCGGGCGCGTTTGAAATGCAGGAAATGGTGCGCGTCGGAAGTGAGTCGCTTATAGGCGAGGTAATAGGCGTGACAGATACGGAAACGATTGTTCAGGTATATGAGGAAACCGTGGGACTGCGCGCCGGAGAAACGGTAACGGGCACGGGCGGACCGCTCTCCGTTACGCTCGCGCCGGGTATACTTTCCAATATTTTTGACGGAATAGAGCGCCCGCTTTCCGAGATACGCAGGCTTACAAACGCATTTATCTCGCGCGGCACACAGGTGGAGCTGCTTGATGAATCAAAAAAATGGGACGTTAAGCTGACAGTCAAAAAGGGCGACATTGTTTCGGGCGGGACCATAATAGGCTCCACTCCCGAAACGAGTCTTATAGAGCACAGGATTATGATACCGCCCAATATTGCCGGCACCGTTGAATGGGCGGCGCCGGACGGCAAATATACGATTAACGATGTTATAGCGAGGGTCAAAAGCGCGGGCAGCGTAATCGATATACGTATGAGGCAGGAATGGCCGATAAAAAAAGCGCGTCCTTATGCTCAAAGACAAGCGGTTACGAAGCCGCTTGTGACAGGACAAAGGGTAATAGACTCAATGTTTCCCATAGGCAAGGGCGGCGCAGCGGCGGTGCCGGGAGGCTTCGGAACCGGAAAAACGATGACGCAGCATCAGCTTGCGAAATGGTGCGACGCTGATATTATAGTTTATATCGGCTGCGGTGAGCGCGGCAATGAGATGACGCAGGTGCTTAATGAATTTGCGGAGCTGATTGACCCGAAATCGCAGAGACCGCTGCTGGACCGGACGGTGCTGATAGCAAACACGTCCAACATGCCGGTTGCCGCGCGCGAGGCGTCAATTTACACGGGAGTCACACTCGCGGAATATTACCGGGACATGGGCTACCATGTCGCGCTTATGGCTGATTCCACATCGCGCTGGGCTGAGGCGCTTAGGGAAATTTCCGGGCGTCTGGAGGAAATGCCGGCTGAGGAGGGCTTCCCGGCGTATCTCGCGTCAAGATTGTCGCAGTTTTACGAGCGAGCCGGATATGTAACAAATCTGAACGGCTCGGAGGGCTCGATCTCGATAATAGGCGCCGTATCGCCGCAGGGCGGCGATTTTTCGGAGCCGGTAACTCAGAACACAAAGCGTTTTATACGCTGCTTCTGGGCGCTTGACAAAAGCCTGGCGTATTCGCGGCATTATCCGGCGATACAGTGGCTTACAAGCTACAGCGAATATATAAACGATTTGACGCGATGGTATGAGGAAAACGTGTCGCCGGACTTTATGCAAAAGCGCGCGAAGCTTATGGCGATTTTGCAGGAGGAGGCGAGCCTTATGGAGATAGTCAAGCTCATAGGCTCCGACGTGCTGCCGGAGGGACAGAAAGCGACGCTTGAGGTGGCGCGGGCTATACGCGTAGGATTCTTGCAGCAGAACGCGTTCCATAAGGACGACACATATGTCCCGCTTGAGAAGCAGGATAAGATGATGGACGCCATATTGCTGCTTGACCGCCGGTTAAAGGAGCTTGTTGCTTCGGGCGCGGTAATCTCAAAGGTCACTCAAACGGGAATTGTGGATGATATCATCAGGATAAAGTACACAATCGGCAATGAGGACATAGACGCGCCGTTTAATGCGCTTATGAAGAAAATAAACGATACCTTCGACGCGTCGGTGCCGTCGTTTGCAAAGTAGAAAAGGAGGACGTTGATATGCCGATAGAATATATGGGGCTTAATAATATACAGGGTCCTCTCGCTGTTATAGAAGGCGTAGACGAAGCGTTTTACGAGGAAATGGTATCCGTGACGATGGCGGACGGAACAAAGCGAATGGGCAGAGTCGTTGAGATATCGGGAGACAAGGCGGTCGTGCAGATGTTTGAGGGTACGGACGGACTTTCTCTTGAAAATACGGCAACGCGGTTTACGGGTGAGCCCATGAGGCTTAAGCTGTCGCGCGAGATGCTCGGACGCACGCTCGACGGCGTGGGACGTCCGATCGACGGAATGGGCGATTATTTTGCCGAGGAGGTCAGGGACGTAAATGGCAGTCCGATTAATCCCGTGGCGCGCGAATATCCGCGAAACTTTATTCAGACGGGAATTTCTTCGATAGACTGTCTTATGACGCTTATACGCGGTCAAAAGCTGCCGATTTTTTCTGGCGACGGTATGCCGCACGACGATTTGGCTGTGCAGATCGCGCGTCAGGCGAAGGTGGTTGACAGCGATGACGCCGCCGGAGAAAAATTCGCGATAGTATTTGCCGCGATGGGCGTAAAATATGATGTCGCGAACTATTTCCGCCGCTCATTTGAGGAAAGCGGCGTGCTCGGGAAGGTCGTAATGTTTTTAAATCTCTCAAACGACCCGGTCGTGGAACGAATCATAACGCCGCGCTGTGCGCTGACGGCGGCTGAGTATCTCGCGTTCAATTATGATATGCACGTGCTTGTAATTCTTACTGATATGACGTCATATGCGGAGGCGCTCAGAGAAATATCCTCGTCAAAGGGTGAGATACCTTCACGAAAGGGCTTCCCCGGATACCTGTATTCCGATCTTGCCTCGCTTTATGAAAGAGCGGGCATTATCGCGGACGCAAAAGGCTCCGTAACTCAGGTGCCGATTTTGACGATGCCCAATGACGATATAACCCATCCCGTGCCGGATTTGACCGGATATATCACGGAGGGGCAGATAGTTCTGGGCAGAAATCTGAATCTCGTAGGCGTGTATCCGCCGGTATCGGTGCTGCCGTCGCTGTCAAGACTTATGAAGGACGGCATAGGTGAGGGATTCACGAGAGAGGATCATCCGGAGCTCGCGAATCAGCTGTTCGCGTCATACTCGAAGGTGGAGGACGCGAAAAGCCTGTCGTCCGTAATAGGCGAGGATGAGCTGTCGGAGCTCGATAAAAAATACCTTGCGTTCGGACGCGAGTTTGACAAGCGGTTTTTGACGCAGGGAGCTTATGAAAACCGATCCATAGAGGAAACGCTTGATCTGGGCTGGCAGCTTTTATCTATGCTGCCCAGAACCGAGCTTGATCGCGTGAGCGATGAGATGCTTGACAAATATTACGGAAAAACGGAGCGGGAGGTGGTGTAGCTTATGCAGGCTAACGCTGCTCCCACAAAGGGAAACCTCATGGCTGCGAAAAATACGCTCAGGCTGTCGCGGCGCGGATATGAAATGCTTGACAAAAAGCGCAATATCCTTATACGCGAAATGATGCAGCTTATTGAGGAGGCTAAAGAGGTCGAAGCGGGAATAGAGGAAACATTTTCCCACGCGTATCGTGCTCTGGAGGACGCGAGCCTTATTATGGGTATGCACAATATCGAAAATTTTGCGTATTCCGCGCCGATAGAGGACAGCGTAACGGTTGAACTGCGAAGCGTTATGGGAGTGGAAATTCCGGTTGTGCGCGGCGAGGACGCCGCGGAGCGTCCCGTATACAGCTTCTATTCCACGACATCCGCGCTTGACGAGGCGCTTATAAAATTTAACGCTGTTAAGCGGATGACGATACGGCTGACGGAAATAGAGAATGCCGTTTATCGGCTCGCGATAAATATACGCAAAACTCAAAAGCGCGCAAATGCTCTTGAAAACATTACAATTCCGCTTTATGAGAATCTGACGAAGGAAATATCCACGGCGCTCGAGGAAAAGGAGCGGGAGGAACACACGCGTCTGAAGATTATAAAACGCGGCAAAGAAGAATAGCATTATAAAAACAGCAGCCCTCGGGCTGCTGTTTTTATATGTCCGCTTAACGCGGTTTTTTTACGGTTCCACCTTTACCGTTACTCTGAACGGTCCGGACTCCACGCCGCCGCCGGTGGTAACATTCGCGCTGACGGTTACATCGGTGGAGGTCGTAATATTGGCGGTATCCTTTATGGTAAGCTTGCCGTTTTGATCAATCTGCACAAGGTCCGGACTGTCAGATGACCAGTTTATGCTTGAAGCCGGCAGGATCTGCGATATATCATCGCCGAACGGGTCAACGAGGACATTGAATTTGAGATTAGCCCAGCTGTTATTAGCCTTGCTTACCGATTCAATAACCTCATCCTCGGTTTTACCCTCCTTGTCGTACACGGCGGCGAGATAGAATCTCGGCGCGTCGGTTGAAATCTTCTGATAATCGCCTATAGTTACCCTGAGCGTTTTTGTAATATCGGTTCCGGTCATGGACGCGGTTATAATATAATCACCGGGCTCCGCACTGTCCTTAACGGTCAGTAAGCCGGTATCGCTTATTTCAATGCCGGTAAGAGCCTTTAGCGCCGGTTCGCCGTCGGATCCGCCGACAGACAGCGCGCCGAGGGGAGATGTAACTTCAACCTTATCGGCAAGGGGCTTCATGCCGCTGCTTGAATCAAGCGAGTTCCAAAGCATATACGTATGTCCGACTGTAGGCGAAGGAATATCAATTTCATCCGCGCCCTCGGTAATCTGTACGGTGGATATAGCGACATGACTGAGCTTATCGCCGTCATACTGCGCGTCCAGGATATATGCCGCCGACGCCTCGGCAGCTCTCGAATAGAGAGTGAAACGACCGTCGCCGCCCGGCTGCTGGCTTTCGGAAGGCAGCGGCGAAACGGAGGGCGAAACGGAGGGCGAGGGTGAAGGCGAGGGTGAAGGCGACGGTGACGGCGCAACGTCGATCGACCATGTTACGTTTTCCGCGTTTGTAAGGTCATACTGACGTGTTACGTCAACGCCGGCGATTTTTGCTATACTGTTATCGCCAACCAGCTCATGATAATCGGGGTCGAGGCTCTTTACAAGAACATCGGAGACAGTCAGCGCGCCGTCTATAGTACCGTCGTATATTCCGGAAATCATACCCTGCGGGAATCCGGCGCCGGCGTTGTACGGAAGCACTCCCTGAATACCAAGCTCCTTTGCGTCAACCGTTACGCAATGATTTTCAGAGTCAATGGCAAAGTTAACGGTAAATTCCGTACCGGGCGTATATGCTCCGGCGGCGGTCGAAGAATCGTTGTCGAACAGAACAAGCGAATTATCGTATGCCCCTATATCTCCTCCCTGGCTCAAAGGCGTGGCGTGTCTTAAATCGTTGGTAGTTCCGGTGTTCAAGCCGCTGCCTCTCCAGCCGGTCCAGGCAACGATCTTGCCGTCGGTTTTCGTATACTGAAGTCCCACCAACGGTATGTCTGCGTAATCGTCCGAGGTAACCGTCGGGTTGCTTGTAAGAGCCCAGCTGCGCTGAGCGTTTGATCTGCTTCCGCTGAGCTCGTCAAACTTAAATCTTGCCGATATGATTACGCCGCCCTGCGGTATAGCCTCGGGGAAGTTATCAGCCTTATGAGAAACATATCTGTTGGTTTTACCGGTGCTTGTCGTATTGTCCGCTATAACTTCGTCGTTGATCGTCGTCCATGTGATATCCGGCTCGTAAACCAGCACATTGCTTTCGCCGACATAGAGCTTCTTTACAAGCTGTACGGGTTCTGCCACAACATCGGAGCCGGTGTCGTTCTCATGCGGTATCGCCGTTAATACAACGTCATATACGTTGTAGTCATTTCCGTCATCGGTTTTGAAATCGCTTGTTACCGTGACCGTGGCGCCGTTGCATAGTGTATCGTATGTGGGATCCATCTGACTTCTGATGGATATGTAATTATGCTGTATATTGCCGTCTATTTCATATTCCTCCGCGGGATCGGTTTTTTCGGGATATATTTCCCATTCCGCCGTATATTCTCCGGTGGTCTGATCGCCGTCGGGCTCTTCGTTTGCGGTCATAAGAGAACCGAGCTGGTCATAAACTTCGGCGGTGAACAGCTCAGACGTTACGCTTTCCGCTTCTCCCTCGGGATTGGGGGTGGGAGCCGCAAGGAAAATGCTGCCGCCGTTGATTTGGGAAACCCTGTTTCCCATTTCCGGCGCCGTCGTCGCTACCGGATATCTGTAAACCTTTTCCTGAGAGAGCTGGGCGTTAATTCTTTTCTTACCGGCAGTCAATGTAACGGTTTTTGTATATACAAGCTCATTCTCAGACATATTTGCCTCTGTGTTTGTATCGGTTTCCTCCATATTGGGGACATAGCCGGGACGCGTGACCTTTACGGTATAAGTTCCCGAGGGCAGTCCGGCATACAAATATCCCAGATTGTCGGGGTGGAAGGTCAAGCCGTTTTCGTCCGCTATATTTTCTCCTGTTATGGTCACGGTCGTGTCCGCGCCGCCGAGCCCGTTGGAATCAATGGGAGTCTCAGCCGTCACTTTATCATCGGTAACTCTTACCTGAATCAAGCCGGTGTCGGGCTCCTTTGTTTCCATTTTTAAATTGTCTATCAAATAGGAATATTGGGTTGCGGCAGGGATATAAAAGGACAAGCCCGAGAAATCGGTACTGCCGTTTGTAACCGCGGAGCGGGTGTTTACCACCTTGCCGTCCTTCTCGGAAATCATATATTGCATATATGCACCGCTTGAATAGTTAGTGGAACGGCTGTCCAAAATCATTCTGACGTGAGCTCCGCCGTTTATATCGTCTGATGTAATATCTCCGAACTCCATGCCCCCCTCGCTGCTGGTTACGGTAAAGCCGGGCAAAACGTTGTTTACGGTAGCCGGTACGGTAATGTCATAGCTCATTTCCAGAGAGGCTGATTGACTGGTAAGCGTATCTATATTCGGAATGTCAACTCCGTCGAATTCAAGCTTGACTCCGCGCCCGCTTGACGAAAATCGGTCAACGGTAACGTTTAATTTTCCGTCGGAAATAGACGCGTAATTCACTATGGTCGCCGTGTCCGTATCTTTACTGGTTCGTATACCCGCCGAATATTTAATATTGTTTATTGTCACCGGCGTAGGGGTCGGCTTTTCCGCGTCTGAATCATGATAACCCAGAGATTCTATAATTTTCTTGCCGCTCGCATATTCGGTATAGGACTCGCCATCAAAATTTTCGTCTATGATGGTCGTGGTCTCGACTGCCGCAACGCTTATATTTGCCGCCGGAATAATCGCCGCCGCCAGTGCTGACGCAGTTAATAAGGACAATGCTCTTTTTGTGTTTTTATTCATATCGATCCAATCCCTCTCTCTCTGTTCTTTGGGCGGCACATACCTCTCCCAAGTATAAAATTATACATTTATTATACATTAAACGAGGATAAATTTCAAGGCAAAAAAACAGTTATGAAAAAGTCTGTTTTTTAAACGGTTCCGACGGGTAGATAAAAATCTTTTGTGCAATTTGAACATATCGCGATATGATATTTGTGCATGATAGACTAAAATAGTGGCTTGGACTGATAAATCTGCGTAAAACGCGGAAAAAAAGGATATATTTTGTCTTTGAATTATTCCGGAAACGCTTTGAAATAACCGGAAATTTTTTAGGGTATATGCATTTTTTATAAAATATTATTAAAAAATTGAAAATATCTATTGAAAAAAACCATAATATATTGTATAATTAACCTGAGTTGCCGATATTTTTAGGAGAACTCGAAAAAATATATGCATATTGCACAAACGGCATATATTTTCTTTGTGTAACTTTGCGGAGGCATGGTATGACCGATAAGGAATTGAGGAAATTAAAACGCGGCGAGCTGCTTGAAATGCTGCTTGAGACCGTCAGGGAAAACGACAGGCTGAAGGCTGAAATCGAGCAGCTGCGCGAGCGTCTCGAGAGCCGTGAAATAATCCTGAAGGAGTCGGGATCTATCGCTGAGGCGGCTTTGAAGCTGAACGGCGTTTTCGAGGCGGCGCAGAAGGCGGCGGAGCAATATCTGGAAAACGTGAGAGGCGGTGCCGATGTCTGAAAAAAAGCATACGGAGCTGCCGAGCGCGGCGCAGCTCGAGGCGGAGCTGAAGAGGGTCCGGTATAGGAGCCGGTACGGTGCGGCGATAAGAAGCACGGTTTACGCGCTGGTAATAGTGGCTGCGTTCGCGGTGCTTGTGGCAACGCTGTGGCTGCCGGTATTGCAGATTTACGGAAGCTCCATGAACCCGACGCTTTACGACGGGGATATACTCGTTTCCGTCAAGGGGAGCAGCTTTGAGCGCGGAGATATAGTCGCTTTCTACTATAATAATAAGATACTCGTTAAAAGAGTGATAGCCGTTCAGGGAGAATGGGTAAACATTGACGAGGACGGATATGTTTATGTAAACAACGAAAAAATCGACGAGCCGTATGTGAGAGAAACGGCTTTGGGCGAATGCACGATAGAAATGCCGTATCAGGTGCCCGATTCAAGGATTTTCGTTATGGGGGATCACAGAAGCGTTTCGATTGATTCGAGAAGCACCGCGATAGGCTGCGTTTCGGATGAACAGATCGTCGGGAAGCTTGTATATCAGATATGGCCCCTTTCAAGGATCGGTTCGGTTTAGCGGGGTATAACGGAATGCTTTTGTATATAAATTTGTAAAGATAAATATTTAAATAAAGCAGGAAAGGATGAAAAGTTTATGAAAAAGATTACAAGGTTTTTCAGCGCGGCGGCTGCCGCGGCGCTGGCGTTGACCGCCGCCGCGTCGTCAATGGCTGTGTTCGCCTCGGATTCGGACATCAATCTTATGGCGGTGCCTCAGCCGTCGGGACATTATGACGGTTCAATTACGCTTGCGTCCTCCGACGCGAAAAATTCCTCTATCGGGGGAAGAACGTTCAGGCTGTACAGAATTTTTAACGCCGCTGTCGGAGGCGAGCGCAATATAGCGTATCAGATTTACGATGACGCGGTGCGCCAGGCTATTGTCGATACGTTCCACGAGGGCGAAGACGTGGGGGATTATTTCGACACGGTGCTCATAAACGACGTTAAGGACAGCGAGGAGGATCCGGAGGCGCTCCAGCAGCTGGCGAAAAACCTGCTTAAGGCTGTCCAGGGAGCGGAAAATACCACGACCGAGTATAAGGACGTGACGGTTCCCCCGGGCAGCGACGAGGTTGTGGTCGATAATTTAAAATACGGATATTATCTTATAGAGGATATGACCGAAGCAAATAACAGGACTGTTGTGGCGGCGCTCGCGTTGACAACGACAAAGCCGACGGCGACCGTAAAGGTCAAGCTTACGCAGCCCACGGTAAACAAGTATTTTGACGATGACCGCTCCGATTGGAACGACGACACGCAAAGACCCAATTCAAAATCCATCGGAGACACGGTAAATTATAAAATTGTGGCGGTTGTTCCCGAAACGACCGGATATAAAACCTACAGATATTCTATCGTAGATATTTTGTCTCCGGGGCTTACGCTCTCGGGGGCGGAACCGGTGGTTGAAATTTATTCGCCCGATAAGGTTAAAAGAAACGATGTGACTGTTACAAAGGGAACGGATTATTCGTATTCGAGCAATAACCTCGGAGACGACGGAACGAGAATCTCCTTCACGTTTACAAATATTAAAGCCGAGAAGTTCAGAGCTAACGACCTGATTGTTATTACATATACGGCGACGGTAAATGAAAACGCGGTTATCGGAGGCGCCGGCAATCCCAACTCCGTAATGCTCCAGTATTCCAATAACCCCAGCGTTGACAACTCCGTTGCGGAAACTCCTCAGCAGATTATAAAGACATATGTGTTTAATCTGGAGATAACGAAGATTGTCGCGGGCGCTTCCGATTATCTGCTCGCGGGCGCGGAATTTAAAATATCCCGCGAAAAATCACCGTCCGGTACCGAATACGCGGTTATAGACGCGAGCGGAAAGGTTACGAGATGGACGGATAACGAGGGAGAGGCGTCGACTATCGTTACCGGCAGAGACGGCAAGGCTAAGGTGGTAGGTCTCGGCGCGGGAACGTATTCCCTGACGGAAACAAAGGCCCCGGCAGGCTATAATAAGCTTGACAGACCGATAAGCATTACAATTACTCCTACGTATAACGATACCGGCTCTCTTACCGATCTTAAGGCGACCGTGAACGGCAGCGAGGTTACAAGCGCCGATAAAAAGACGGTGCCGGTTACTGTGGAAAACGCCGGCGGACCGCCGCTTCCGGAAACCGGCGGCATGGGCACGACGCTTATATATGTGATAGGCGCCGCCCTGGCTGTGGGCGCAGCAGTATTGCTTGTAGCCAGGAGACGTATGCGCTCCGGCGATATGTGATTTTAATAATATACGATTATTGAGGATGCGAAGGCATCCTCAATAATCAATATTTTAAGCTGCGGATGAATTTTCGTCCCCGGCTTAAAGTGTTGATTAAACGTATCCGGGGAGAGTTTTGTATGAAAATAAAACTTGATTTTTATACAAAGGTGCTGATTGCGGTATTGCTGGCGGGCGTCAGTCTGCTGCTTTACCCGACGGTAAGCAATTACTGGAACTCGTTTCACCAGTCGCGGGCTATAGGCAGCTATGTCGGCAAGGTGGAGGAAATGGATAACGATACCTACGCTGAGGCGTGGCGCAATGCGGAGCGGTTTAACGAGATGATATATAACAAGCACGGCTTTTTCAGCCTGAGCGAGGAGGAGAGAGCCGCGTATTACAGTCTGCTGAATTTATCGCACGACGGCGTTATGGGATATGTAAATATCCCGAGCCTGAGACTTTCGATGGTTGTGTATCATGGCATAGACGAGACGGTGCTCCAGATCGGAGCGGGTCATATAGAAGGTACTTCGCTGCCGGTGGGAGGCGTGAATACGCACGCGGCAATATCGGGTCACAGAGGGCTTGTTTCCGCAAAGCTGTTTTCTAACCTTAACGAGCTTGTAAAGGGCGATATATTTACGCTGAACGTGCTCGATGCCACGCTGACCTACGAGGTGGATCAGATACTTATAGTCGAGCCCGATCAGACCGACGCCATACGCGTACAGGAGGGCAAGGACTATTGCACGCTGATAACCTGTACGCCATACGGAATCAATTCTCACAGGCTGCTTGTCCGCGGTCACAGAATTGACAATCCCAATGACATATCGGCGCGCGTGGGCGCGGACGCTATGCAGATCGATCCTATGCTGGTGGCTCCGGTGCTGGCGCTGCCGCTGCTGCTGATATTGCTGATAGGATTATTCGTGAGAAAAAGATAACATTAGACGGGAGGGAACGTTTATGAGCAAAAAAGTATATGCTGCTTTTATATGCGTGCTTGTGTTTATGCTGACATGCGTAAACGCCTTTTGCTATTACGACCCTATAGATACGGAAAAGCCTGTGTCGCTTACAGTTGAATATACGCATGAGGGCAAACCGATTGTGTGGACGGATGTCAGAGTATATAAGGTCGCCGAGGTTTCCCCGAGCGTGGAATATACACCCACGGATAAATTCAGAGAATATCCGGTTTCATATGATATGACAAAGGACGGAGGAAGAGGTCTGGCTATGACGCTTGCCGGTTATATCAGCTATGACCATATAGAGGCTGATTTCAGCGGCGGAGCAGATTCGTATGGAAAAATAAAATTTGCAAATTCAATGCTTACGACCGGTTTATACCTGGTTGTAAGCAAAAATCACTATGACGGCGATTACCGATATGAGGCTGAGCCGTTTCTTGTATGTCTGCCGAGCGCGGAGCTTTCTACGAGGACAATGTCCGAGGAAGAAACGGAGGTGGCATGGTGGGAATGGGTTTATGATGTGACGGCAAAGCCAAAGCTTCAGGCATTTTACGACCCGCAGGAGGAGCCGCCTTTCGAAACGCCGGTATTGTCGCCGACACCGACACCAACACCAACGCCGACGCCGACACCGACACCAACACCGACGCCGACGCCGACACCGAGAACGACACCGACACCGACGCCGACACCGAGAACGACACCGACGCCGACACCGAGAACGACACCGACGCCAACGCCGAGAACAACGCCGACGCCGACACCGAGAACGACGCCGACACCAACACCAACGTCGGCGCCGGTAACATCTGAGCCCCCGGAAAATCCTCCTCCGGCTCATAATGACACGCCAAGCACAAAATATACAACCCTGAGCGTTGTTAAAATATGGGAGGATCAGGGAAACACGGATAAACGTCCGAAAAGCGTGACGATCCATCTGGTTCGTGATGACGATGAAAAGGCGTATTCCACAATTCGCCTGAGCAAGTCGAATAACTGGAAATATACGTGGCGTATGCTTTTGGCAAGTCACGAATGGCATATTGTTGAAGATGACGTTCCCGAGGGATATATCGTTTCCGTTGATAAATCCGGAAACAGCTATTCCGTGACGAATACATATCCCACGGTAGAGGGTGAGGTGCGTCCGTCGGCAAATCCGCGCGTGACGATTACGCCTGTGCCCGGGGAATCTGCGGCGCCGGAGGATCCGAACGAGACCCCGTATGCGGGCGAGCCGACGCCTTCTGTCGGATCGAATCCGGGCAGTACAGAGAATCCCGGCAGCGGGACCTCGGGAAGGCATCCGGGCGCGAGTGCTGCCCCCGGCGGGATTGAGCCGGGCAATGACCCGATTACCGGTAATCCCCCGGATACGCAATCCGGGAATCCGCCTGTACCCAACGAGAACGGAGGATATGACGGAAATCCCAATGTCCCGAGCGTTCCGGGCAGCATAAGCGAAAATACGGCGGGGACCGCTTCTCCCGCAGTGCCGGCGGAGGTCTCCGGAAACGGCGGAAGCGGCGGCAGTACGCAGAAGCTTCCGCAGACAGGACAACTTTGGTGGCCCGTTCCGATAGCGGCGGCGCTCGGTATGGCGCTGTTCATATTGGGATACGGTCTTATACGGAAGGCTGAGGAAGATGAATAGAAAAAAAATCGGTTTAATACCGATGGCTGCCGGATTGTGTCTGATTTTGTTCGCGTTCGGGCTGACCGCGTACAATATATGGTCGGAGAATAAGGCGGGCAGAGAATCGGAAAAAATCGTGGAGGTTCTGACCGGCGGGACGGCGGAAGCGGCGGAGCCCGACGGAAGCGAAGCGGTGTATTACGACGGGTATGAACCCGAAGAGGATTTGAACGCGGAATACTCGGAGCCCGAGGAGCCGATGTATATAACATATCCCGAGATGGAAATGCCGGAGCGTGAAATTGACGGAAGCAGATACATAGGGGTATTGTATATAGATGATTTGGGGCTGGAGCTGCCGGTTTTATCGGAGCTGTCATATCCCGGGCTGAGGTCGGCTCCGTGCCGGTATAAAGGATCGGCGTACAGCGGCAATCTGATCATAGCCGCGCATAATTACAAAACGCATTTCGGAAATATAAAAAATCTGTCTCCGGGCAGCGTTGTAAGATTGGTAGATATTGATAATAATGAGTTTACATACGTAGTGCAGACGACGGAAACGCTCCCGGGAACCGCCATCGAAGAAATGGAATCGGGCGGCTGGGATTTAAGCCTGTTCACATGCACATACGGAGGCGCGTCCCGTATAACGGTACGGTGCACGGCAGAGCCGAATCCGGTCGGCTGATAACCGGAGAAAAAATCAAGGAAGGGGGAGCAGTATGAACTATTCGATATTCAGAAAAGCGGCTGAATTTATTTTGCAGCACCGCAGACACAGACGCTGGTTCAGAGTTGTCACAAGTCTTGCTATGGTTGTTGTTTTCATAACCACATATCTGCTCATTCTTCCGGCTATTACGATTGAAAGAAGCGCGGTATGCGGTATGGAGGAGCATATTCATACCGAATCCTGCTATGAGGTATACGAGGAGCTTGTCTGCGGTCTTGACGGCGACGAGGAGCACGTTCATGACAGCGGATGCTATGATACGTTTGAAGAGCTTGTCTGCGGCATGGAGGAGCATATCCATGACGACAGCTGTTTTGAACAGGAGGAGGAACCGGAGGACATTCCGGACGCGGAGGAGGAGCCGATTGGTGAGGACGAACCGGACGATTCATTTTCCGATGGGGAAATTACGGCGGGGGAGCCGGATATCGGCGATGCGCAGGACGGTGAAAGCAATGCCGCTGATGATAATCCGGCTGATGATAATCCGGACGAAGAAGAATTTCCTCAGAGCGGCGAAGATGATAAAACCGGTAAGGTAGACGATACGCCGGTAATGACGCGGGAGCCGTCTGAGATGGAAAGCGATCCGTCGGAGGAACCGTCTGAGGCTGAGCCGACAGGTGAGCCTGCCGCGGAGGAACCGGTACCGGAGCCTTCAAGGGGCGCGCAGGAGGACTCTGAACCGACGGCAGCGGCGCCGCCCATACCGGCGCAGACCGTGCCGGATATTCCCGAGAAGGAAACGAAGCCTTCCGCCGGTATAGCGGACGGCGGCGTTGTAGCGCCCAATTCTCAAAGTGCCGGCGGAGGTACGGCGGGAGGTACGGAAACGGAAAAGCCGAATGCTGCCGCAAGCGCCGTTCCCACCTTGAACACGCCGGAGGCGACGGAGGATCCCGAGCCGCTCGTGTCGGCAACCCTGCCGCCGGAGGGAGAACCGACGCCGGAGGTTACGCCGAGAAAGCGCCGCTGCGGAATCGACGAGCATGCGCATGACGATAATTGCTTTGATATTTACGGGAACCTTGTATGCGGAATACCCGTGCACAGGCATAACGAATACTGCTTCGGTCCCGTTTTGAATACGAAATCGGATGATTCGGATATCCGGCTTATGAGCGCGGATATTATGCCTGTGAGCACAGATTATTCAATCGGCGGTGCGGATTACTCGTTTAAGCTTAAAGCGGACGCGTCGTATTCCCTGACGATTACGTATAAGGGCAGCGGAGCGCTTACCGTTCCGAGTAATTTCATGGCGGCAAACAAAGATGCCGCTCCGTACCGTATGCTGCTGAAGGAAATTATTATTAACACCGATTCGCCGACCGTTAATTTCGGCGAATGGGCGTTTGACAGCTGTGTGGCTCTGGAAAAGGTCACGGTTCCGTCGGGAGTGACATTGAATATAAACGGCGGCGCATTCAGCAACTGTATCAATCTGTCCGAATTTAATTTTGATGACGCGGATGTGAAAAATGTATACACGGCTTCGCTCACAAATATGCCTGGCGGATATTCGGTCGAACAGGGCGGAGCGTTTTACAACACAGCGTTTGAGACTTTGCACTTAGATGAAAACTGGTCCTGCATAGGCGACTATGCTTTTTACGGATGCAGAAATTTAACGGAAGCGTATTTTGAAGAGAACACGAGTATTACAGGTATCGGCATAGGCGCATTCGCGTTCTGTCCGCTGCTTGAAACAATAAATACCGAAAATCTTAAATATCCGAACGGCGTTTGGTTTTATTTCAACGATACGGCAAAGGGCGGAACATTCCAGGGCTGTTCAAGCCTCAGGGAGATAACCTTACCGCCGGGAGCCGTGTTTACCAGCGGTGGTTCGGCTATGTTTATGGACTGCACTTCGCTTGAAAGAGTTACCTTCGGAGAAACGAGCGGCATCAGCAGCTTTAGGATGGGAACCTTCAAAAATTGCTCAAGCCTCAAGGATATCAATCTGACAGCGCTGACAAACCTGACAAATATAGAAAAAGAAGCGTTTATGAATTCGGGTCTTGAAACAATAACAATTCCCGCGTGCGTTGAGGTTATCAGCTACAATTTGAACGATTCCTCCGCGTTTGAAAACTGCAGGCTTCTCAGAGAGGTTATTTTCGAGGACGGAAGCAGATTAAAAAGAATCTGCACAAAGGCGTTTGCAAACTGCTCGAATCTGTCAGCCATAGATTTGTCAAACTGTACGATACTCGAGACGATAAGCGACCATACATTTGAAAACTGCAATAACCTTGAAGAGGTGACTATCCCGGCGCATCTGGACAATATAACCTCAAGCGCGTTTAACAACTGCGTAAACCTGAAGAGGATGAATATTAACTGCACGAAGCTGCAATGGGTTTCAAAAGCGAGCGTGGGTAACATCGGAAGCGACCTGAAATTAAACATAGGCGCATCGGTAGATCTTATAAACGGTGATTTTATAGATGGTCTTAACGGATATTTATCGGGTCTGACATTTGAAGGTCCCAATGAGTTTGAAATAAGCAGCGCTTCGGCTGCGACGGGGCTGCCCGAGCCGCTTAACGAGATGGCTGTCGGCAAATACTACGTTTCTGACGCCGGAGATTTGTATAGGATTGATTCTTCGTCAGGCACTGCTGCGCTTGTATACGCCGCGGATAAGTCGAAGGTCAGCTTCGTTGTGCCGGCGGCTGTCGGAATGAACGGCGAATATCCGGTCACGGCGATAAACGCATATGCGTTTGTGGACAGCGGCGCCGTATCCGTGGATTTTGAGGATATTGATTCTATAAGCGACATTAATATATTCGCGTTCACCGGCGGACACAATATCGCATCCATAAACGGGGAATCCACCGTCGAGGGCGTTAAGAATATGTTTGCAGAGCATGGACTTACGGTGCCGGACAGCGCGCTTTCCGATACGGCGCTCGGCGGAGCAAGCGGTGATTTTGAGGGCAATAAAATCACGAGAGCAAACGGGGACAGCATAAATCTTAACGACGGCGAATTTACAGTAACAAATTCTGCTGATTCCTTCCTCACGGGAGAAATTGATAATTTTACCGTTAACGTATCGGAAAGAGGTCAGAAGAATGTGTACAGGTTATATTTTGAAGCGGACAGCAGCTGCGAATTCACCGATAATGTGTACAATGTCAGCGGCGTGCCGTTCACATTCCATCGCGTGGAGGGTACAAACTATTGCTATTACGAAATAGGACCGAGCACCGAGGGGCAAGCCGTGCCTATAAACGTCACGTTCCAGTATTTAAACGGTGACGCCGACGGCAAGTATGTGCGCGTATGGGCGGCGGGAGCGACAAAGGATTTCTGGGATTCGCATCCTGAATACAACAACGCTATTATATATCCAACGGATGAAATCGAGGGAATAGAGACAGACGGGAACTATTTCGAGCCCGAATGGCATACGCAGGCATATCCTTATGAGATTAAAAAAACATATAATTCGCGCGGCGAGCAGTATATACAGATGAACGACGACGGCACGTATACGCTCGGAGGTCTTAAATACTGGATAAGATTTGAGGGTGAAAATCAGGAGTATCTTGACACAACGAGAGAATACGGAGCGGATTATGTTCATCATGTAGTGTATTCCGATACTCTTAAGCTCCCGAAGGGTCTGTCGTGGAGAAATGGCATAGCCGAGGCTGTGGAAAAAGGCGACTATTACTCGGAACGCGCGGGGAATGACGAGAATATTTACATTAACGTTGACGGAAAAGCATATTTGCTCGCGACGCTCAATACACCCAACCTGAATGTTACGGGAACAGCCGTAAGGGTGGGAGAGGACGGCGAAATTACCGTTGAATGGACGATAACCTCGCCGCATGCCTCAAACAGTATGGAAATTAAAAACTCCACGCAGAATATTATATTCGGACCGGAGGTAATAGAATATAATGAAGAGGAATACGGCTCCGGTTCGGGCAATTTAAACTTTGACGTGAAGAATGATCTGGCGGCTGAAGAAAACTACCACTATGCCGAGCCTTTTACAAGCGAAGCCGAAGAGGCTGCGGATATTAACATAGCCGAAAACGGTAAGTTTGAGCTTTCAAAGGTACGCGCCTACAGCGATTTGATGCGCAAGGATACCGACTGGGTAAGATATATGTATTTCGGTGAGGACGCGGGATATGTGATAACCGCGAAAAATCCGTCGCCGTTTGATTACAGCAGAGTGGATTACATTACCGATCCGCTCAGTAATCTGTACTATATCAAGCCTGAAAATATACAGCGCATGATTGACGAGTCGTGCGGCAATGGCAATGATTTTGAGCTCACCATAACGCATGCGTCTATGGTCGGCGATGTTATATCGGATACGGTAAGAGCCGTTGACGGGGTAACGGATGTAGAGCTGTCGAACCAAAGCTCCGGTGGACATGGCGCGAGCTATTCGGCACCTGCCGCCACGGATGAAAATGTGCTGGACAGTAACGCCGTTATCACGATAAACGCCGCGGTGGGAGAACCGGTAACACTTACCGTTTCGGGCGCGGATAATTCCGGCGCCAACGGTACATATACAATAGGAGTCGATTACGAATCTATCGGCGAGGCTCTTAATGCGCTGGGCTTTGTTGTGACAAGATCCACCCAATATTCGTCAAAATGGTACAAGGACGGACTTGAAGGCGGCGAGGCAGCCGAGTTTTACGTGTATTCCACCTTCAAGGATTCATTTATGATGCTTGCCGGCGGCACGGTCGACTATAAGAAAGGCGATAATGAGATTTATTACGGAAACAGTATGGCAGCCGAAGGTATTCAGAATATACGCGAAACGGTAAGTCATAACTATGCTTATGCGTATGATGACAGCGGAGCTGAGGTTGCCCGCGCGGAGGTGGAACCGTTTATTGACGGCGGTCCGATATCGGTTTACGGAGTAAAGCCCGAAATAAGCGTCCAAAAGGATTCCAAAGTAAACGGAGAAGATTTTAGCGGCGATACGAACTTAGTGGATAACGATGTTATAGATTATTCGGTGGAAATTGAGCATATCGGCAACGGAACATATAAAACGCTTCCCGTGGCAGATGTTATGGACGGTACCCAGGTGCTGCTCGCGCCTGTGGACGATAACGCGGATGCTTTGTGGAACAGCGGTCTTGAGGTGTTTACGGACGAGGACGGAGTTCGTTATTACAAGCTTACCCCTCCGGACAGCATGGGCGAATCCCGCGTGTATGAGGGCGTATGGTTCGGCGATTATTTTGCCGACAGCGTTACCGTTACTCGTACAAGCGATAAAAATATAAATACCGTTACAAAGTGGTATTTCAAGGATACCATTGAAGGCGAATATAATATTAAAATTCCGTATAAGGCGCTGTTTAACGCGAGCGAATTCGGCGACGGCAGCGGACAGCGTTCGGACGCTCAGAATATGGTATATCTGAACGACCGCAACGCGCACAGACTTTATGATTACAAGGGCACGTCCTCGTTCGGATTTAAATTTGATAAAAACATAGTGAACGAGAGGGGAGCGCGTCCGGCGTTTGACGAGCTTGACGAGGATAAGTTTTCGAGAGTAAGCCGCGGCGACAGCGTTACCTACCGTCTGGAGCTTACGGGAGCGACTCAGGATATCGCCGTTACCGGCAATGACTTGTACGATAAGCTTCCGTATACAGCATCGGCGTTTGAATGGGGAGCGGATAATCTGTCCGTTGAGTATGTCGCTTCCGGCATTGATATGACGCTCAACGGCAAGCCGGTGACGGCGGAGGGACTGACGGGCGGCGAATATTCGCTGACGACGGTTAATCCCGAGACGAGCAATGATGACGATAAGGGACAGCAGTATATAAAGTGGAACGGTGATTGGAATATTACGCTCAAGCACGGCGGGACCCTGTATATTTATGTTACGCTTACATTCCCGGAGGGAGATGAGTGGGACAGCTATATCAGTACCCAGCAGTCCGAAATGCTCGAGAATGTGTTCTACACGTTTAATTTCCCAAAACGCGTAACGCATCAGCTTTCCGATACGGGACTTGCGTTTTTACAGAAGGGTGTCTATGAAATAGGCACATACTACAACAAAAGTGACGGCAATCCGGGATCGTATTTTATTGGCAGCGATAGATTTACATATCCGAGCAGTGTGCATACCACCTCGGGCGGCAAACGAATGAGAAACGGCATGGTAGCGTATTATCTGACCGTGCGCAACAGTTCAAATTCGCGTATGTATTTGAACAAAATTTACGATAAGCTGCCGAAGGGATTTGAATTTCACGCGCTCAGGAGCAATCCCGAGGGCGACAGAAACTCATGGTCCGGCGTCGGCTGCGTAAGAAACGCGTATAAGGAAAACTGCAATATGTTTGACAGCTCGAGCTCGCACAAAACGGTGGTTACCGTGGAATCCGCGAATCCTTCGCTCAGCGCGAATCAGGCGTATAACAGCGCGAGCGTGTATCTGAATAAAACGGATATGGTAGACGGCTGTCAGATGCTGGAATTTGAGATTAGAACTACAAAGAATACCCAGTTTTCGGGTTATGATGAGCTGAGCGGTTATTATTACCTTGAGCCGGGTGCGTATATCCAGTTTGCATACGAGTGCCTTACGGGCTACGAGGAGGATACCGAGATCATCTCTCACAACGCGGCGGCTATGGAGCTTATAACTCTCGGTCAGGATTATGAGCTTGATACGGAGTCTATCGTGCATGTTTCGGATTATAACGGACGTACTCCGAATAACGACGGCGAAAGATATATCTGGGATGGCAGCACGGCGGCAGCAAACGGCTTTGCGGTGGAAAACGCCGACTCAAAGTGGCTTGCGTCCACAGTCGATGTTTACAGAGGCAGCGATGTTGTGCCGGGCATAACAAAGACCGTTGACAAGCAAAATATAACCAGGGCGGAGACCGCGAACTGGACAATAACCGCGTATAATGACGGCACGACCGACATGACTGACTATACAATAACGGATACGATTGACGCGCCGCAGCATTTGCAGGGCACAATGACGTATCATATGTATACGTCCGACTCGTTCGGTATCAATTATTCCGGTACGGGAAATACCAATACGGGAAATACCACAAAAACCGTTTCAAAGGCGGGCGACAATTATCTGCTTAAATTTGCCAACAGCTACAACTATAACGACCCGACGCAGGATTATATTACAATTACGACAAACAGCAATGAAACAGTTGCATGCACGCTGAATCCTGACAGTGCCAATTACGGAATAGAGCACCGTATGAATTTTACTTTGCTGTACGAAAACGTTACGGCGAAGGATGTTCCGGCGTATGTGTCTGTTGTGCGCAGTTCGGAGCCTCAAAACGCGTTTGCGGGTACGGAAACAATTAAAATCCGTTTCGAGGATCCGAGATGGTCAATTCCGGGCAATTCATATCTGGTTCTCGGCGTGCAGACCTCGAATATAACAGGACGCTATGCGGCGATGCCGGCGATATACAATAACGCCGTATTCACTCCGAACGATGACGATTACGACGAGGGTCTTGTAACGAAGGGAGAGAATATAAGGAACGAGGACGGCGATAACGCCGGAGTTACAGCGTCGTCATATGTTTCGGTGGATATAAGCTATCCGACGGATTCCCTTAAGAAGATAATTCAGAAGGATAATCCGGCGAATCATGCGACGAGCAGCAGCGCGAGCACAAAGATACTGCTTCCGTCGAGGGACAGCGTTGTAACATATATGCTTCAGGTTAACAGCTCCGTAACGAAGGATATGAAGAAGCTTGTGCTTATAGATAACCTTCCCGAGAAAAATGACGAGGTGACAATCTCGTCCGGAGTACCGCGCGGCAGTCAGTTTAAAATGAGTCTGTGCGAAAACCCGAACTTTACGCTTACGGCGCGGCAGATGATGGTGGATGAAAGCGGCGTTCCGCAGCTTGACGGCTCAGGAAATCAGATAACGAGGGATTACGTTATACCCGCGGATAAGGTGAAGGTTCAGTACAGCAAAAAGGTTGATTTTGATAATCAGGACTGGAGCGGCAATAATGAAAGCGACTGGACAACGATTGACAATTATACAAGCCTTACGTCGGAGCAGCTTGAAAACGCCCGCTCGCTGAGGGTTTTGATAGACGATGTAATACCGAAAAACTCCGTAATATCGTTCAGCTTTGACGCGATAACGGACAAAAGCTCCGAAAACCAGGCGGCGCCGGGTGAAACGGCATGGAACAGCTTCGGTTATCAATATGTGATTGAGGATGACGACGGAATGGATCAAAGTCTGTTCGCCGCGCCGCTTAAGGTCGGAGCCACAATGGCGTCGGTGCCGTATCTGCAAAAGAAGCTTATCAATTCAAGGGGCGAGGAGGTTATCGCCGATAAGGACAGAACCTTCGGATTTGTAATTTATGAGGGCGAGCCGATCAACTTCTCATCATACACTAAGGAGCAGGTTTTGGGTACACTGCTTCTCGGTAACGGCAGGAAGGCTACATATGTGGAGCTGACGGTTAAGCAGGGAGAGTCGATATCGGACAGAATCCCGATGAGCGGGCTGAAGCAATATGCGTTCCGGGGCTCCTACAATCCGACTGACACGGATTGGCAATGGGAGTTTACGGTGGACAGCGAGACGGGAAGCGTAATTCCCGGAACCTACAGCATTGTTGAGGTCGACGCGAACGACGATTACGAATATTCCTCGACCGCGTTCGGCTCTAAGGTGACCAAAATCCGAAATTCATCGTTTGAGTATAATCCGGGCTCGAATCTATATATCCGTTATACGGATGAACGCAGCAATTGGGGAATAAGGATTGCAAAGATGGATGACGCTGAGAGCCGGCTCCCCGGCGCGCTGTTCGGCTTGTATTCTCCGAATGCAGGCGAGCGGATGCTTGAGGATGATGTGCGCAGAGTGCTCACGGCGGCAAGGGTGCCTTCGTCTCATATTCCCGATTACGAGATTGACGAGCTTACGGATAAGATGACAATATCGGTAAAGGGCGAAACATATTACCTGACAAAGCTTGCCGTGACCGGTTCAAACGGGCAGATTTCATGGGCGGATACGCTTGTGGGAGACAAATATATCCTGACGGAGCTTCGCCCGCCCGACGGATATTATATAGATAAATCCGCTTCGGATTATACGGAGTACAGAGAGATTTTATATAACGCCTCTGAGATGATGCAGGAATTTACCTATACCAACATTGCGGGCAGCGAGCTTCCCGCTACGGGTGGCTCCGGAATGGAAAATGCCGTTAAGCTTCTGGGAATAATGCTTATGGCATTTGCCGTTATGATATGCGGAGGAAGAATGCTCAGGAAACGTATTAAATGGATGTAAAATAAAAACTGCGGATTTCCGCAGTTTTTATTTTATCACACGATTTCACCCATAAGCGAGACGCCGTCGGATCCAATTATTTTCACAGGCAGGATAATGCCGGAGACATCGTTTTCAGACGGCGCGGACACGGTAATGTAATTGTCCGTTTTTCCTTCGTATATGCCGTTTTCACCGCGCTCGAACAATACCGGCTCGACTGTTCCCGCAAACCGCGACAGAAATTCCGCTCGTGATTTTGCCGTTTCTTCAATCATAAGCTTACTGCGCTCGTCCTTTATGCGCGGGTCAACCTGATCGGCGCGTTTTGCCGCCGGTGTACCGCGGCGTTTGGAGTATTTGAATATATGCGCGTCAGCAAACTTAATCTTTTTCACAAATTCAAGCGACTGCGAAAATTCCGCGTCTGTTTCGCCGGGAAATCCGACCATGATATCCGTGGTGATTGCGGCTTCGGGGCGGACGGCGCGAATTTCGGACACTATTTCCGCATACCGCGCGGATGTGTATTTTCTGTTCATGCGTTTGAGCGTTTCGTCGCAGCCGGATTGGAGCGACAGATGAAAATGGCGGCACAGCTTCCTTGAATTCCTTACGGCATCCATAAATGCCGCGTCTATTGCCATAGGCTCTATTGACGACATTCTGACACGCTCTATTCCGTCTATTTCATCTATTTTTGCCAGAAGTCCGGCAAGATTTGTATCAGTGCCGGAGCCGTAGGACGCGACATGTATGCCGGTCAGAATGATTTCCTTAAATCCGTTTTCGGCGAGAGCTTTAATTTCAGCTATGATATCCGCTTCGGCACGGCTGCGTACAGGACCACGCGCATAGGGAATAATGCAGTAGGAGCAAAACTGCGAGCAGCCGTCCTGGATTTTTATAAACGCGCGCGTTCTGTCCTCGTAACGCGTTACGGATAGTTCTTCAAATTCGCGGCACCGCATTATATCCCTCACTCCGTTATAGGCGGAATGAGATGTCACGGATTCGACGATGCGGACTATGCCTGACCTGTCCTGAGTGCCTATTACGGCGTTAACGCCGTTTATCGACATTACGTCGTCCGCCGCTGTCTGCGCGTAGCAGCCGCAGACAGCGACTACGGCGTCGGGATTCTGCTTTTTCGCGCGGCGTATGATTTGCCTCGATTTCCGATCCGACATGCCCGTTACAGAGCATGTGTTTATTATATACACATCCGCCTTTTCGTCATACGGGCATATTTCATATCCCGATTTTCTGAAAAGCTCCGCCATTGCTTCCGTCTCATATTGGTTTACCTTGCAGCCCAAGGTATAAAATGCCGCTCGTTTCATATCTGCCACCTTGCTTTATTAGTCAATTTGAATTAATATCCAATTTAAAAGTTAGCATTATTATATAAAATTTTCTTTGAAAGTTCAATACCTATTGACATATACGAAAAAAAATTGTATTATAGTATTGGTAAAAAATATACTATATGCCACTATAAGCAGGAGGTAACAAACAATGAAAACATTTGAATTGCTTTTAAACTCGATTAACGATGTTAAGGAATTCGTAAACGTTGTAAGTAAGTACGACTTTGATGTAGATCTTACATCGGGAAGATACGTTGTTGACGCTAAGTCAATTATGGGTATCTTTAGCCTTGATCTCGGCAAGCCGATAAAGGTTGAGGTTCACTCTGACGATTGCGACAAGTTCCTTGCGGAAATTGACAGCTTTATAGTAAAATAATTTTACCGAAAAATGACCGCCCGAAGGGCGGTTATTTTTTTGGCAAAAAAAACGCGACGCGCGCGGTATAAAATCTTACTTTAACGGTGTAGGACCTACAATAATGAAAAGGAGATTGCCATGAATGACAAAGACATAATCGAGCTTTATCTTAACCGCGACGAATGTGCGGTTGATGAAACGGCGCTGAAATACGGACGGCTGATACGGTCAATAGCGATGAATATCCTCGGGAGCGCAAGCGATGCGGAGGAGTGCGTAAACGATGTGTATCTTGCGGCGTGGAATACGGTACCGTGCAAAAAAATAGATAATCTCGCGGCGTTTCTGGGGCGGCTTTCGCGGAATATAGCGGTCAACAAAGCCGAGTATAACAGCGCGAAAAAGAGGAGCGGCGGATTTTCGAAAACGCTTGATGAGCTTGCCGGGATATTGCCCGGCGGCGAGACGCCCGAATCACACTGCGCCGCGGCGGAGCTTGGCGGATACATAGGCGGTTATCTTGCCGGAATAAGCCGCCGGAAGCGCGTTGTGTTTGTGCGGCGGTACTGGTACTGCGATGAAATAAAGGAAATTGCGGAACGGTACGGTTATTCGGAGAGCAAGGTAAAGTCCATGCTTATGAGAACAAGAAACGGATTAAAAAAATATCTGATAGGGAAGGGTGTTGAATTATGAACAGACATGATTTATTTAACGCGGTCGGGGAAATCTCCGGCGATATTATAGCGGAAGCGGGGGAGAGACATCGCGCGCGGCGCGTAAGCCCGATAAAAATAACGGCAATTGCGGCGGCGCTGACAATAGCGTTCGGGATTACGGCGTTTGCGGCGGTGATGGTCGTAAGCCGCTCGAGCCATTCGTCGAATATCCCCGATTATTACGATTTGCCGACTGCCGAGACGCTGAAAAATGACGTTGGTATAGCTCCGTCGTTCCCGGAGGAATTTCAGAACGGCTATAGATTTAAGAGCGGACATATTACGTACAGCGAGGACGCGAACGGAGAAACGGTTGAAAGCTATAAGGGAATTGACTGTGTGTACGAAAAGGACGGCGATGAAATAAGCGTATTTGCCGACGCGGCAAAAGCCGGAGTCGGTATGGACGACTGTGAAACGGCGGAGGTTTATAACGGCGCGGAGATTAAGTATATTGAATATATGAATAAGCTTGTTCCGCCCGATTATGAAATGACCGATCGTGATAAAAAGGACGAGGAAAGCGGCGCGATAGTGTTCAGCTACGGCAGTCCGGAGGTGAAGATATCACGTATGCAAAGCATAGGCTTTGAATACGGCGGCTTGAACTATTCAATCAGCGCCGCCGACAGTCCTCTTACAAGGGAGGACTTGGTACAGACAGCAAAGGAAATTATTGATATGCAAATATAAATACAGCCCGCGGTGCAGCTTGACCGCGGGCGTTTTGCCGTCAGGCTTCCGCAGCCTCTGCCATGTCGGGTGATTCCAAAGTTATTTTGCCTATTTTTGCCGCCCGAAGCTCGTCTATAACAAGGTTCGCGGCGCGCTCAAAATCTATTTCTCCGCCCGATATCACACAGCCGCGTTTACGGCCTATTTTTTCAAGTATTTCATATCCCTTGAGCCCGTCCGTGCTGTCGAGCTTGTAACGCGCGCAAAGCAAGGCGGGATATGCGGAAGCGAGATAATCGCATAGGTCGTATGCGAGAAGCTCGATATTTATAACCTCGTCCCTGATCGCGCCGGTAAACGCAAGACGCTTTGCCGCGTCCTGATCATCAAATTTAGGCGGCAAAAGTCCGGGCGTGTCCAGCAGCTCCGCATCCGAGCGCAGACGTATCCATTGCTCGCCTCGGGTAACGCCCGGACGGTCGCCTGTTTTGGCGCCCGCGCGTCCCGCGAGACGGTTTATAAGACTTGATTTGCCGACATTCGGAATCCCGACCATCATTATACGCAGAGTCCTGTTTCTGCCGCGCTCCTTGTCGCGGTCAAGCTTGTCCTGTATCAGCGCCCGAGCCCGCGGGATCAAATCGTTAATTCCTTTGCCTGCCGCGCAGCTTATCGGGATTACGGTAAGATCGCGCCCTTTGTACCAGTTAACCCATTCGTATGTTTTTTTATCATCGGCAAGGTCGGATTTGTTCATTACCAGAAGTCTGGGCTTGTTTTTTATAATGTCATCGAAATTTTTGTTCCTGCCCGAGTATGGTACGCGCGCGTCAAGTATTTCGACTACGACGTCAATCATTTTCAGATTTTTTTCAATCATTCTGCGCGTTTTCGCCATATGTCCGGGGAACCATTGTACGTTATTCTGCATAATACATCTCCGTTACAAATAAGTTTTTTTATAGTTTAACACATTTTTGGGCGAATTTCAACACAAACCGCTGTTAAGAAGCGCATATACCGCCGAAAATAAACGGCTGCGGCTTAAGAGCGCCAAAAGACTAAAAGAATGTAAATAAAACGCTTGAAAAATAGAAATGATTGTGTTAAAATGGTCTAGAAATGAATTTACAATGAATTTTAGGAGGTCATTTAATGTCAGGACATTCAAAATGGAGCACCATTAAACGTAAAAAGGGTGCAAATGACGCTCAAAGAGCTAAAATATTCACAAAAATCGCAAGGGAGATAACAGTCGCGGTAAAAGCGGGCGGTCCGGATCCGGATAACAACGCAAGTCTTAAGGATGTTATCGCGAAGGCTCGCGCGAACAATATGCCTAACGATAATATTAACCGTACAATAAAAAAGGCAGCCGGAGATAACGATACCGCAAATTATGAGAGCATCACATATGAGGGCTACGGTCCGAGCGGTGTGGCGGTTATTGTAAACACGCTTACGGATAACCGAAACCGCACGGCTGCGGATGTTCGTCACGCGTTTGATAAGGCGGGCGGAAACATGGGGCAGAACGGCTGCGTAAGCTTTATGTTCGACGAAAAGGGCGTAATTGTAATTGAGGATGAGGACGAAGAGCTTGATGAGGAGGAGGTAATAATGGACGCTCTCGAAGCGGGGGCGGATGATGTTGACGCGGACGGCGGTATTTATGAGATTACCGTTGCGCCGAATGATTTCACGGCGGCTAGAGAGGCGCTCGAGAAAAAATACACCTTCTCTTCGGCTGAGATCAGAATGGTGCCTCAGTCAATGACGGAGCTTATGAATGAGGATGACATAAAGAACATGAATCGTATGCTCGATATGCTTGAGGATAACGACGACGTTCAGGATGTGTATCACAACTGGGATATGTCGGACGAGGATTGATTTGTGATATACAAAAAAAGCAGTCTTAAGACTGCTTTTTTTGTATGCATTTGTTTTACAGGCTGCTTAGAATATCAATCAGGTCAACAGCGTTTTCGGGAATCTGCGGCTCGGTTATATTATCGAGCTTTTGCGATGTCTCCGACAGCTCCAGATTTAATGAAACAGCGTTATCGCCCGTTTTAAACGAAACAGTGCCTTCGGACTTTTCGGTTTTTCCGTCATATGATGACGTTACGTCGATATTGAAATCTAACATAGATTTAATCTGCTCAACCACATCATTTAATTCGTCCTCGGAATACTCCGGCAATATATCATAAATCAATCTGACATAATTATCTGTTGTTATTTTAACGCTTGCCGTATAGCCGCCGTTTTCCGTCTCCGTTACGGTGATGAATTTGTCTATAAACGCATATGCTGACACGAGCGCTTTTGCCGCTTTTAAATCGGCTGATGTCGGCTCGCCGCCCGGTATTGCCGTTGATAATATCTGCTCCATATCCGGAGTATGGTTCGTCGGATCGGTCAAATCGGCGATGAACTGTTCCTGTATATTTTCCGGCATACCCGATTTTGCCAAAAGCTCCTTAAAATCCAGCTTGTACCAGCTATCGGACGGGATAAGCTTTGCCGCCGCGTCAAACGCGGGAGACGCGGGGTCGATTTTGATTTTATCAAGCGCGTCGGTCTTTATGTATATCACGCCGTCCGCGATAATTATTTCCGCGTTTGCGTCCTTAGCGGTTATCTGTCCGCCCGGGATAAGCGTCATATCAGCAGCTGCCTTTATGCCGAGCGCGTTTTCGCCGACGGTTGTGTCGGCGGACAGGTCAAGGTCGAGCGAAAAACTGTTCGGGTGCTCCTCCGGAGCGGTAGCGTTTGCAGAGTCCGATTTGAAATTAAGCTTTATATCCGCCTTAGAGCTGTTCACGTCAGGCTTGCCCAATTCAATAAGCTTTGACAGATTCGGCGTCTTTTCGGCAAGCTCATCAGAGAGAGCGGCGGTATCAAGTATGCATACCGTGCCGTTCTCCCAGCCTACCCTCATGCCGAGTGCCTCGCTCAAAAACCGCACCGGCACAAGCGTGTGACCGTCCTCGACGATCATCGGTACGTCCATTGTTATCTGCGACTGTGCGCCGTTATTGTCTATATAAATCGTGTCGTCAAGCAGAGTAAACGTGATTGTTACGCCGTCCTTTGACGCCGTTACAAGCTTGTTTGCATCGTCGTAATCCACCGATGCGCCCATGCTTTCCAGAACGTCTCTGAATGGCAGCATTACGCGTCCGTCCACATTTTTCGGCGCGGTTTGGCAGTCTATGTATTCGCCGTTGTAGTCAATCCTTACGTCATTGTCCGCAAGCGCCGTAACGCCGGTGAACATCATTGCCGCGGACAGCGCGGCAGCGATTATTTTTTTCATGATTATGTCCTCCTTGATTTGTGTTATTTAAGATTCTCCACAGCTGCGCGTTCAATCGCGAAGCCGGATTTATACGTTTTTATGAACTTGTTAAATCCGTCGACCTCAGCCGCGTCTGGATCTATGCAGCTGCCCTCGTTGCCGGCGAATACATTGTTCAGGAGAAAATCCTCGAGCGTTTCAAGCCCTGTTTTCTTGATCATGTACGCGGCAAGAAGCGCCATGCCCCACGGACCGCCCTCGCCTGCCGTCGCCATGATAGATACCGGCGCGCCGATTGCCGCCGCGCTGAGCTTTTGCCCGACCACGGGAGTTTTGTACAGACCGCCGTGACCGAACATCTTGTCGATTTTAACGCCCTCGTCCTTTGTCATAATATCAAGTCCTATCTTGAGCGTCGCGAGCGCCGAATATAGATTCACGCGCGCGAAATTCGCAAACGAGAATTTATTTTCGGGTGTGCGCGCGATAAGAGGACGTCCTTCGTCAAAGCCGGTAACGGGTTCGCCGGAAAAATAGTTGTATGCCAAAAGACCGCCGCAGTCCGGATCGCCCTTTGCCGCTTCGTTATAAAATATGTCGTAAAGCTTCGGCATACTGATTTCAATACCCGCCGCCGCGCTGAATTCCTTTAAAACATTTACCCACGCGTTAATATCGGATGTGCAGTTATTGCAGTGAACCATTCCGACAAGCTTGCCCGACGGTGTGGTAACAAGGTCGATCTCGGGATAAACCTTCGATAATTCCTTTTCAAGCACCACCATTGCAAAGACCGACGTGCCCGCGCTGATATTTCCGGTGCGCTCCTTAACGGAATTTGTCGCCGTCATGCCTGTGCCCGCGTCGCCCTCGGGCGGACATACGGGGATCCCGGGCGCCAAATCACCGTCTGGGTCTATAAACGCGGCGCCCTCGGCTGTCAGCTCGCCCGCTGCTTCGCCCGCGAGCAAAACGGACGGGAGAATATTGCGCAGCTTTAACGAATATCCCTTTGACGCGGAAAGACTGTCGAATTTCTGTATCATGCCCTCGTCGTAATCCTTTCTTTCCGTATCAATCGGGAACATTCCCGACGCCTCGCCGATGCCGAGCACATTTTTGCCGGTCAGGCGGCGGTGTATGTATCCCGCGAGCGTAGTAAGCGTGTCGATCCGCATAACGTGCTCCTCGCGGTTTATCATAGCCTGATACAGATGTGCGATGCTCCATCGCTGAGGTATATTGTAATTAAAAAGCGCTGTCAGCTCCTCCGCTGCTGGACCCGTTATTGTATTGCGCCATGTGCGGAACGGAGTGAGAAGATTCCCGTCCTTATCAAACGGCATGTAGCCGTGCATCATAGCAGATACGCCGATAGCCGCGAGATTTTTCAATACGGCACCGTATTTTTCCCTTACGTCGTTTTTAAGCTGCCTGTAGCAGTCCTGCAAGCCTGCGGTGATATCATCGAGAGTATAAGTCCATATGCCGTTTTCAAGACGATTTTCCCAATCGTGCGAGCCCTGCGCTATCGGAGCGAAATCGCTGCCGATGAGCACGGCTTTAATGCGCGTTGAGCCGAACTCTATACCGAGCACCGCGCTGCCGCTTTCTATAAATTCCTTCATGTCGGTTTACCTCCGTAATTAATTATATTATCTATATTTTACATTAAATCCGAACGTTTTTCAATAGGGAATTGAAATTAATCCGCCGCCGCACTTGAAAAGCTCGGTAAAATATGGTATCATATCAATAAATATAACTTGGAGGAAACGTATATGAAATTCAACGGAACAAAATATGAGGATATACATATCGCTTACATCGGCGGAGGCTCGCGCGGATGGGCGTGGGGACTGATGGGCGACCTTGCCGCCGAGAAGGATATTTCGGGAGAGGTGCGGCTTTACGATATCGACAAGGACGCGGCTAAAAAGAACGAGGTTATCGGCAACCGCACGGGATCCGCATGGAAATACAGGGCTGCCGATACGCTTGAAGAGGCGCTCACCGGCGCGGATTTTGTGGTAATATCCATCCTTCCGGGTACGTTTGATGAAATGGAAAGCGATGTTCACGCGCCGGAAAAATACGGGATTTATCAATCCGTAGGCGACACGGCGGGACCGGGCGGTCTGATACGTGCGCTCAGAACAGTGCCGATGTTCGAGGAGTTTGCGCGGGGCGTCAAAAAATACTGCCCCGGCGCGTGGGTCATAAACTACACCAATCCCATGACGGTATGCGTCAGAACGCTGTATAAGACGTTTCCGCAAATAAAGGCGTTCGGCTGCTGCCACGAGGTGTTCGGAACGCAGAAGCTTTTGGTGAAGGTTTTAAATGATATTAAGGGCATTGACGGCGTTGACCGCGCGGAGATAAAGGTGAACGTTGTGGGCGTGAACCACTTCACATGGCTGACGTCGGCGAAATATAAGAATATTGATTTATTCCCGCTATATCGTGAATTCGCCGGGAAGTACAAGGATGTTGGATTCGCCGAGAAGGTCGATGATAACTGGATGAACAACTCATTCACAAGCGATGAAATGGTGAAGCTTGATTTATTCCTCAGGTACGGATATATCGCCGCGGCGGGCGACAGACACCTGGCGGAATTTTGCCCGGGCAAGTGGTATCTGAAGAATCCGGAAACGGTAAAGCGGTGGCATTTCGGCCTGACCTCGGTCGCATGGCGCAAGGAGGATTTGAAAAAGCGTCTTGAGCGCAGCGAGCGGCTCTACAGCGGCGAGGAAAAGTTTGAGTTGAAGCCGTCCGGCGAGGAGGGCGTAAAGCAAATACGCGCTCTTTTGGGTTTGGAGGAGCTGGTAACAAACGTTAATATCCCGAACTGCGGTCAGATCCCGAATTTGCCGCTTGGAGCGGTGGTCGAAACGAACGCGGTGTTCCGTGCCGATTCCGTCACGCCGGTGATGGCGGGAAATATACCGGAGGAAATATATCCGCTTGTAAGCCGTGTTTTGGGCGAGCAGGAGATGATTGCGTCGGCGGCAAACAAACGTGATTTGGATATGGCGTTCGAGGCGTTCATAACGGACCCGAATGTTGAGCTTGATTTTGACGACGCAAAAAAGCTGTTCGGCGAAATGATAGAGAATACGAAGAAATATTTGACGGAATACGGTGTGTGACATAAGCGGCGGAGGGATATTCGAGTCCTTGCCTCCGGAGCATCATATCAAATTTCACACCGTTTGCGCGGACATATCCGGATCCGGCAGGCAGTAAAATATATAGTTTAAGAGGATATAAAAAGATAGAGTATATTTACAGTGACGGGGCTTTAACGGCGAAGATGCGCGGCAGGAGTTGACTCGAATCCCGAAGGCGTATAAGGAATTTCTTGTACAAATAAGCAGACAGGCTTTTTCCCCGAACGCGAAAATTTTATAGGTGAGGTCCAATTTTAATCCGGAAACAGAAAAAAAGCGGCATGTGCCGCTTTTTTTAATTCACCTCCGTAAGATCGTATCTGTAGTAGACCGAATCCCTTTCTACCCAGTCCGCCGCCGCGCTGCCGGATGCGTCCGCGTTTTCTTCTATATACGCGGCGCAGCCATTATACTGAATTTCGCCGTCAACAATGCGGAACATAATATCGTAAAAAATATTTCGCAGATACGGCTCTGTCTCATACGTGCGGAACTGTAGATTATGAGTACCGAAATCGCGGCACAGGCTCAGTTCAAATTCGCGCGGGCAGTTATCCTTGTTGCTCTTTACCCATACATTGCTGCCGCTGTCCGTGACGTATGACGCGTATGAGAAGCACCACCAATACGGCTCGGCATTATCCTTCAGCTTCACTATGACCTTTGTTTTATCACTGTTCAGCGTCATCGTGAACGGCAGATCCGATAACCGCAGCCGCTTGGAGCTTTGCTCCATGCCGTTGTCTATCGGGTCGTCGGACTCGCCTCGCGAAAAGCTGCCGTTTTCGTACCATTCCTTGCAATTCTCGTCATTCTGCGGGTTTGCAATGATTACGGATACGGGGACATCGTTGTCGGTAAGCTCAAGCTTAAAATCCCCGCTCGCGATTCCCGAGATCGTGCCTTCGCACTCGTCCATGATACAAGCGCCGTCCTTGATAAGAACTCTGCCCGACGCGGTATTGTTGTCCTTAAAGGTATATTTGTCCCCCGGCACAGTGCTTATGTACGTTCCTGTTTTATAAGGGATATTATCCGCGAACAGCTGACCCGATGCGGGATTGGCGCGTATGATAATGCCTGAGACCTCCGCCGTTTCCTCCGCGCCGCCGTAAACGGTTTTCTGCGTTCCCATCAGGTACCGGACGCTCGACGCGTCAAAGCCTTCCGCCTGTTCCTCCTCCCAGGCGAGGTTGATTGCCGATTCCGGTTCAAGCTCGAAATCTATGCGTTCAATCGTAAAATCATCTTCGCCGTCCTTTATGTACAGCCTGCCGCTTTCCCTGTTATAATCGCCCGGGATATTTTGCAGATACCCCATAGCGTCGTCGAATATCAGCTCGCCATTCATCATAACGTCGAATTTGCCCTGCCATACTCTGCCGTCGTATACGCTCTTTACGAACTCGACCATATCAACGCGTACCTTCGCGTCCGTTTCGTTGACGGGTTCGTCGCTCAAATGCGCGTTTATACCGTCAATAAACGTCAGATTCATATCCGCCTTAAAGCCCTTGTATACCGGCGTGTTCACAAGCGCGGCGCTGTTGCCGTCTTTACGTCCGCTTTTGCCGCTGTACAGCCATTCGCCGCCCTTGTCATAAATGACGCTCCATATTTCGTCGGTGGTGTTCACAGCGTAGCTTTTCACCGGCGCCGCGCCGTTGAGCGCCGCCGCGAACGCCGTCTGCCCGATTATAAGCGACGAGGTAAGCGCGATACTTACAGCCGCGGCGAGCCTTGTTCTTTTTGCGTTTTTCATAATCACTTCTATCCTTTCCTTTACGTTCCTGCCGTTTTCCGACAGGCACACTATACCCTCGGAGGAATTATTAAGCGAGCAGTCCAGTATGCTTTTGCCGTAGGCTATACGCTCGCCGCCGCTGAGCATAGCCGACACCGCCTCGTCGCACGACAGCTCCATATCGCGCTTGAGCCGGGCGTTGAATATATACGCGAGCGGGTTAAAGAAATGCACTATTTTCACCGTGTGTGCCAGCAGCATTACAGCCAAATCATGACGTTTTATGTGCGTAAGCTCGTGCAGAAGCGCTTCCGGCGCGATTTCGCCGCGCGGAAGAACGAGCTTCGGGCGGAACATCCCGTACACAAACGGCGTGCCGCCGCCGTCGATCATATAAACCGCGACGCGCCGCTTTAATCCGACGCGGCGCATGCCTTCATCAAGACCGCAAAGCTTTGTCGGACGCGCAGCGCGGTTAAACTTTAGCCTGAACCGCAGCGCGTGAACCATTGTGTGAGCAGCCGCAGCCGCCAATCCGATAAAATACGCATACGCCATAAGCGTCATAATATCCGGCATAGCAAACGGCTTCTTCGTTTCGGCTGACATGACCGTTTCCGTGTTTGCGGAATTATCCGGCTCCGCGTTCGCGGTTATATCCGCGCCGGCGCTTGCATCGGCGATATCCGACGGCTTGTACGCCGTTTTTGGCACGGTACCAACCGCCGTGTCCGCGCTTATGTATGTGTTCCGCGCCGGAGGGCTCATAACGGAGGGCGGCGCGCTTACCGACACGGGAGCAAGCGCCAGTATAAGCGGCGCGAGCCACATATAATACCGCTGACGCATGGAAAACAGCCCTTTAAATACCCTCGATAATCCCATTACGGCAAGTCCGGCAGCGCTCATGCCGACGCTCATAAACAGGATTTTTACAAATATAAACTTTATCATACCCTTTTACCTCACGATCCCGTTTGTTTTGCGCCGCGTTCAAGCGCCGCCATAAGCTCGCGGTAATCCTCCTCGGAAATACGGCTGCGGCACAGGCTCGCTATCAGCTCCGTTGCCCTGTCGTCGTAGACCTCGCGGACAAAATCATCGGTACGGCTTTTTAAATAACCTTCGCGGCTTATGAGCGGCTCGTAATAATTCTGGTTTCCTCGCTTTTCACAGCGCAAAAATCCCTTTTTTTCAAGCCGCGTCATAAACGTCGCCGCAGTCGTGTACTTCCTGCCGTTCTCGCCGATAAGCGCGAACACATCCTTAACGCATACAGGCTTTCCCGCGCGCCATACAGCGTCCATAATTTCCTTTTCCGCTCCGGACAGCTTCTTTTCCATTTTTCCTCCTTTGCGGAAAACAATTTAATACAGCGTTTCCCCGGTATTAAACTGTTTTCCGTCTGACATAAATAAAATCGCGATTTTATACTACTACAAGCTGTAGTAACTATATATTACTACAGCTTGTAGAAGTTGTCAAGTCTTTTTTTTAAATATTTTACGGCAGCGCAAAAAGACATATATAATGATTCGGTTTGGGATATAAATTTTATTGAAAATTTCTTAGTATTTGATATAAACAGATGACGAATGAACGGGGCTGAGCGATTCAGGCATATATCATTACGGACTTCCCGCGGTCAAGCTGCGATCGGATGCGCGAACGGGCTTTTCTGCATCAAAGCAGATTTTACAGTTCATCGCGCATAATGGAAACATAATCGCTCATAATTCTGTACCCGAGCGTATTGGCGATTTGCGCCGCGCTGTATCCGCGGTCGTTTTCCAGACAAAACTGCGCCGCGCCGATTATACCGGAAATGTAGTAATTTATTATAATATTCAGGTTGTACAGCTTTTCGTCGTTTAGGGCGGAGCCGTTGGTATGCATTGCGTTTCTGAAAAGATTTTCCTCGAGCAAATGGCGCAGCTTTTCAATAAACGAGCCGCTTCCTCCGCCGCACATAAACCGTTTAAAAACGTTTTTATTTTCTATCATATAATTTATCGCAGTTTCCAGCTTGCGCATGAAAAGCGCCTCGCTGAAATCATCCGCGCTGCTAAATTCAATGGATTGCGTAAGATTGTTTAAAAGTTTGCTCTCCACATAGTCGGCAAGCTCGTAAATATCGCAGAAATGAATATAGAACGTGCCGCGCGCCACGTCCGCCATTTCAGCGACGTCATGAATGGTTATTTTTGAAATATCCTTTTTTTGTATAAGCTCCAGATATGCATTTTCAAGTGCCGCGCGCGTTTTTCTCGCGCGTCTGTCCTCCTGCTTTCCCGTCATTGCTGCCACCTCCGTAAATTATTATATTGTCAAACCAAAAGTTAGTCAAGAAGTTCAATAACAAACTTACTGAACAATTTTAAACAATATGTTCAATAATATACAGTTTGATGAAAATTGAATATTGATTATCGTGCGAATAGGCATATAATGTATAATGAACAATTGTACAAAAAGGAGCGGTATTTATGGATAACGGCGTTATGTATAAAGTATCGAAATTTATAATAGATCAGCGGCGGCTTATTATTTTTTTGTTTGCGCTTGCGTGCGCTGTTTTCGGGGTGCTTTATATGCATGTACGCGTGAACAGCGATATCTCATCGTATCTTCCCGAGGAAACGGAGACGAGGATTGCTCAGAAGATAATGGATGAGGAGCTGGGAGTATCGCCTATGGTAAACCTCATGGTGAATAATATAACATACGAGCAGGCGGAGGATGTGATACTGCCGATAATTGAGGAAACAGACGGCGTAAAATCCGTGAGCATCAGCAATGACCGTCAGCATTATAACAATTCCGCCGCCCTGTTCGATGTTTCGCTTGAGGACAACGATGATGTAAACGAGCTGCTTGCGGTTATAGACAATATAAAAGTGAATTTAAGCGAATACGACTGTTATTCCAACTCACCCAATATAAATGACAGCGTACAGCAGATTGAGAGGGAGCTTCCGCCGCTGCTTGCGGCGGCGTTCGCGGTTGTTGTGATTGTGCTTTTGATATCGCTCCAAAGCTATATGGAGGTAGTTATCTTTCTGATAACATTTTTGGCTGCGGCTCTGATAAACATGGGAAGCAACATTATTTTCGGGGAAATATCATCCGTAACAAAAGCGATCGCGATAGTTTTGCAGCTGGCGCTGTCGATTGATTACTCGATAATTCTTTTTGACCGCTTCGCGGAGGAAAAACGGGACAAGGATAATTATCACGCTATTATACACGCGCTGTCAAAGGCTATAGTGGAGATAAGCTCGTCAAGTCTTACCACGATGGCGGGTCTTGCGGCGCTTGTGGTGATGCAGCTGAAAATAGGCGAGGACCTGGGACTGGTTTTATGTAAGGGAATTCTGTGCAGTCTGTTGTCGGTATTCCTGCTGATGCCGGGATTACTGATAATGTTCTCCGACAAGATAGAAAAAACTCAGCATCGTTCGTTTATTCCCGATATTACGCCGTTTGCCGGATTTGCCGTTAAATTCAGATACATATTCGTCGCGGTATTCGTATTGTGCGCCGCGGCGGGCTGCGTTTTTTCCGCGAAATGCCCGTTCAGCTTCAACGCCAATGCCGTGGATACGGATAATCCGACTACGGAAAAGGAGGTTGCCGTTTCAAGAATTGAGGAAAATTTCGGACCGACGGAGCTTGGTATGATAATAGTACCGTCGGGCGATACGGATAAGGAGAAAATCCTTTTGAACCGCGTTTTGGAAATGGAAAATGTGACGGAGGTCACGGGACTTTCCACGACAGAGGTAAAGGACGGGTATACGCTTACGCAGGAAATAACTCCGAAGGAGCTCTCTGAGCTTATCGGTATAGATTACAGCGCATGCAAGCTGCTCTATCAGCTTTACGGCGTGAAGCACGAGCAGTATCAGAGTATTTTTTCCGATACGTCCGATTACCGTATATCGATTATGAATCTTTTTGAGTTTGTGCATGAGCAGTCGGAGCTGGGCGTGATTAATCTCGGAGAGAGCTCAAAAGAAAAGCTGGACGAAATGTATCAGACGCTCGCCGACGCTAAAGCGCAGATGCAGGGAGAAAATTACAGCCTTATGCTTTTTAAATTCAGCGGAGAGCCGGACAGCGACGAAACGTACAGCTTGATAGAGCAGATACGCAAGGAGGGCAGGGAGCTTTATGACGAGGTATACGTTGCCGGAAACGCAACGAGCTGTTATGACCTTGAACAGTCGTTCAGCGCGGATAATATGCGAATCACGCTTATAACGATAGCCGCGGTTTTGCTTGTTCTGCTCTTTACATTCCGTTCGGCGAGCATTCCGGTGCTTTTGGTGCTGATTATACAGGGAAGCACGTGGATCAATTTCTCCTTCCCGTATTTTACGGGCAGCAGCCTTTTCTTCCTAGGGTACCTTATCGTAAGCTCGATACAGATGGGCGCGACAATAGATTACGCTATCGTGTTTACGAGCCGATATACGGATTTACGGAAAAGCATGAGCGCTGTCGATGCTGCTGCGCGCTCGCTTAACGAGGCGTTTCCGACTATATTGACGTCGGGCTCTATACTTACCATAATCGGATATCTGCTTGGTATTATGTCAAGTAATGTAATAATATATTCGCTTGGCTTTGCTCTCGGGCGGGGAACCCTGCTGTCAATCATTATAGTGCTTACGGCTCTGCCGGGAATTATGATTTTGTGCGATAAGATAATCGCAAAAACCTATCTTAAAATTCCGGAAATCGGAGAAATAAAGCTGTTGGATAAGGGGGAATAAACATGAACCGTAAAATATTATCAGCCGTGACGGCGGCGGTATTATTCGTGAATATTATGCCGTGCGTGCCTGCGGCAGCCGAAACGGAGCGTATATCGAACGAAAAGGAGCTTATAAAGTTTCTTGACAGCTGCACCGGCGACAGCTTTTCACAGGGCAGAGATTTTGTTCTGACGGCGGATATTAATCTGGGCGGGAAAAAAATAAACGGCGCGCCGGTATTCTGCGGCAGCTTTGACGGCGGCGGTCATACGATAAGCAATTACGAGATAGAGTTTTCGGGCGATGATTACGCGGGCTTTTTCAATAAAATCGCGGAGGGCGCGGCGGTCGTTAATTTAAGCCTGAACGGCGTTATGGGAAAAGCCGAGTCGTCCGACAATGAATTTTCGGCTGACGTGATAAGGGGCGAAATTGAGAAAAACCTCGGCATAACTACGGAATCGACGGCGGTGGACGGCGCGTCCTTCGGCGGCATTGCGGGATATAATGAAGGCATAATAAAAAATTGCGCATACAGCGGCACCGTTAAGGCTGAAAAACGCGCCGGCGGCATCGCGGGTGAGAATTCGGAAAAGGGTCTTATTGATATCTGCGAAAATCATGCCGAAATTAACAGCACATATATTTCCGGCGGCATCGCCGGCGATAACGAGGGACGTGTGCGGGGTTCGGAAAACAAGGGTGCCGTCTGCGCGGACGCGGAGGAAAATAACAGCAACATAGGCGGCGTCGCGGGTTTTAACGAGGGCGTGATAGAAACGAGCGTCAACAGCGCAGTAGTCGGTGAACCGGGCTTTGGCAAGAATATAGGAGGCATAGCCGGAAAGCAGTGCGGAGTTATAAGCGAATGCGAAAATACGGGCGAGGTCGGAGGCAATAAAAATGTCGGCGGTGTCACGGGTCTTTTTGTGCCGTATATCGATTATGATTTGTCAGTGGAAAATATAAAACAGGAAGCAGATAAAACAAAGCAAGCCATACGCGACGGCGCAGATGAGGTAAAAAATGAGATTGACGGCAGCATAGACAATATTTTTTCGGGCTTCGGTGATTTTTCAAAGCTGTTGTCCTCAAACGGTCTTTCGGGACTTATTCCCGCCGCGCTGTTTTCCGCCGCGACAGGCAATTCCAAGATTAGGGACGGAGCCGCACGTGTGCTTAACAGCATAGCGGACGGAATAGAGCAGCGCAATGCGTCCGGGGTCATGGACGAGGCGGCGATAGGGCAGAGCGTAATAGATGCCATTTACGGGATCAACGATTCAATATCATCGCTGAGCGGCGAGACTATGAGCGATTTTGAGGATTTGAAAATTTCCGCTCAGAACCTGACCGACAGCATGGCTGCGGCGATAGACGGTACAGCCGAAACAAACGCCCAGATTAACGAGCTCCTAAACGCTCTTGACGGCGCGGTGGATTCGGCGGCGCAGAATAAAACCGATGTAGATCAGGCATTGGTGGACAGAGTAAATAATATTGATTTTGATGATATAAACAATCTTTCCGATTCCATAAACGATATGGCGGACAGTGCAGACCGTTTCCTTTATGACGCGGAACGCGATTTGGGAGATACGGCGGACTCCGTTACGGAACCGTTTGAGCAGCTGAACGATATGTTGCACGATGTTCAGACGGATGTTAACAACACAAAGGAAAAAGCCGACAAGGTAAAGGACGACTTACATTCCTTTGCCGACAGTCTGCCGACTCCGCGCCCCATACCGACACTCAGACCTCTTCCGAGTATCGTTCCGCTTCCGTCTGTTTTGCCAAAAGATGAGCGCACAGCTGCGGGCGGCGGAAACTCCGGTTCGGAAGGCATTTTAACCGGAATATTGTCAAATATATTCATCACAGCGCACGCGCAGGAAACGGAACGCAGCGGGATCAGGGAAATAATAGATACCGATGCGATAAAAGAAGCAATGAAAAGTATGATAAGCGTGGATGTGTCGCTTGAGAGAACGATAGCCGGCGAGGCTGCGGATAACGCTCTTATAAAATACTGTCTGAACTCCGGGGAAGTGAAAGGCGCCGATAATGTGGGAGGCGTTGCCGGAAGCATAGGCATAGAATCACTGGTTGAGGAGGGCGAAAGCGTAAAGCTGCCGGACGGAAAGCCTTTAATGGCGGACATGGCGGCAAAGGCGGTTATAGACAGCTCGGTAAACAGAGGAAAAATTACGGCTAAAAACAATCGCGCGGGAGGCATCGCCGGAGACTCAAGTCTCGGAATTATAAAAAGCTGCCTGGGCAGCGGCGACGTTGAATGCGAAAACGGCGGATATGTCGGCTGTATCGGGGGAGATACGAGAGCTTCGATTTTGCTCAGCGCGGGCATTTCGCATCTGAGCGGTAAAAACAATGTCGGCGGCATTGCGGGCGTTGCCGATAATATAGAGAACTGTTACGCGCTTCCGCTGATAAACGATGACGCGCAGCGAAAGGGTTACATAGCCGGTGAGGTGAACAACACAGCGAAAAACAATTATTTCATTGATGAAGGTGTAGGCGGAATAGACGGCGCGAGCGTAAAGGGTCAGGCGGAGGCTGTGGCTGCCGCGAATATGGTCGGCATAGGCGAATTCCCTTCGGGAATGCCTACCATTGATGCGGAAAATTGGTTTATGGAAAAGGGCGATAAATATCTGCCGCAAATAGGCGCGCTTGCAGCGAACGAGGCGCGGGGACAGATAAAGCAAAAGCTCGCCGAAGCTTCAAAGGCGGCGGCGCTGTTCAGGTTTACTGTTATTTTTACAGCAGATGACGAGGAATTGTCGCGGCTTACGAAGGAATACGGTGAAACGCTGACCGCGGCTGAAATTCCCGAGCCTCCGGCAAAGGACGGAAGCTATCCCGAGTGGGACGGGGATCCGACCAAGCCGATTTTAAGAAATACCGTGTTTACGGCGGAATATGCCGACGCGGTAACGACAATAGCGTCTGAGGGGAGTCCGTCACTGATTTTGCTCGAGGGTAATTTCAGCGATGAAACAAAGGTGACGGCTGAGGAAACAAGCTTTGACGCGGATTTTGGCGGCAGATATGAAATAATAGGAGAATATGAATTTTCCGTAACGCCGGAGGAGGATATCAAGGACGGCTTTACCATGCGCGTTTATGACAGCGGTCAAACCGGAACGCATATAGGCGTAATAGAAAAGGGAGTCGCGCGCGTTATCGAGGGCGAGCGCGACGGCAAGTATTTAAAATGCCGGATGCAGTCGGCGGGTCAGTTCGCGCTGCTTGCGGCGCCGAAGCAAAGCGGTGTGCCGATTGCTATTATCGCGGCGATTGTTGCTGCGGCGGCAGCGGTTTGCATATTTATATTCGGGAAAAAAAGAAGGACCGCAAATAATCGGAGCTCATGACCCGCTTCCGGAAAAATAAAGCGGATGAAGCCGGTAAAACGGCGAGGCGTATAATTTTTGATTTGACGAAAATTTATGTAAAAAGGAAAGCGCGCTTTTTGCGCGCTTTCCTTTGCGATGCGATATAACTGATAATTGTGTCAGCTGCGGGTATCATGTCAATATTTCATATCCTCCGGCTTCGCGCAGCTTATTAAGCGCAGCCGATTCATTTTCCTGTTTCACAAAAATATAATCCGTATTAAATGTGGAAACCGCAAATATGCCGATTTGCGCTTCCGCAAGCAACGCTGAAATTTCAGCCAGTATGCCCGTCAGAGAAAAATCCAGTACGCCTTCTATCCGAAAACCTCTCCAGCCGTCCTCCCGTTTGACGATATTTGACGGCGTATCCTCCGTTCGGCAAACCAATGAATTTTCCTCGTCGGTTTTGCATGCAAAGCAATATTCCGAATTGAAATTCGTCTCGGAAAAGTCGGCGACCTTGCACACGGTAAAATTACCGGTAATTTTTTTTATTTTCATTTCCGTTGCTCCTATGTTTTACAATGTTCTCTCAGCCGTCAAAATCTTCGATTTTGGTAGCGGCGTGAGGTTATTATACCATAACTGAAAGGCGGCATCGTCGCCGCGGCGTTATGATAAAATGTTCTCTCAGTCGTCAAAATCTTCGATTTTGATAACGACGTGAGGTTATTATACCATTGTCGCAGGAAAAAATCAATATCGTATTTGCGCGAACAGGTATATCAAAACAGCCGCGCCGATAAATACAGTATCGGTCCTATCGGCTGCGTATATGATAAATCAGACCGATTTTGTTAAATGCTTTTTATTACCTTCGCCGGAACTCCCGCGGCTATCACCTTCGCGGGAACCTCCTTTGTGACGACCGCGCCCGCGGCGATAACGGAGTTTTCGCCAATTGTCACTCCCGGGAGAATTGTCGAGTTTGAGCCTATCCATACGTTTTTGCCGATCGTGACAGGCGCGGGAATATTGTCGTGTCTTTTTTCCGGCGCTAAGCCGTGGTTTATCGTAGCGATAACGACATTGTGACCGATAAGCGTTCCGTCGCCTATCGTTATTCCGCCCCAGTCCTGAAAGCGGCAGCCGGAATTGATAAATACGTTCTTGCCGATTGTGATGTTCAAGCCGCAGTCCGTATAAAACGGCGGGAAAAGTCCGAAGCCTTCATCGACCGGTTTTTCGATAAGCTCGGAAAAAATTTCCCTAAGCTCCGCCGGCTCATGGTACAAACCGTTAAGATGCGCCGTTATTTTGAGCGCGCGCTGACTCAATTCGTGCATTATCATGTGCATATCCGAACCGGCTTTTGCAATCGTGCCGCTTTTCATTTCCCGTAAAAATTCCTGTGTTGTCATAATATTCTCCCATTAATACCAGTCGTGTTTTTCGTTTCGGTCGAGCGCGTTGATACGCGTCATTTCGTCGTCGGTAAGTTCAAAATCATAGAGCCTTGTGTTCTCGAAAATGTGGTCGGGGTTGCTTGAACCGGGGATAACGACGACTCCCTTTTGCAGATTCCATCTTAATATCACCTGCGCCGACGATACTCCGTGCGCCGCGGCGATTTCGGAGATAACGCTGTCGCCGAGAAGCTCGGCGGTGTGACCTCTGCCGCCGAGCGGGTACCAGCCCTGAACGACAATTCCTTTGCTTTGAATAAACGGTATCACGTCGTTTTCCTGATAGTACGGGTGGATTTCGTTCTGCACAAGCGCGGGAGGCGTGTCAACCTGCGGCAAAAACTCTGTCAGCTCCTCGACGTACCAGTTCGACAAACCGATTGAGCGGATTTTACCCTCCGCGACGAATTTTTCCATAGCCTTGTACGCCTTAACGTCGTTCGGGTCGGGGTGGTGCAGAAGCATTAAATCGACGTAGCCGATATTCAGCTTGTCTATACAATCCTGTATAGACCGCTCGGGATTTGCCATTTGCTCGCCCGGGTAGATTTTCGTTGTAACGAATATTTCCCCGCGCTTTATGCCGTATTCCTCCATAGCCTCACGCACGCCCTGTCCGACCTCCGCCTCGTTGCCGTACATCGATGCGGTGTCGATAAGCCGCACACCGCATTTGAGCGCGGCTTTTACTGAGCTTACGCACGTTTCGCCCGTAAGGCTGTACGTTCCGAGACCGTTAATAGGCATTTCATAGCCGCTGTTTAAAAGAACCGTTTTCGTGTCAAGGTTAAATTCCCCGACCTTTTTCGCCGGCTCATTTTCGGGCAAAGCGAGTCCGTCAATCCATGACGACACTTCCGCCTTGCTCGCTTCCGCATCGAATCGTTTGCCGTCGATCCAGTCCGCGCCCTCAGCAAGCGGGATAAGCTCACTCCATGATATGCCGCTGCTGCCCGAGGTACAGAATGGAACAATAGTTTTACCCGTAAAATCATAGTCTTCGAGGAACGTGTAAATAATCTTCGGAGGCTTGCCGTACCATATCGGATAGCCGAGGAAAATCACGTCGTATTGCTCCATATCCTCGACTGTTCCTTCAATTTCGGGACGCGCCGTGCTGTCGTACTGCTCCTTATACGCGCGTGTATTTTTGTTGTAGTAGTCGTTATTTTCCTCTCCGTAGGGCTCTTTGGGGATAATTTCGTATTTGTCCGCGCCGGTTATATCCGCGATGCGATTCGCTATGCCTTCGGTGTTGTTCGTCCATGAGAAGTACGCTATAAGCGTTTTGCCGCCTTCGGGTTCGTATGTCGGTGAGGGAGACACGGTCGGACGGGTATCCGTCTTTGTCATTTCAATCGGCGAGATGGTTTCCATATCCCATAAAAACGCCTTTATCCTGATACCGTCCGCCGCGTCGGGTGCGGTCACGATTCCGTTCTCGGGCGCGTATAAATCGCATCCGGAAAAAACTCCGTTTTCGTCATAAGCTGCAATAATCAGTCTGCCGTTTTCGGGAATACCGGAAATTGTCATTGTTTCACCGTCGCTATATATTTCCGCCGCGCATGCCGTTATTCCCGTAACGCATAAAACAACGGTTATTATTACAGCCAGAAATTTTTTCATTTCTGTTTCCTCCTTAAGCTTTATTTGTTGCCTATATTATATACCGTGGTGTTAAAAATATCAAATACTTATATTGAATATTTCAATATGCTTGACAGGCATATTATTTTGCGGTATAGTAAAGACATATTTAAAGGAGAAATTATACAATGGAAATTCGCGTTTTAAAATATTTCCTTGCGGTCGCGCGTGAGCTGAGCATTTCAAAAGCTGCCGAGGCGCTGCATATCACTCAGCCCACATTGTCGCGCCAGATAATGGATTTGGAGGAGGAGCTCGGCACGAAGCTTATCGTTCGCAGCAGTAAACAGCTTTCGCTTACCGGCGACGGTATGCTGTTTAAAAGACGTGCTGAGGATATAGTAAATCTTGCCGATAAAACAATTTCGGAATTTACATCGGGAAACGACATGATAAACGGGGATGTTTATATCGGAGGCGGCGAATCGGATGCTATGCGTCTGATTGCCCGTATTGCCGCGGAGCTCAAAACGGCGTACCCGGATATTCGCTTTCATATTTTCAGCAACGACAGCGATGACATAGCCGATAAGCTGGACAAGGGCCTGCTCGATTTCGGTATATTTATGGAGCCTGCCGATATAACAAAATACGAATATCTGCGCCTTCCCGCGTTCGATACGCTGGGTGTATTAATGCGCAGCGATTGTCCGCTTGCCGCGCGTGACGTTATAGAGCCGGAGGATTTACGGAGCCTGCCGCTGATTGTGTCGCGTCAGATGCTGCACAGCAGAGAGGTTGCGCAATGGCTCGGAAAGGATTTCGATCAGCTTAATATCGCGGCAACGTATAACCTTCTGTATAACGCCGCGCTTATGGCTGACGAGGGACTGGGCTTCGTTCTATGCTTTGATAAAATCATACGGACAAACGAAAAAAATACAATTTGCTTCCGCCCCCTCGCATCCGATATAAAGGTGCATATTGATATTGCGTGGAAAAAATATCAGGCTTTTTCAAAACCTGCGGAGCTGTTTTTAAAGCTGGTGCGGGAAAAATTCGGAGACGCGGCGCGCTAAAGCTTTTTTATGCTCATGTTATGCCCGCGTTCGGCGGATATTCCTTCCGTGATTGATACAGCCCGAAAAAGAGAAAGCCGTTAAAATAACTTACGGCGGACATTGTAAAATACATCACACGGCGGAGAACGGTTCCGGCCGGATATGCCGGAAGCCGCGCGGAGCGGGTGTTTTTTACGGCAAAGCGTTGACAATACGATAAAAAAATGGTAAATTAGTTTTGTGCGGCGAAGCATATGGACAATAGGATAAATTTCCGCGCGAAGAAAGCGGATTTCCGGGACCGAAAGCTGCCGGTGCGGAATAAAACCGGTGATTTTCGGATCGGACGGATTTGCTGATATGATTTATCTGGGGGAAGTGTTATATTGGGAACCAACATAAATGATTTTACTACGGGGAGTATTTCAGGTGCATTGCTCCGGTTTGCGCTGCCGTTTTTTTTAACAAGCCTTATTCAGTCGCTGTACAATATCGCGGATATCATGGTAATAAGCCGCTTCTGCGGTGCGGCGGGCGTAGCGGGAGCGTCCATAGGCGGCAATATTATGAATACAGCCACATATACAATAATCGGTCTTTGCAACGGCGGAGCTATTATGACGGCGCAGTACGCCGGAATGAAAAGCGGCAGAGATATACGCGAAACCATAAGCACGACCTTCGCGCTTATGGTGGTTTTATCCGCGGTTTTTACAGCCGCCGCGCTGTTGTTTTCGGATAAAATCCTTGTTCTCCTGAATACGCCGCCGGAGGCATACGGGCAGACAAAATCATATTTTTCGGTATGTATGCTCGGAGCGGTGTTTATATTCGGCTACAATACCGTGTGCGCGGTGCTGCGCGGTCTGGGTGACTCTAAAACGCCAATGTATTTCGGTGTCGGCGCGTGCGTGCTGAATATTTTCCTTGATTTGCTGCTTGTGGGCGTATTCGGTTTAAACGCGTCGGGAGCGGCGCTCGCAACGATAATTTCACAGGCGTGCGCGTTTTTGGGATGCGTGATTTACCTGAAAAAGAACTCGTTTGCTTTCGGCTTTAAGCTTTCGGAGATTGTTTTAAAAAAAGCTGTTCGCATTTTAAAGCTCGGGCTTCCGGGCGCGGTGCAAAGCGCGATTGTATCAGGAGGCTTTCTAACGGTGTCGTCTATAACGAACAGCCTCGGCGTTAACGCCGCGTCCGGAGTCGCGGTCGCGGCAAAGATAAACAACTTTGCTCAAATGCCCGCAAACGCCGTCGGCACGGCTGTTTCATCGATAGTGGGTCAGAATGTCGGGGCGGAAAAATTTGACCGTGCCCGCAGGACATTAAAAACCGGTATCGGAGTTTCACTTTGCATAGGAGCATGTATGTTCGCGATTGTTGAAGTGTTTCCGACCCGGCTCATGGGGCTGCTCGTTACCGACGCCGATGTTATTAACGAGGCGCTGCCGTACCTGCGCGTTACGGCGCTGGATTATCTGCTGGTTGCGTTTATTTTTCCGCTGAACGGTTTGTGCAACGGCTCGGGACATACATTATTCACTATGATACCGTCGATATTTTCCTCGGTTATAGCGCGGGTCCCGGTAGCGGTTTTTTGCGCCGAAAGGCTGGGGCTGGGACTTCTCGGAGTAGGAATATCCACGCCGACGGGAACGATAAGCGCTATTATAATCTGTACGGTATATTATTTGAGCGGCAAATGGTGCAGGCGTGTTGTATAAGCCGTTTACCGGATAAGTGAGGAAGAATAATAAATAATAAGGAGAATAAAAAATGTATATAGGAATAGATTTGGGCGGCACAAACATCGCTGTCGGGCTTGTCAGCGGCGACGGACGGCTGATATTTTCCGACAGTGCGCCTACATTAAAGGAGCGCGGATACGAGGAAATAGTAAAGGATATGGCGGCGCTTTGCGAAAGGGTCGCTTACGAGGGCGGCTGTAAAATGTCGGATATAAAGGCAATAGGGATAGGCAGCCCGGGAACGATAGACAATTCGCGCGGCATGGTAGTGTATTCAAACAATATTAAAATGAACAACGCTCCGATTGCGGCGGAGCTGCAAAAATATATTAATCTGCCGATGAATGTTGAGAATGACGCGAATGCGGCGGCTTACGGCGAGTATATAGTTTACGGCGAAGGAGTTGAAAGCTTCGTTTTCGTGACGCTCGGTACGGGCGTGGGCGGCGGCGTTATTATCGACGGCAAAATCTACCGCGGATTTAACGGCGCGGGCGCTGAGCTCGGTCATGCGTCGATTGTTATCGACGGCAAAAAATGCACCTGCGGCAAGCGCGGATGCCTTGAAATGTACGCGTCCGTGACGGCTCTTATTGAGCAAACGAGGGAGGCGGCAGCGGCTCACCCGGAATCTCTTATGAATAAATGGATTGCCTCTAACGGTAAAGTCAGCGGACGCACCGCGTTTGAATGCGCGAAGGCGGGCGACGAAACGGCGATTGCGGTAAAGACGCAGTATATCCGTTATGTCGCGGAGGGAATAAGCAATTTCGTAAACATATTCCAGCCGCGGACGCTTGTCATAGGCGGCGGGATAAGCAAGGAGGGCGATGAGCTGCTTATACCGATACGCGAATTTGTGTACGCGAATGATTATAATAAATATATGCCAAAAACCGAAATTAAAATCGCGCGTCTGTTAAACGGCGCGGGTATCGTCGGCGCCGCAATGGCGGCGAAGAACAAAAATTAGCGCGGTATATGGCAGGCAAAAATGATAAGGTGTTTCAAAAGGAGCGGTTTTCGTGAGAATAGATTTCGACATTGATGACGCCTATATGTATGCTGAGGAACGTTTTCGCATGATGTCCGCAATGGACGGCGGCAAAGGAGAGGGCGGGAAGGCTTACACCCGCGCGCGTCCGGGACTGCGTCTGCGCGCTGCCGTAAAGCTTTTTCCGGACGCCGTATACGGAGACGGAATAAACATTAACGAAGCGTTCATCCCGTGCCTTCCGTTAAAGAACGCGAAGGGCAGCGTTTACGCCTATGCTCTGACAGCCGGAGAATGTCCCTCGGGCGGGGGAACGCTTTCAGACGCTCTTACAGATATGTGGTATACGGCGTTTGTTGATGCCGGCGTTCGTTTGCTGCGTGAAAAAATTCTCGCGGATAATTCCGGAAAGCATGTTTCGCGCCCGTTCGGTCCCGGGTTTTACGGAATAGGCATAAACGAAGTGGAAACGATTTTTAACGCCGTTAACGGCAGAGAGGCGGATATTGAGATAAAAAATCATCTTTTGTATCCGGTAAAAAGCAGCATCGGTTTTTTCATCGTGTCGGATGATAAAATAAATATGCCGCCGCGCGACTGCGAGAGCTGTGCGGGCGGCGCATGCGAATATTGCAGGAATAATACCGTTAAGATACGTTTTGAAAACGAAAACAAAACGGTTTCCGTCCCGGCGGGAACAACCGCCGCTCAGGCGGCGCGTATTGCCGGGATAGGGATAGAAACCCCGTGCGGCGGCATGGGAATATGCGGAAAATGCGAGGGTATTGTCACAATAAACGGGGACACTAAAATTGTTAAGCTGTGCCGCAAACGAATATATAACGATGCGTCGGTTTGCACAAGAGTTATCGGAGCAGCCGAAAACGGGGACATAAAAATAAATACGGATATTGAACATGATTTGAGCGGACAATATTATTTTGCGGCGGATATAGGCACAACAACAATTGCGGCGGAGCTTATAAACGGCGGGAGAACGGTCGCGCGTGCGGGAATGCTTAATCCGCAGGCGGTCTATGCCGCGGACGTTATAGGAAGAATAAAGCTTGCGTCGGAAAACGAAGCCATGCATGAGCTTGTTATAAATGCCATAAATATGATGATAGGCAAATTGACCGCCGCGGTGCATATCGGTATTGATAAAATATCGGGATGCGTTATTACGGGTAATACCGTTATGCAGACTGTTGCCGCGGGAATAAGCCCGAAAAGCCTCGGACATTATCCGTATAAAATTCCAGAGACATTCGGGAGGGTAATAGACGCTGAGCGGCTCGGAATAAGGCTTATGTGCGGCGTATTTTTCCCGCCGGTGATATCCGCGTTTGTCGGAGGTGACGCATTATGTGGCATATTGGAAACCGGATTGCGGGATAAAGATGGGACGGCGCTTATCGACATCGGTACGAACGGAGAAATCGCGTACATGAAGAATGGCTCGCTTATCGTCACATCGGCGGCGGCGGGACCCGCGCTGGAGGGCGTGGGCACTGCGTTCGGAATGCGTGCGGAGGGCGGCGCCGTTTCGCGGTTCAGACTGGCGAGCCGGGGCATGGTAATGGTTGAAACTATAGACAAGGCTCCCGCGGTCGGAATCTGCGGCAGCGGACTGACGGATATAATTTCAGAGCTTGTTAAATGCGGGATTATCTCCGCCGACGGTACTTTTTGCGATAAAAGGCTGATTGCGCCGCAGATACGCGGCAGACTTTGCGAATATAACGGCGAAGCGGCGTTTAAAGTATGCGCGGACATATATATTACGCAGTCCGATATACGCGCCGTTCAGCTGGCAAAGGGCGCGATACGCGCCGCGTTTGAGACTGTCGCGCCGGATGCGGAGAATGTTATAATAGCCGGAGCTCTCGGGAGTAATGCGGGCGCGGAAGGACTTACAGGCGTCGGAATTTTGCCGGAACGGCTTCAAAATCGAATTGAGTTTGAGGGGAATACGGCGCTTCGCGGCGCGGTCCGGTTGCTTACGGATACAAGTCTGCGCGAAAAGGCGCGGACTATAGCCGCCGAAGCAAAAGCTGTTGAACTGTCGGACAGCGAGGAATTTAAGCGTCTGTTTGTTAAGTATATGAATTTCGGGCGATAATTGACAAGCCGCTGCTTTTTGGTTATAATACGCTTTGGGGAAGTGATTGATTTGAAAAAGATATTTATGGTCATTGCCGCGGCGGTTTTGCTCGGCGCATGCTCCGCGGATATAAATTCGGCATATGTGGAGGATTTGAAGGCGCGCGGAGCCGATAAAACAGAAATAGAAGAGCTTATACGATACGAAAAAAACAATCGCCATTTGCCCGATGGCGGATATGTCGATGTAACGGGACGAACCGTTGAGGACGTTGCGCGCGAGCGCGGACTGACGCTGAAGGAATATCTGGACGAATACGAGCTGCCGCCCGATATGCCGGCGCTGGTAAGCGAGACGGAGGCAAATTACACGATTCCCGTCCGCCGTATGCTGGATATGTACGGAATGAGCTTTGAATCATTCAGGCAGGTGTTTAATATGCCGGACAGCGTGGACGAGAATATGACATGGGGCGAAGCGATAGGCGAGGCTCCGCTGGGCGAATATGTTGATATGTATGTGGGAAAGGACAGTCTCGAAGGCTTTAAAAGGATGTACAGCCTTGACGACAGCGTGAACGAGAGCACAAAATGGAAGGACGTCCGTGAACAGGTGGACGCGGTAAAAAAGGCGCAGCGTGAAAAGCAGACCGGACAAAGAGACGAATAATCCGAAAAATACGGTCAGCTGCCGGGATTTTTGATTATCGGCTGCCGACCGTATAAAAATCATTCTGCGATTAGACAAAAATATTAATATTGCGCCGCCGCGGTTTTGCCTGCCGCGGCGTTTCTGCGGAACAGCAATTTAAACACTGTTCGTATCAAAGGCTGAATGAAAAACAGCTGCGAAAAAAATGCGAACGGGAGGTTAAAGCATATGAGCCTTAGCCAGTTCGCAAGGAGCGTGAAGGGGCTGAAGCCGGCATAATACGGATAATACAGCCATGCGGCTATAAAGCTCATAGCCGGGCACATAAGTCCGACTGTCGCGCAGATCACTGCTGTCTCAAACAGGACTGGATCTGTTTTTGTCGGATCGAACACCTTAGACGCGAGCTTAAATGAGCACGGGCTCCCCATGAGCACCTCCAATGAATACGCGAGCGCAAATTCAATAAGAACAACAGCCCATATCGGTAAAAATGTGCCGAACACGCTTACTCCTCCCATAGCTCGTATAGCCGACAGTACGCTTTTTGCGCCCGTGATTTCCATAAATGTCTCTCCGTTTATGACATACAAACTGTAAAACACATATGCGTGAACGGTTACAAGTACAGTCAAAAATGCGAATATCATTCTTTCAAGTTGATTTTTTGGCATAATAAGTCCTCCGTTTTGTTATTTGCGGCACAAAAAAACACACATGTTACCCGAAAAGCAGTACGTTCCGTAATCAGATTTACATACCGTGCCGCAGCCTCATTAAGGAGGCTTACCGGTGCGGGTAACACATGTGTCATCGTTTTGCATGCGTTATTTTAACACAATGCTTTTAAATTTGTCAAGAATAAATTTTGCGGATTTTTTATTCATAAACCGTATATCGGACCGTCATTTTAAATACAGCCGCGCAATCGCGCGTGTTTATCTGACCGCGCTGAAAAACGCTTTCACCTCGTTTTCGTTAAGCGCCCTGCCGTTCCATACGTACAAATCATCTATATATCCGTTAAACGGCGTGTCCCACTCGTTTACGGCGAGGAATGTGTTCGTATTGTCCTCCGTGATCTCGGCAACCTCGCCCAGACCGGCGCTTTCGCCGTCAATGTATAGATACAGTCCCGAGCCGATAACGACCATTGTCACGTTATGCCATTCGTCGGGCTTCGCCGTAACCTCGGACGCGTAATTAAGATATCCCGACGCGCCGTATGACCAAACGTTCAAAATTCCGCTGCCGCGGTTCCCGAACGGCGCGCTTATCCATTTCTGACCGCCGCCGGGTGTGGAAATGAACATACCCGCGCTGAACTTCGTTATCTCGTTCGCCTTGAACATAAACGACACAGTATACGCTTTTTCTGTTATGATATGCCCTAAATTCACTCCGTCCGAGCCCGCGCCGGTAAACGATACAGCCCTTCCGTGATATCCCTCGCCGTAGCTTGCCGTTTCGGATTTCGCGGGAATTGTCGATAACGCGCCGGTAGTCGTGCCGGATTTGCCCGTCACAGCATCCGTAAGATTATCCTCAAATTCAAATTTGGACGTATAGCCGTCGGTATCTGTGCTCTCGTCCGCCGCCGGAACATCGGTGAAGGTGAAGCTGCACGCGTCCGCGTCGGAGCCGTCCGCGAGAATGAGCGCGCCGTTCGATACGGCTGCAAACATTCCGGGCTTCGCCGCGCTTTCAAGAGAGTACGAGTAATAATTGCCGTCAAGACCGGCGGCGGTTTTAAACGTCATTCTTTTCTTCACGCTCGTATAATCGTCCTTTTTCGCCTCAACGAGCGCGATGCCGTCGTTCGACGCCTTTAAATACATTCCGGGCTTGTTCGCCGATTGTATTGAAACGTAATTTTCATGGCTTTCGCCCTCCGGCGTATAAAGCGGCTCGCTTATTACCCATGCAGCGTCCTGCGGGTCGATAAATTCCGTGCCGGCGAATACCGATTTCCCGGTCGGGAAACGGCTTGTGTTTTCAACCGTGTTAAACGGCGAATGAATTATATAGTGTTCATTACCGTTCCTTATCGCAAATGTGTCCCTCAAAGCAGTACGCGGAGCCGTTGATACCGATGTAACATAATCGTTTATACCGTCAAGGCTCTCGTCCGCCTTCTTCATAAGCTGCGTAACGCCGTTTTGATCGGCGCCGCTCATAACGAGCGCCTTTTCACGCTTATCTCTGTCATACGCCGCTGTGACGAACATCGTCATAGTATCTCCGTTTTTGTAAAACTCATAGTCCTCGTCGTCGCCGTCAACTGTAAATTTAAGCGTTACCGTGTATTCGCCGTCAAACGACCATGTGCCGAGATCATCTCCGATTGTGCCGTCCGGGAGCAGCACGATTTTCGACGATACGACCGGCAAATCCGCCGAGCTTGACGAGCAGGCGGAAACGTCCGTCACACCTTCGGCAAAAATCGTCTGTCCGACCGACGATAAATCATACGTGCCGTAAAGCATTTCGCGTGGTATTGTCTGCTGCTTTTCGCCCGAGTAAACGACTGGGGAGACAACGGGCCAGCCGTCCGATGTCCAAAGAATTTTCCGTACCTGCAAATACGCTGTCGCGTCGGCGATTTTGCGGCAGTGCTCGACGAGGTACCATTCGCCGTCGTCGTCCTTAAACACCGAGCAATGACCGTTGCCGTAATATGTTATCCCGTCGCCCAGGCTGTACGAGCCGAGCATTTTATATCCCCATAACCGCGATTTATCCTCCTGCTTGTCGTATGCGATTCCGACATGATTATCATTATAATCCCTGAAATCCTCGGACGGATTCGCGCCGGATAAAATCTGCGCCATAGTTTTATCCGTTCTTGCGACGCGGATATTATAATTCGTGCCGAGCCAGCCGTATGACGTGAACAGGTACCGATAACCCGTATCCTCGTTATACACCATCCACGGACCCTCGGGACCGAACACGCCCGCGGGTGCACTGAAAATACGAGTGCCGAAGCCTTTTGATTTTTCAAGCATATCTGCGCCTGAAACCGTCTTAATTGTCTTATCCTTTTTATCTCCGGACGATGCGCCGTCGATACCCGCTGCTGTGCCGTTATTATTTAGCGGCGCTGCATGGATTCCCTGCCAGAACGAGCCCCAGATGAAATACCGCCTGCCGTCGGTATCGGTGTAGATATGCTCGTCGATAGCGTTTGTAAAATAGTCGTTGCTTTCCTTCGATGCTAAAACCACACCGCAGTCTATGTATTCGCCGTCCCAAATTAAGGGCGATTTCGCCTTGACGAGATCGATCACGGAATTTCTGCCGCCAAGACCGCATGAAACGGACGTGTAGAACCAGTACGGATACTCGTCATTTTCCATGTACAGCACGTCCGGCGCCCAGTACGTGCCGTTGACCTCCGTACCCGGATAATTTTCCGCAATGAAATCCGCGCTGCTTTTGGGGACTGTGACCTGAATACCCGTATTATTCTCGGGATTTGTCGTGAAATTATATTTTTCCCAGTTTATCAAATCGTCTGATACGAAAATCAGATTATGCGAGGAATATGCATAATATTTACCGTCGGCGGGATTATGGAATATCGTCGGGTCGTGCGCGCCGAAGGTCGGAGTAGCGTCATATTCCGCCTCAAACGGCGCTGTTTCCGGGAACGTGACGTCCGATTTGCAGATATACCCGCCGTCGTATTCTGCCGGCAGATATCCGCCCGCTTCTCTGACGTTTATATGATAGCTGTCCTTATCAGCCGTAAAGTAAATGCTGCTCACAGCCGTTGAGTGCGGAGAAACCTCAAACGATTTTACCGGCAGAGCGTCGTCATATTCAATAATGACGGGAGCGGTATGGTCTGATACATTTGACACCGTAACCTCGGCGCACAGCTTATCCCCGTCGGAATACCCGTATACCCGTCCGTCGCGGTACGCGGTGACGGGCGTTATTTCGCCGTTATCGACCATGAAAAATTTGCGGTACGCGTATTCGCCGCCTCCGCCGCGGTGAATGACTGTGTATTCCGCCTGATTTGCGGCAAGGCTGTAGTCGTAAACCACGGAGCCGGTCAGTGCGCCGCCGTCGCCGTAGGTCGCTTCGATAAGCTTCACCGTTTTCGTTTCCGTCGTCGGGATAGAAAGCGTGTAGCTTTCATCGCCCGCGTAAAATTTTGTCTCAATCTGTAAATCACGTGCGCCATCCGCCGCCGATACTGTGACAGCGCCCGCAAACGGCAGCGCCACCGCCGCCGCGAGCAAAGCCGATATGATCCTTTTCATACATAATCCCCCTCGTTAGTTCGTTTGTATATATTATACAATAATTTTTGACCAAAGTAAATAAAATCGGAGAAATTTATTGCGCGGGGTTATTTTCCGCGCCGTCCGCGCAGAATTATATACAGCAATGCGGCGGCAGCCGCGGCTGATATAAAAATAATAACAGGAATCACGGTATTTCGCCGCGCGGTCCCGCTTTTATCGCTGCTCTCCGTATCGGTGCGCTCCCACGCGGGGCGGCGCATATCGGACACGGAGGAATAGCGGCTTATTTGGTGCTCGGTAAGAAGGTCCTTGCCCATACCAAGCTTCAAAAGCGATAAAACTCCGTCGGAATTGTCTAATATGGCATAGCTGTACTCGGGAACATTCCTGCCGTTTTCATAATATATATCGGAGAAAACAACATGGTATTTGCCGTTCCCGAGATCATGAAGCGCCGTCAGATCTATTATTTCCGTTCGAAAATCCGCGCTGAAGCCGCCGGTGTACAGATATACTCCGTCGCGATAGCAGAAGCCGCGTTTCGCAAGATCGGTAAAGGGAGGATGCTCGGGACGGATATTTAATATTTCGCTCATAATATAATCAATATACTCGCCGTTTACCGAGCTTATGCCGTCGCTTTCCCCGCTGTGAGGATTAAACGGCGTGATTTGCTCAAACGCGTCATGAGTGTATAAGACGTATTTAAAAACGCGTTCGTAATTATAATCGGCGAGGTCGAATTCCGTTAAATTTGCGCATGCTGAAAGAAATTGTATAAGTGATTCGCGGAATTCCGAATCGACCACATTTACTTTGTTCATATACGTATAGGAATTTATCGTTTCAAGGCGCAGAGAGTTAAGGAAGCCGTAAAGCCTGCCCGCGGAGTTGGAAAGAACGTCGGCTTTGTTGTCCGTAAATCTTACGATTTCCGTTTTGTCCGAATATTCGATTTTCGGCACATGCGTAAAGCTGTCGTCAAGAATTGCGAAATATTCCGTCTCGCCGTTCTTTTCGAGCGTCAGATATGACATGCTGTCATATATTACCACGGATAGAAGTGCGCCGCTGCCGCTCATGTCAAGCGTAAGTGTGTCGATACACTCTGCTCCGTCGTTTACAGCGTAAACGGAGCAATCGGCAACTGTGCCGTTTGCACCGCAGATAAGCAGCATTTCGGTGTTGTAATAAAAATTTTCAAGCGATGAGTATATTACGCCGTTTTGTCCGTCAAACGGTCCGCGTTCCGCAATCACGCCGTTTAAAATATTTGAAAATTCCTCGTGAGCCGTGTCTGCCGCCGAAGCGCTTACGGTAAGCAGCGCAAATATAACAGCTGCCAATACAAAAATACGTTTCATTTTTTCACCCGTGATATATTATGCTCAAAAAAGTAAATTTTTTTCGCTTTGGGGGTTAAAATTTGCTTACGTATGTGGTATACTTAAAGAAAAGGTCAAAAAGGGGGATATGACAATGTATGAAAATGATATAGAGTATACGCTGATTTCCGAGGAAAAGATAAGGAGCGTAGTTGCGGAGCTTTGCGAAAGGATTAACAGGGATTTTTTCGGAAAGGAGACAATTTTGCTGATTATTCTGAAGGGCTCTCTGATTTTCGCGTCGGATTTAATGCGCGGACTTGATATTCCCGTTACAATTGATTTTATGCAGGCGTCGAGCTACGGAACGGGCTCTGAAAGCTCAGGTGAGATTAGTATAAAGAAGGATATGGATAACGATCCCACCGACAAGCATATAATAATCGTTGAGGATATAATCGACAGCGGGAGAACGCTGTCGCTGCTGCGCGCAAATTTAGAGGACCGCGGCGCAGCGTCCGTCAGTATATGCGCGCTGCTGTCGAAGCCGGCACGGAGGGAGGTAGAGGTTAGAACGGAGTATATAGGCATGGAAATTCCCGACGAGTTTGTAGTTGGCTACGGACTGGATTTCGCCGAGCGCTACAGAAACCTCCCGTATATAGGTGTGCTAAAGCCGATAGTTTACAGCGATTAAAACAGCCGGTAATGCGGCTTATCCTCGTCAAAAAAGTAATGCCGCAGATAGTCGTCAAGGATTATGCAGGCGGGCGTAAGCAAAAACCATCCTATTACATACGGCAGACAAATTTGACCGAGTATATTCATAGGCATATCGGAATAGTCCCATATGTCCATACCGAGATATATGTTCAGTATACATCCGGAGGCAAATTCAAGCGCCGTTATTATAAATGTTCCGATAATCATTTGCACTATGAACGGCGTTTCAAAGCTCATAAATTCATTTATCACACCTATGAGCACAAAGCAGACGCCGCCGAGCGCGAACATGGACCAGTGCGACCAGCCCCGCCAGAGGATTTCTCCGAGAAAGTATGCTATCCCGCCGATTGAAAATAGTATAAAATATTTTATAATGTAACGCATAAAATCCCTCCATAGCGTATTATACGCGTAATGAAGGGATTTTATAACGCCGTTCTTTACTGTGCGTTAAGATATTCACGTATGAATTTATCCGTACCGGCAGCTATAGCCGAGCCGATTGCGTCCGGGGACGAGTTCAGCAGCTCGTTATCGGCGGGATTGTCGAAAAAACCTATTTCCATGTATCCGCATACCACCGGGCATTTACAGAAGGCTATCAGCTCCGGCTCGGATGCTATGGGCTCGTTTGTGCCAAGCAGGGTGCGGGAGCCTATCTCATCGTTTATATATTGTCCGAGAGCATTTCCGGCTGCCGCGTAAGCGTCGGAGGAGCCGAGCGTGTTCGGCTGGTCGTAAGGACCCTCGAGAGATATATACGAGCTGCCGCTGCCGCCGCCGGCATTGGAATGAATACAAAGGAAAATGTCGGCGTCGGGTTCAAGGGATGTGTCGCCGTTGGGATAGCAGCAGGACAGGCGGCGTGTGATGGATGGATTTTCGTCGTTTGTCGTTCGCGTAAGACGGACGGTATAGCCCATCTGCTCAAGATAAGTCTTTGCGGCGAGGCAGTTATTCAGATTGATTTCAGGCTCCGTATCCCTGTCGCCGTTTTCGATTGGGTACCAGCACGCGCCGTTAGGCGTCACGCGATGCGAGCAGTCCTCGCCCTCGCAATCGGGACCGGATGTGCCGTATTTAAAGTGCCGCCATTCCCCCCAGCCGTTTCCGCTGTTGATCCAGCCGCTTGCGGCTTTTTCATCATCGCTCATCAGGTCGGAGGATTTACCGTGTCCGGGGTCAAGCACAATGACAATGCTGTTGTCAGCGTCAGCATTTTCAGCGGCGTTTTCGGCGGTGGAAGCGGGTGGCTCATATCCTCCGAACGAATACGAATACGCGCCGGTGCTTTCGTCAATGCTCTCTGCGCCGAGCATTGCGAGCGCGGCGCGGGGAATCAGAGTTCCGGCGTCTGCCGCCCACGAGCTTATGCTCTGCCCGTTTATGTACGTTATGTAATCCGGATAATAAACGTCAATAGTATCGCTTGTGCGTATTATTGACGCGCTTATATCCATGCCCTCGGTAATATTTTCCTGAGGCAGTGATATTGTAAGCGAGGCGCCCGTTTCATCCGGCTCGACTTTTGAGCCGAAATAGATGAGATTGTCCGCGAGCACATATAATTCATTCTGAAAATCATAGGACGGTATGTCCACGCCGTTTATGGTTACGGAAACGGCGCTTTTTACGGCTTGTCCGGCAATATTGCGGGGCTCATCGTTTTTGCTGTGTATGTTCATGAATAATGATATTATTGCCGCCGCGGCGAAAATACCGGCTGCGGCTGTTATCAGAGCTTTTGTTTTTTTTGTCATTGGGATACCGCCTTTCGGGAGTTTATTTCCGTGTATATAATATCACAAATACAAAATTTTTGCAATATAATTTGTGTTTGCGTAATGCGCGCGCCGCAATCGGAATATATTGTTACAAAGACGCTAAGGGGAGGAGAACGGTATGCGCAGAGCGGCGGCTATAGTGCTGGCAGTGATATTCGCGACGATAGTGCTGCCTCTGGCGATTGTGTTTGTGATGGAGAAAACGGTCGACAACGACCCGAAGGGCAGTGCGCAAACGCTTGAGGACGCGGCGCGGACGGAGGAGTAAAAACGAAACGGCATAGCTATGCTATGCCGTTCTTGTATAAATTCTGTAATTTTATAAGCCCGTAAACGGGATTTCCGGCTATCCTTCTATAGGCTCAAAGTCCGCCGCGCCGTGCTTGCAAAGCGGGCAGACAATATCATCGGGCAGAGTATCGCCTTCGTAAATATAGCCGCATACCTTGCAGACAAAGCCCTTTTTGCCCTCGGTATCGGGCTTGGGTTTCACGCTGCTCTGATAGTAGGTGTATGTCATTGTTTCCGCGGGAGAAATCACGCGTGATTCCGTAACGGTACATATGAACATGCCGTGAGTGTCAAGATCAACGTACTGTTCAACCTTAAGCGACATAAACGCGTTTATATAGTGCGGGAGGAATATCAGACCGTTATCGGAACGCATGGGTTCGCAGTCCTTGAATTTGTCAACCGTTCTGCCGCTCTGGAAGCCGAAATTCCGGAATACCTTAAACGGCGCGTCGGTCGACAGACAGTTGACATTCATAATTCCCGTCTGCTTTATAATATGATGCGAATAATTCGCCTTGTTAATTGTAACGGCAATGCGGTTAGGCGAGTCCGTCACCTGCGTAACGGTATTGACTATTAAACCGTTATCCTTCTTTCCGTCGTTTGACGTTACCACATACAGACCGTACCCGATTTTAAATAAGGCGGTCAAATCATTTTTATCCGCGGTTTCATTGCACTGCGCTATATATTCGCGGCACAATTCTTCTGCGAGCGCGTCGATCTGAGCAAGACTCTCGTCGTTTAACGCGGACTTTATTTGCACCGAGGTATCGGTATAGGTGAGATTTTTGCATCCCTCGAGCATTTTTTTCATTGTCTTTGCGGCAAGCGGCGCCCATGTTCCGTTTTCCATAAGCGCGACCGTGCGGTTGCGGAAATTGCGTTCCGTAAGATGGTTTATAAATTCGCGCATAAACGGGAAGATATCCGCGTTGTAGGTTGTTGTCGCGAGCACGATTTTCCCGTAGCGGAACGCGTCCTCTACAGCTTCAGCCATATCGCAGCGAGCCAGATCGTTTACGACCACCTTCGGGCAGCCCTTTTCCGTAAGCTTATCAGCCAGCAGCTCGGCAGCCTTTTTTGTATGTCCGTAAACGGATGTGTAGGCTATCATAACTCCGTCAGTTTCAACGCCGTATGACGACCATGTGTCATACAGACCGATGTAATAGCCGAGGTTGGATTTAAGAACGGGTCCGTGAAGCGGGCATATGATTTCTATATCGAGACCGGCTGCTTTTTTCAGCAGATTCTGCACCTGCGCGCCGTATTTTCCGACGATACCGATATAATAGCGTCTTGCCTCGCATGCCCAGTCCTCGTCAACGTCGAGCGCGCCGAACTTGCCGAATCCGTCGGCGGAGAAGAGCACCTTATCGGTGCTGTCATATGTTACCAGAACCTCCGGCCAATGGACCATCGGCGCGGCAACAAACGTAAACGTATGTCTGCCTGTGGTGAACGTATCTCCGTCGCCGACTACAATGCGCCTGTCCTCAAATTCCCTGCCAAAAAACTGCTTCATCATCGTAAAGGCCTTCGCGCTTGAAACGATTGTCGCGTTGGGGAACACGTCCATAAAATACGCCACGTTTGCGCTGTGATCGGGCTCCATATGCTGAACGATGAGATAGTCGGGATTGCGCTGACCGAGCGCGTTTTCGATATTGTCGAACCATTCGTGCGTGAACCGCGCGTCAACTGTGTCGAAAATAGCGACCTTTTCATCAAGGACAGCATAGGAATTGTATGCCATACCGTTCGGAACAACATACTGTCCCTCAAATAAATCAACATCATGATCATTTACTCCGATATATTTGATATCGTTTGTTATTTCCATAATTACAGCCCTCCTGTTTTTGTTATATCTCCATTATACCTAATTGACAAATATTTGTCAATTACCATTTAAGATTTCCAAGGATACCGCGCAGAACCTTGCGTCCGACTTCGCGCCCTATCTGAGACGCGGCGCTTGACGCCGCCTTGTTTACCATAGCGAACTTCTTTTTGAACTCGCGCTCCCTGCGCTCGTCCTCGCGTTCCTTTTCGCGGCGTTCGCGATCCTCCTCGCGTTTTTTGCGCGCTTCCTCTTTTTCCTGCGCTATACGCTCCTTTTCCGCTTCCTTTTCAGCCTTGATGCGCTCCTTTTCCGCTTCCGCTTCTGCCTCTTCCTTTTCTTTTTCGGCGCGCTCCTCTTCGATTTCCTCATATGCCGAGCGGTTATCGACCGCATCCTTGTATTTGAGGTATAAGTCGGAGCCGTTTATAATGCTGCTGCGCAGATCATCCCCGCAGGGACCCATATAGCTCTGAGGCGGAAGGATAAAGGCGCGCTGAACTATTGACGGGGCTCCGTCGGAATCGAGGAAGGAAACAAGCGCCTCTCCTGTGCCGAGCACGGAAATAGCCTCCTCGGTATCAAAGGCGGGATTCGGTCTGAACGACTGCGCCGCGGCTTTAACGGCTTTTTGCTCCGACGGTGTAAACGCGCGGAGCGCGTGCTGTATACGATTGCCGAGCTGAGCGAGAACGCTCTCGGGGATATCCGCGGGATTCTGCGTGATGAAATATATTCCGACGCCCTTGGAGCGGATGAGCCGTACAACCTGCTCGATTTTTTCTATAAGCGCTTTGGGCGCGTCGTTAAAGAGCATATGCGCCTCGTCGAAGAAGAATATCATGCGCGGCTTATCAAGATCGCCGACCTCGGGCAGCATCTCATAAAGATCCGTAAGTAGCCACAGAAGAAAAGTCGAATAGAGAAGCGGCTGGTTGGCGAGTTTAACGCAGTCGAGCACATTTATGATACCCGCGCTTGACGCGGTGGTGCGTATCCAGTCCTTTATATCGAGCTCCGGCTCGCCGAAGAATATATCGCCTCCGGCGTTTTCGAGAGAGAGAAGCGCGCGTGAAATCGCGCCGACGCTCTGCGATGATACGTTTCCGTATTTTACCTGAAGCTCTTTGGCGTTGTCCGATACATATGTAAGCATGGACCGCAGATCCTTCAAATCGATCAGCAGAAGCTGAGCGTCGTCCGCCGCGCGGAAGGTGATTTCCAAAACGCCCTCCTGCGTCGGATTCAAGCCAAGAAGCCTTGATAAAAGAGTGGGTCCCATATGTGATACGGTTGTACGCACGGGGATACCCTTTTCGCCGTAAACGTCCCAGAACATCGTCGGGTAGCTTTTGTACGGGAACTCGCATGTTACGCCGCATTTTTCAAGCTGTGACGTAACGTGCTTATTTTCCTCTCCCTGCTTTGCTATTCCGCACACGTCGCCCTTTATATCGACCATGAACACCGGGACCCCTGCCGTACTGAACGTTTCAGCCAGAACCTTCAGACTGATCGTTTTACCGGTTCCCGTTGCGCCGGCAATAAGCCCGTGGCGGTTTGCCATTTTCGCGTTGAACATAATGGGCGATTCGCCCGTAGCAATCCATAGCTGTCCATCGTTTGTATACATATGAATCCCTCCGTTTATTATCCGCGTTCCTATAAAGCGGAGCGCTTTGAAACGCATTGTTTTTATTTGCAGGCGAACCGAACGAAAACGCTGTCCGATACGGATTTGCGCGTTTGCGTATTTTATGACGCCGGACTGCCGGCTTATATTACAGCCGACGAATGTCTTGTCGCGTGGCAGCCTATGTTAACGGCGACAGGCAAACCGGCGATATGAGTGGGGAAGACCTCGATATTTAAACCGAGCGCCGTTGTGGTGCCGCCCATACCCTGCGGACCGATTCCCAGAAGGTTTATCCTGCTGAGCAGTTTTTTTTCAAGCTCCGCGTAAAACGGGTCCTTATTTGAGACCGTAATGCTCCTTGAGAGCGCCTTTTTGGCGAGCTGCGCGGCTTTATCCATTGTGCCGCCTATTCCCACTCCCACAATCATGGGAGGGCACGGATTCGCTCCGGCTTTGCGTACCGTTTCGATTACGAAATCCATTACGCCGTTCAACCCGTCGGACGGATTCAGCATTTTCAGAGCGCTCTTGTTTTCGCTTCCGAATCCCTTAGGCGCGAAGGTTATTTTAACATTTTCGCCTTTTACAAAATCATAGTAAATAACCGCCGGCGTGTTGTCGTTCGTATTGACGCGGTTAAGAGGATCCGCCACAACTGATTTCCGCAGATAACCCTCGGTATAGCCTCTGGAGACTCCCTTATTGATAGCCTCGGTAAGCGTATCGCCTTCGATAATGACATTCTGCCCGACCTCGACAAAGAATACAGCCATGCCTGTGTCCTGGCATATGGGGAGCTCTTTTCTGTCCGCAATTTCGGCGTTTTTTATCAGGCTGTCCAAAACTACGCCGGATACGGCGGATTTTTCCGTTTCACGGCTTGAAATCAGCGCATCTCTTATGTCGTCATTTATATGGCAGTTTGCCGAAACGCACATTTTTGCCACAGCATCGACGATTTCCTCTGAATTGATAGTTCTCATTTCCCGCGCCTCCTTACAGCAGTACCCAGCTGTCAAACCATTTCAGGAAATGCTGCGCGTACCATGTCGAGCACGGCTGACCGGACAGCACAGGGTAAAACATAAGGAACAATACTATTACCAGTCCCGCGTATATGAATGCGCCGTATAATACAGGTTTTTTGCTTTTCGCGTCATCGTATATCAGCTTAATGGAGTATCCGAGCATAAGCGTGATAAACGGCACACAGGGGAAGTAATGGTATATGAAGGTAACGCGTTCTATGGGGATCCACGGTACAAGCTGAGCGAGATACCCTATAAGAAGGAACACGCATGTTTTATCCTTCTTTACGATGGCGTTGTATATAAGCCAGAAGAAAGCCGGAATGCCGAGCCACCAGACAAGCGGATTTCCGAACGCGCTGATGCCCTCCTTAACGCCGTCCGAAACAGTGCCGGAATAGTACCATATCGGTCGTTTCATTATAATCCACTCGTACCATCTGGATGAATACGGATGCGTCGAGCCCAGTACAGTGCTTCCGTGGTATGTGAGCATAGAGCGCTGATTGTCCAGTATCGTTTTCAGCCCGTGCGAATCGGGTACAAGCAGGTAAGGAATATAGGACAAGCCGTAAATAATCGCCGGAACTATTATGAAGAATATAACGCACCAGCCTATTGTTACGGCGGTATTATGAGAAAAGCTTTCTATAACGTCCTTATGCTGTATTCCGTCCGTTTCCCCGGAGGGGGTCTTAAGAGCGAATGTGTATTCGCGCCAGCGCAGGAACAGCGTGTAGAAGAAGATTATGGCAAGTCCCGCCGCGGCGTATATGCCGGTCCATTTGCACGCTATGCCCAGTCCCATAGCCGTTCCGCACAGGGCGAGCGGGATGAGCGTCTTTTTTAAGGGCGTGTCATAAAATGACATGGTATAATATTTGAACATAAACAGGTACATAAGCATTATAAAGAATGTTACATACACGTCTATTGTCGATATTCTCGTCTGCGCGAAGTGCATAAAATCAAAGGTAAACAGCAGGCATGTTATAACCGCAAGCCACTGCTTCTTTAACAGCTTTTTCGCGAATATATATATAATTGGTATCATAAATATACCAAATATTGTTCCGACGATACGCCAGCCGAACGGATTCATTCCGAACAGCATTATTCCGATTGAAATAAATACTTTGCCCAGAGGCGGATGCGTCCACTCGTAGACCGGCATATGATGGATAAACTCATATGCTGTGCGCGCGTGATATATTTCATCGAAGTATGTGCTGTTCCTGAACGTTTGACGCTCCGGAACGAGCTCCTGCTCATCGAACAGCAGATCCGCGCCGCTGCCGGTCACGGAGGCGGGAACGATCGGATTATTTGAGCTGTCGATAAGCTGGATCTCGTTAAGGTACAGCTCGTCCGCGGACGTGGACAAAACCACTTTGTCTGCCGTTGCGTTTATATCCCTTATCGCCCATGCGAACACGCTGCCGTCGGAATAGCTCTGGGAATATGTTATGCTGCCGGAGCTGTCAAAGGCTGTTACTCTCAAACGTCTGCCGGGATTGTTAAACTCGCGCGGACCGTTATAGAATTTGAGCTTTCCGATCTGAGTGTCGGCGCTCATATTAATACAAATCGGCGCGTAGAGAGAAACGCCTGTTTCGGGCGACGGCATATCCGGTTCGTCAACCAGAACGGACGCCATCTCCTCTCCGGCATTTGAAAATGTTAACGGCTCCGCGCCGTTATATACGCTTACTTCACTTATATTAAGACCTTCTCCGGCAGTGGAAAGCGTGATATACTGAGCGTTTTCGTTAATATCGCCAAGCTCCAGCCATTGCATTGCGGGAGCCGAGGATATAACGCGGGTGCGCTCCTCCTGCGATTCGCTGTCCCTGAATGAAAGAAGCATGGGATTCTCCGCCGTTACGGGAACATCGCCTATAAATATGCGCATATTTGTGATCTGCTGCTGAGAATCGAAATTAAGGCTTACTGCGCTGCGCGTAAGAACAGCGTTTGTTTCCGGCACGTGCATATCGCCGAGGTCATAAAGCGCAAAGCAGGAATAAACAGCCATTATGACTGCAATTACAGCCAGATCCCTGCGCGTGACGCCCGCGGAATGCTCGGTGCGCCTGAATGAAAAGCTCTGATCGCGGGCGGGCTTTGCCGCGCCCTTTGACGAGCGGGCGCGGACGGATTTTTTGCCCGCGGGTACCGCCTTTTCGGAGGATGGAGTTATCATAACAGCGTCCATGCCGTTCTTTGCATACAGCCTCCATGTAATGTAAAGCATGTACAGAAAAACCAGAAAGCTGATTGCCGAAGCAACCTTGACAGATGGCACAAAAGCGTATTTGTTGATATCCTTCTCGTATATAAACAATATCCACGCCGTATTGTAAAACTGCGTCAGCGATACGAAAACATACAAAAGGAAGTTGTGTATGTTTCTCGATTCTATAACTGCCAGCAGCAGGAACAGCATAACGGGGAAGCCGTATCGTTCATGCATCTGAGGCGAGAGCATAAATGAGAAGAATGCAAGGATCGCTGCGGCGAAGAAATATCTTGATTTATTTTTGCTCTTAAAGTATACCAATGCCGCCGCCGCCACGGTAAACGCGGAAAAGACATATCCAATTACCGTGCCGAACGTAGTCAGCTGATGCCAGTTTTTGCCCAGCATCCCCCATAAATTGAAGGCGTTCACGGTGTAGTACGAATAAGCACCGAGGGCGTTCGTGTACTGCGATATAACCAGGTTGATATGGAACGGTATCGACACTATAAACATAGAGGCAATCGCGCATAAGCCTATGCCCACGGAGCGAAGAAGCTTCTTGAGGTTAAATTCGGGATATACATAGTTTTCTATTAACCCGAAAAAGATAAACGGCACGTAATACGCCGCCTGATGCTTTGTCAGAATGCATGCGGCATAAACGAAGTATGAAAGCTCAAGCTTCTTTTCCGATATGAGCCATATCATAACCGCCAGCAGAAGCGTGTAAACGGCGTCCACCTGTCCCCAAAGAGAGCTGTCCGTTATCGTTGCGGGATTGAATATATACAACGCCGCGAGGGTAAGAGATACGGCGGACGGCAGTTTTTTTGACGATATCTTGTAAACAAGAAAGCCCGCCGCCAAATCGGCGAGTATCGCCGGGAGCTTAACCGCAAGATAAAATCCGGTCCCTTCAAGCGAGAATAAATGACGCACGGCGCCGACGACGTAAAGTATATACATATAGATCGGCGGATAATCAAATCCCGAATCGGAATATATGCTTCCCACACCGTCCTCGAACGCCTTGCGCGCCCAGTAGGTAAAGCTTGTCATATCCGTTTCGTGCCCCTTGTAAACACACGCGCATATTATACGGAGTATAAGTCCGGCGGCGAGAAGGATCAAAATCGCAGAATATCCGGAATCTGCCTTTTTACCTTTTTTAAAACCGGGAGCCAAGCTGTACTGCCATGCCGCGTAGCATAGCAGCAGGCATGACGCAAGGACAAAAAGAATAGCAAACATTATTACACCTCATCATAAAAATAATTCTCAGAATATTTTACTATATCTTGTACTTATTTGCAAGCAAAAAATAAAAAAAACATAAAATTTGCGCGTCCTGACAAAAAATGTTTAAATTTATTAAAATGCGGTATATATTAAATAACATAGTATATTTTATGCTGTGTTACTTAAACCGATAGGAGTGATGACCAATGAAATTTACAATCGTTACCAGAAAGATAAACCTCAAGGAAAAGGGACTTACGGAGCAGCGCGTAAAGGAATACGTCGAAAAGAAGCTCGGCAAGCTCGATAAATTCTTCAAGGAGGAGTCTGACGCGCGCGTGGTTATAGGCACGATTAAGGATGAGGAATATATAGAGGCTTCTATCTTTGCGAGCGGAATGATATACCGCGCGGAGGAAGCGGATGAGGATATCCTGACCGCCATAGATAAGATTGTGGATGTAATCGAGCGCCAGATAAGAAAGAACAAGACGCGTCTTTCAAAGAAAATCAAACGCGACGCCACTCTTGATTCAAAGCTTATCAGCGGCGCGAGCTATACCGAGGGCGAGGACGCGGGAGAGTTTGAGATTGCCAAAAGAAAGCGCTTTACCGTAAAGCCTATGCACGAGGAGGAAGCGATTTTGCAGATGAACCTGCTCGGTCACAACTTCTTCGTTTTCAAGAATGTCGAAACGGAGGAAATGAATGTAGTATACAAACGCAAGGACGGCAAGTATGCTATAATCGAATCCGTGGACGGCTGATAAATAAGCTCAATATCCGCTTTTGCGGATAACCCTATTACTTCCTAAAAGCTAAGATCTCACAAAAGAGAATGCCCGTGCCGGTGAAAGCCGGATGAAGCCGGCTGATTGCGGTCGGACGGCAGAAAGAACTGGCAGCCGAAGGGTGAACAATCGAAAAAGGGATAACGCCGTAAGGCGTTATCCCTTTTTCGGCTGGCGCCGCGCCTTTTTGCAAAGGACAGGCGGCGCCTGCTGCTTCCGGCTTATATTGTGCCGGCGTCCGGGCGCCGGATGAGCGCCGTATGCCGCCGCGGATATGCTTATTCCACCGTGACAATTCCGTTGGAATAATTTACCGTATATCCGAGAGCCTCGGCTATATAACGGACGGGAGCGCACGAGATCCCGTTGTTGTTTGCAACGGGAACAGCAAGCGTATCCGGGCTGCCGTTGAGGATAACATCGGCACTGCCCTCCGTCAGCGTTATGATTGCGCCGTTTTTGCTCACGCTGATCACTCCCTGCGACCAGTCAACATCCGCGCCGAGCGATTCGCACAGGAAGCGGATCGGAGCGCAGGCGCAGCCGTTTACGATATATGGGCGCGAGTCGAAGCCGAGGTATTTTCCGTCGGCTTTAATAATAATTCCGTCCGTGTCCTCCGGTGTGAGTTCGTGCGAGCCGTTTATGATAATATTGCCTCGTGAATAATCAAGCTTGTTGATTTTTTCGTCATTGTTGTATTTTGCCCAATATACGCCGTTGGCGGAATACCACAGCGTTCTGCCGTTTGCGTAATAGTAGTAATCGCCTACCGAGTCTATATAATCGCCGTTAAAGCCCTGATAATCCGCGGGGTCAAAGTGTATTCCGTCCGAGGACAGGCATATTTGCCCGTTCACCGCCTTCGCCGAAAGCCTGCCGTAATTCCAGCACGGCATAACCGAATCGGGGACATATTCCCATGTCTGACCGTCCGCGGAATACATGGGAGCGCCGGCGTAGAAGTAGTGTATGCCGTTCGCGTTGGCGTAAGCCTTAGGGTAATTGCGGAATTTATACGACGAAACGTAATTTAAATTCTCGTCGAAGAAATATACGGTCTTATAAAATTCCTGCACGGAATAGTACGGGATTCCGTCGTATACGGCTGCGCGCAGCACGTATCCGTCCGCAGTACGGTAAAGCTTGTATTCATTATAGCTTCCGGCTATCTCATAGCGAAGCTCGTCGGGCATATTCAGCAGGTGAAAGCTTTTATCGTTTATATCATCGGACGAAAGGCAAATTCTGTCATTTATCCATTTGTAGTATTCCTTCCCCGTAAATCCCTCGCTTTTTGTGATTTCCTGAACGGGATTATCATAAACGAGCGCCGGAGTGGGAGTGTCGTTTATAATAAATTCATTCTGCATGCCGCCGGCATAATTGGTCGTCAGTATTACCGTCAGCGTGAATGATGTTGTCCCGTGTGCGGGAAGAGGTATGCTTGCCATATAATCCGCGACCCTCGAGTCCTCTTTACCTTTGCATATGGCATATCCGTCAATCAGTTCACCGTTTTCACCTCGGACATATACAACGTTATTGGACGAGGTGGCGAGCCTGTAGCAGAAATAGCGGGTCAAATCTCCGCTGTTTGTTATATTAATGTTATAATTAACCTTAACGCCGTAATTTCCGAGATTGCACGCGTAATCCGTGCCGTCGTCCTCCGTAAGAGGACGGTTTGGGATATAGTCGGCGCGTTTTGAGCCGTATTCCTCCGCGTATTCGGCGGTATCGCGATGGTGCGTGTCGAAGTGCCATACGTCCTCGCGTTCCTCCTCAGGTATATTCTTGCCGTAGTATTTCAGCTTTGACGGGTCATAATAGTTAAATTCAAGCATATCGGATTCGGCGGAGATGTTTCCTGACCACGGGTCCGCGCGTGAATTTAAGTGTGTGTACCACTGCGTAACCTCTTTGCCCTCGGGTTCAAGCTGATTGTAAATCGTTACGGGGAGCGAAGAACCGCTCCGGGTGTCATTTGTGATTTCATAGTCGAGATACGCGTTTACCTCGTTGCGGGAATCTGCGACGCCCTTATACTGGTGATCGAGGTCAAAATCGCCGAAATCGGCGGTTTCGATGAAATTGCCTCTGTCTCCGAGCGTTCCGGTAGCCTTAAACGCCGCTACGTTCACGTCGCATTCGCCGGAAATAATCTCAAAATCCGCCATCAGGTTCATGGGGCGCCAGAGCGGAACCACCGCGTAATCGGGCAGGATTTCCGAAAGCCAGAAGATATCGCCCTTTTTGATTTCCACCGTCGTAGGCTTAAATTCCGACGGCTCATATGTTTTCCCGGAGTCGAGCTGCCGTATTGGCATGTTAAGATATGTTGACCAGCAGTTCATGCATCCCCATACGTCCTCATAGGTGTACGACACTCCCTTATACCAGTACTGCCCGTTTTTGGGGACCTCGAAGCCGGCGGCTTCAAAATCAACAACAGTGTCCTCGCGGGCGCGGAACAATACGTCAACTTCAATATCAAAGCCGCCGTCAATCATTGTATCGCTGTCATCACGAAGCTCCGTATGATTGACGTGTGACACGAACATGGAATATTTGTCGGGTGAAAGCCCTTCGTTGCTCATTATAAATTTCGGCTTTGGGTTGGATGTGTCCGCGAGCTCCGAGCGGCGTATAAATTCGTGATTGTTGCAGTAGATGTATTTGCCCTCGGTTTTTTCAAATTTCAGATCCGGCGCCTGCGCATACGCAGACGTGCCGAATGCAGCCGCGCAAAAAATAACCGCAGCCGCAAAAACCTTCGCGACTTTTATCATTCCTTTATCCTCCTAAAAATCAATATTGCTCCGCAAGCGCCGAAACGGTGATTAATTTCAGCTTTGCGGCGCAGCATAAACATTATACAATATTTATTTGCAAATTTCAATACCTTGTTGTATAATATAGTTTGAGGTGTGATTTATGTACAAGATACGGGAAACGATAATCGTGGAGGGGCTTTACGACAAGATAAAATTATCGCGTTTTATCGAAGGCGTGATTTTTGTCACAAACGGCTTTACCGTGTTTAAAAACGATGCGATGCAGCAAACGATAAAGGAGCTTGGCAGACGCACGGGGATAGTCATTCTGACCGACTCCGATTCGGCTGGATTTATGATACGCAATTTTGTAAAGCAGCTGCTGCCGGAGAATATGGTAAAGCACGCGTATATACCTGCCATAGATGGAAAGGAGCGGCGCAAGCGCGTGCCAGGCAAGGAGGGAATACTGGGCGTGGAGGGCGTGAGCGAGAATATTATAATCGACGCGCTGAAAAAAGCGGGATGCACCGTTGACGGCAGGCGTGACGAGAAAAATGTATCCGGCCGCGTCATAACCAAGGCGGATATGTATTCAGCCGGACTTTCCGGCGGCGAAAACAGCAGAGCTCGCCGCATAAGGCTTGCGGAAAGCCTGGGGCTGCCGTATAAAATTTCGACAAATATGCTTTTGAGCGTCCTGAACAGGCTGTTTGACTACGGCGAATTTTGTGAACTTATACAAAATATGGACGCCGATGCTGAATAAATTTGTATATAAAAAGTAAAAATAATGTTTGACAAACAGAGTATAATAGTGTACAATACCACCTGTAAAGTAAAAAGCCTTTACAGGTGGTATTTATGAATAAGGATTTAAGCATAAGCATACTGATGGATTTCTACGGAAAGCTGCTCACAAAAAAGCAGTTCGACGCGCTTGACATGTATTACAACGGCGATTTGTCGCTGTCGGAAATCGCGGAGGATGCGCTTATAAGCCGTCAGGGCGTCCGCGACGCGATAAAGCGCGGCGAAAAGCAGCTTTTGGAGCTTGAGGAAAAGCTCGGGCTTGCGGAGCGCTTTACGGAGGTTATAAAGAGCGTGGAGGAACTGAACGGGATAATAGACACTTTGGACGTATCGGGCTCGGAACGCGGAAAAATAGAGAAAATAAAAGAGATATCGGAGCGTTTATCGGATAAATTATAAGACAAAGAGGTGCGGTTATGGCGTTTGAAAGCTTGGGCGACAAGCTTCAGGGAGTTTTTAAGAAGCTTCGCGGCAAAGGAAAGCTTACCGAAAAGGATATAAAGGAAGCAATGCGGGAAATAAAGCTCGCGCTGCTGGAGGCGGACGTAAATTTCAAGGTCGTAAAGGACTTTGTTAATGTCGTTTCCGAAAAGGCGCTGGGAGAGGAAATACTTGAATCTCTGACGCCGGCGCAGCAGCTCGTTAAGGTAGTTAACGACGAGCTTACCCAAATGATAGGCGGGGAGGTTGAGCCGCTGCGGTTCTCGCAGGACCCGCCGACGGTAATAATGATGTGCGGACTTCAGGGAGCGGGAAAGACGACCGCCTCGGCGAAGCTTGCGCTGAATCTCACAAAAACGATGAACAAGCGTCCGCTGCTTGTTGCATGCGATGTGTACCGTCCCGCGGCGATAAAGCAGCTTGAGGTACTCGGCGCGCAGATAAATACGCCGGTATTTTCAATGGGTACGGACGTCCGTCCGGTTGAAATCGCCCGCGCCGCTTACGCGCACGCCGTACAGCACGGAAACGATCCCGTAATACTTGATACGGCGGGACGTCTGCATATTGATTACGATCTTATGACGGAGCTCGCGAATATAAGAGGAACGGTTCCCGTAACGGAAACGCTGCTCGTGGTTGACGCGATGACAGGTCAGGATGCGGTCAATGTTGCTGAGGCGTTCAATAAGGAATTGGATATAACGGGCGTCATACTGTCGAAGCTTGACGGCGATACCCGCGGCGGAGCCGCGCTTTCGGTTAAGCAGGTGACGGGAAAGCCCATAAAATATTCATCGGTGGGAGAAAAATTGGGAGATCTGGAGCCGTTTTATCCCGACCGTATGGCTTCGAGAATTCTGGGTATGGGCGATGTGCTCACGCTTATCGACAAAGCGCAGGAGGCGATAGACGAAAAGCATGCTGCCGAACTGGAGGCGAAGCTCAGGAAACAGCAGTTTGACCTTGACGATTTCCTCCGGCAGTTTAAGCAGATACGCAGGATGGGACCGATATCTTCGATTTTGGGTATGATGCCGGGCGTGGACGCGAAAATGCTTGAAAATATAGACAGCGAGGAAAACGAAAAGAAGCTCAGGCACACGGAGGCAATTATTCAGTCGATGACGATGAAGGAGCGGCGGAATCCGAAAATTATAGGAGCGAGCCGCAAGGTCAGGATCGCCAAGGGCAGCGGCACAAAGGTGCAGGACGTTAATCAGCTTTTAAGACAGTTTAACGAAATGCAGAAAATGATGAAGCAGTTTTCCGGCGGAAAGCAGGCGAGGCTGTTAAAGCGCATGAGAAAATTCGGCAGATAAGGTATATCACTATACTTTATATAAATTAAATATTATCAGGAGGTGAATATTGCAATGGCGGTAAAAATCAGATTAAGAAGAATGGGCGCTAAGAAGGCTCCTTTTTATAGAGTTGTTGTGGCTGATTCAAGATATCCCAGAAACGGAAGATTTATCGAGGAAATCGGCACATATAACCCGCTCACGGATCCGGCGGAGGTCAATATCGACGCGGAAGCCGCTAAAAAGTGGCTCGGAAACGGCGCTCAGCCGACAGATACTGTAAGGGCTCTCTTAAAGAAATCAAATATTCTCTAATAACGGAGGGACACGCTGATGAAAGACGTTTTGGAAATAATCGCCAAATCTCTTGTCGATTATCCCGAACAGGTTAGTGTAACCGAAATCGACAATGACGGACTGATTACTTTGCAGCTTCGTGTCGCGGAATCCGATATGGGTAAGGTAATAGGCAAGCAGGGACGTATCGCGAAAGCAATACGCACCGTTGTAAAGGCTGCCGCGAACCGCGAGAACAAAAAAGTTTCGGTGGACATAATTTAAAAAAACGACCTTACGGTCGTTTTTTTCTGTCATATTCGTTTTGACGAAGAAGGCTGAGGATCAAGCGGCGGAATATATCGGCGGGGGCGCGGGAAAATTCTGCCCGCGCGGCGGCATTGAGCGAAAAAAATAATTTGAAATATGGGGTAATATATGTTATAATAACCTCACGTTGTAACCAAAATCAAAGATTTTGACAACTGAGAGAACATTGAAACATAACGCTGCGGCGACAATGCCGCCTTGCAGTTATGTTATAATAACCTCACGTTGTAACCAAAATCAAAGATTTTGACAACTGAGAGAACATTGAAACATAACGCTGCG
>CANQQZ010000006.1 GCA_947626135.1 uncultured Clostridia bacterium
TCGGCTGATTCTCGGGTATGATCGCATTTCGTAAACGAAATGCTAGACCTGCACTATTTATCTTTCAATGTACAATCGCTGTCGTTAAACGCATCCGGGGTTTCCGGCGACAGCTTTAATATATTACCACACTCTTTCCCTATTGTCAAGTATTTTTTTCGAAAATTTTTAAAAAAAATTATTTTACGCACTTTGCCTAAAATATATACCCGAAAATCCCAAAAAAGTCTTTATTATGCCCAAATAATATGCTATAATTTATATAACAAATCAAGGAGGATACCCGTTATGAACAAAGCAGTATCAATTATCACCGCCCTCGCGATATCGGCAGGATGCGTATGCGGAGCATCGGCATACGCGGATGAATCGGCGGGGGAATTTTTACAGGGCGGCGACATTTCCGCTTTATATTATGTAATTTCCAACGGAGGGATTTACAGAAATCCGGATGGAAGCACCCTATATAATAAGGATGACAGCATAGAAACAAAGGTGCGGCGCACAGTTGATTACCTCGCGTCACGCGGAATGAATTTCGCGCGCATACGATTAACAAACAATCCCGGGGAGCCGGGCGAGCTTATGAGTGACGGAGTATCCCGTTATCATCTTCCCGCGGGCTTTGAGGACGAGGACGATTGCTTAAAGCTCGCAAAATACGCACATGACGCGGGTATGCAAATACAATTCACGTTTAATCTTTCCGACTACTGGTCAAATAACCATCAGCAGTACATACCAATCGACTGGCAGGAAAAAACAGAAGGGAAATCATATGATGAAAGCGTGGAGATCCTCACGCAATGCGTCTCGGATTACGTCGCCGGCATTATGACAAAGCTTGCGGACGAAGGCGTGTATCCGGAATATATATCTCTCGGCAACGAAATTTCCGGCGGCATACTCTACCCCTACGGCTACTCCTACGACACCTCCGCCGCCGACGCGACAGACAGCCGCCCGGAGGGCAAAAAGAACTGGGACGCGATCGCCGCCTTCATCAACGCAGGCTATGACGCGGCGAAGGCAGTATCGCCCGATACAAAGGTGATCATTCATTTGGAGGACATGACCGGCAGCTACGCGTCAAATCCCGACGACAGAAAGGGCGGCGCGTTCTGGTGGTTCAGCGATTTCAAGAGCGCCGGAGGGAAATGGGACGTTACCGGCATTTCCTACTATCCCGCGTGGAGCGCAGCAACTATAGACGATTGTGTATCGTTTGCCGACGCTCTGCAAACCGAATACGGCAAACCGATCGTCGTAATGGAAAGCGGCTACGAATGGGCGCCCGCGCGCAAGGATGGCTATAACGGTCAGCTTCACGAGGACGAGCCCGTTTACAAGGGTGTGTACGATTCATCTCCCGAAGGGCAAAAGGGATTCATATCCGAGCTCCTGACAAAATTCAAAGCGTCGGGTTCAATTATCGGCAGCCTTTACTGGGACCCGATGTACATACACGTTGAGGACGAAAGCGGCAAAAACATGACCGGCTGGGCGCACTACTACGATGGAAACGGCAGCGATACGGCAGACGTTAACGTTGTCGAAAACACAACCCTGTTCGACTTTGACGGCAGGGCGCTGCCGGCGTTCGAGGCATATGAGGAAAACGCCGCAGAAAACGCCGGTCTATACATATATGCCGGCTATGACGCAAACGGCGTCCTTACCGCCGTACAGTGCCATGCCGCGCCTGATGAATTTGATCCCGCGTCAATGAGCGGACTCCGCATAAAGGTGATCCGTTGGACCGGAGCCGAGCTGCTGCCGCCCGAAAATTCCGGCGCAACTGCGTCCGGGGATACGGCTATGTGAGATAATTATTACACAAATAATACATAAATAAGGCATATTGTCACACAAATGAAATTTGTATTTTCAGGAAAAATATGTTATAATGCTTTTGTGGTGTGGATTTTTCACACTGCAAAAATTAAATACTTATTATTTTAAGGAGGTTTCAAACATGGAAACAATAGCACCTATATCTGAAGAGGCTGCAACCAACATAATGGTCGGCGGAATACTGGGGGCTACTTTGGGAGCAGTTGCTGCAATAACGCTGGTTCTCTGGGTTCTTCAGATTATAGCATACTGGAAGATATTTAAAAAAGCCGGTGAGCCGGGCTGGAAGAGCATCATTCCGGTATATAGTCAGTACACGCTTTATAAAGCGACCTGGAATGTACCTATGTTCTGGGTATGGTTTGTTCTTACAATCGTTACGACGGTATTTGCCGAGCTTGTACAAACGCCCGACCCCAACATAGTATTAACCATTATAGCGTTCGTGCTGACAATCGCGTTTATGGTATTTACGATTATGTCCTATCATAAGATTTCCAAATCCTTCGGACATGGCGTAGGCTTCACGCTCGGACTGATTTTCCTGTGGCCGATATTTATTCTTATCCTCGGCTTCGGCAGCTCGCAGTATAGGGGCGCGGATTTATAATTCCGAAATTACTCAAATAAAAAAACCGGTTTGACCGGTTTTTTTATTATTACTGCTTCGCGTTATCGTCCTTCCAGAGCTCCTTGGCGGCTGTTACAAGCCCCGCCATGCCCTGTATTTCCGACGGGATTATAATCTTGGTGGATTTTCCGTTCGCCGCCGCTTCAAAGCTTTCAAGCGCCTTTATCCTCAGATATTCCTCTGTCGGCTTAGCCTCGTTAATGCGCTTTATACCCTCGGCAATCGCGGTCTTGACCTGGATAATCGCCTCCGCCTCGCCTTCCGCCTCGCGGATCGCCGCCTGCTTTTTCGCCTCGGCGCGCAGGATAGCCGATTCCTTTTCTCCCTCAGCTAAAAGTATTGCCGACTTCTTCTCGCCCTCGGCTCTTAAAATACTCTCGCGGCGTTCTCTTTCCGCCTTCATCTGGCGCTCCATCGCGTCCTGAATTTCCTTGGGTGGCATTATGTTCTTCAGCTCCACGCGGTTGATTTTAATTCCCCACGGGTCAGTCGCCTCGTCAAGGATAGCGCGCATTTTTGTATTTACGGTATCGCGCGAGGTAAGCGTCTCGTCAAGCTCCAGATCGCCTATGATATTACGCAGGGTCGTGGCTGTAAGATTTTCAATCGCCATCATAGGTCTTTCCACTCCATACGTGTACAGCTTTGGGTCGGTAATCTGATAATACACTACCGTGTCTATCTGCATCGTTACGTTATCCTCGGTAATAACCGGCTGCGGCGGGAAATCCACGACATGCTCCTTTAAGCTCACCTTGCTCGCTATTCTGTCCACAAACGGCACCTTAAAATGCAGTCCCACTCCCCACGTCTGATGATAGCCTCCGAAGCGCTCGATGATGTACGCATGCGCCTGCGGCACGATTTTGATATTCGCGATCAATACGACAAGTATCAGCGCAATAATGATTACAATATACCACATGTTTAATTCTCCTTTCGCTTTACTATAAGCTTTACTCCTTCAATTTTTTCAACAACCGCCGTTTCCCCTTCTTTTATTTCCGTGCCGTCCGCGCTTCTTACCGTCCATTCCATGCCGCAGAGCTTACCCGCTCCCGTGCCGAGCACGTTATTGACGGTACCGGTTATCAGCACCTCCATACCAACAAGGCTGTCAACGTTTGTTTTTTCCGTTTTATGTTTAAGATACCTTTTTGATACCGGCCGCAGAAACATCAGCGACACTATCGACAGTATCAGAAACACCGTAATCTGCGTCGGTACGCCCGCGCCGCATATTGAGCATACGAGCGCGCCGAGCGACCCGACCGCGAACCATATCGTAACAAGCTGATACGTCGCCGCCTCAACTATTACAAATAATATAAGCGCGGCTATCCATATCACGCTTATATAGCTCACCGCTCCCTTCATGGCGTCCTGTCCGGCGGGCGACGCGGCAAACGCCGTCGTAACGCCTATAACCGCGGCGCATACGGCAAGAGCGGCGCAATACCGGCTCCTTTTCGTTTTATGCCTGTTTTCCCTGTTCTCCATAGCGCCGGTAATTTTCGCCTTCAGGCTCTCGTCCGCGGTGATCCTTGAAAACGCTTCATTAATCTCACCTTTTCGCATAATAAACACCTCCCTGCGTTAATATGTACCGGAGCTTTTCACGTCCGCGCGACATACGCGACAAAACCGTTGATTCCTTAATGCCGAGTATCCTCGCTATCTCGCCCGCCTTATACCCTTGATAATAATACATATATATTATTACACGGTATTTCGGCGGCAAAGAAAGCACCTCGTCCATAATCGTGACCTCGTCCTGCGTGGTCATATACGAAAGCACCTCGTCGTTTTGCACAACGTACCGCGTCCATGCGGATTTACGCATATTTTTGCATATGTTCACCGCCGTTTTAATAAGCCACGCCTTCTTATGCGCCTCATTTTTAAATTCCGGAGTATATTCCATAAGCCGTATGAAGGCATCCGTTACAGCCTCCTCCGCGTCCTCGCGGCGTTTTAAATATACCAGACATATACGATACAAATCATCCGCGTATTCTTCGTAAGCCTTTGAAAAATATTCCGCTTCCTCCTGCGTCAAGCCGCATCAGCTCCTCTCGTTTGTATCAAACTGCATATACAATACAATTCAAAGCCGTAAATTATTGCAAAAAAGTCAAATTTTTTTATATTTCGCCATAATGGACAAAGCCTACCCTATTATTGTACCACATCATATAAAAAATAGCAATCGGGCGAAAAAAATTTTTTCATTTTGCTTACCGTGTCAATTTGCCCAAGCAGTGCGTCATATTATGTTATATACCTAATTTACGGGGTGAGAAAATATGCTTAACTTTTGTATGAAGGGCTGCGAAAAGGCTGCGGGGCTCGCGATTCTGGCGTTCAGCGCCGGGATAATCGCGGGTATGTTCCTGCCTCCCGCGGCTATTGTGATAGCGGAGCTGTGTATGCTGCTCATTTTCGGGTATTTCTGCCTGTTCAAATGGTAATCGGAAGGGAGTGATAATATGAAAATTGTTACGCTTAAAATGCCAAAATATCTGCGGGGACTTGTAAAGGCTATTTTCAAAATGTAGACATACATATGCAAAAAAGACTGCCGCGTTGAACGGCAGTCTTTTAAGTTCGGTAAAATTATTTTTTCTTCGAGTTCTTTCTCGCCTGAGCCGCCGCCGCGCGCTGCTGCGCTTCGGACTCTCTCCATACAGCCCAGAAGGACGACGCGATAAATATCGACGTATACGCGCCGATTACGATACCCACTATAAGCGGAAGCGCGAAGTTCCGGATGGTGGAAACGCCCAAAATATAGATAAGCACGATCGTTATAAGCGTCGTGATTGTCGAATTTATAGTACGTCCCATAGTCTCCCAGATGCTTCTGTCCACAAGCTGCGGGATATTCTCGTTCTTCCTTCTGCTCTTCATATTCTCTCTTATTCTGTCGAATATGACGATGGTGTTGTTTATCGAATAACCTATTACGGTCAGCATCGCCGCGATAAACGTCGTGTTGATCGCGATATTTGTAACGGCATAAACCGCAAGCATTACAAGAACATTGATCGCAAGCGCGAGCACAGCCATAACAGCCGAGCGCCACTCGAAGCGTATCGCGATATAAATCAGGATACATGCAATCGCAAGCAGCGTATAAAGGAGCGCCTTTCTCTGAACCTCCTCGCCGAAGCTCGCCGACGCGGTTGTATTGTCGATAAGCGCGCTGTCCTCAAGCTGATACTGCGATTTAAGCGCGGTGAATACCGGACTTTCGTTGGGCTCCGCCGCCGTATCGGCTGATTCTCCCTCCGTATTCTCCGTCTCATTGACGGCTGTATCTTCGGCGTTCTGGTCCTTTACCGCAAGCTCTCCCTCGATCGGGGGCGCCTTGATAACTATACTGTCGGCTGTCTCGCCGTTCTGTACGGTAACGTCCACGCCCAGCGTATCCTCAAGATACTTCTCGACCTCCGCGTTATCGGTGCCGTCGGGCATCTGAACCTGAAGGCGCGAACCGCCCATGAACTCAACGTCGAAGTTGAAGCCGCCGTGCACAAAGTACATGATAATTCCCGCGAGCACTATTACCGCCGGGAAAAGTATAAATTTCCATCTGTTTGAAGTGATTTCAAATTTTTTCATTACTGAGCACCTCCTTCAGCCTTTTTCTGAGAGCAGATGAGCGCTCTGTTCTTTATACCGATACCCACGAGCTGCTTAAGCAGGAACCGCGTTATCACAATCGCCGTAAACATCGACAGTATAACGCCTATTCCGAGCGTCGTCGCAAAGCCTATAACCGTGCTTATGCCCGAAATATAAAGCACCACGCATGTGATGATCGTCGTGACGTTCGCGTCCAGGATAGCGCTGAACGCCTTGTTAAAGCCCGCGTCTACCGATGCCTTTATCGTCTTTCCTATATGCATTTCTTCCTTTACGCGCTCGAATATGATACAGTTCGCATCGACCGCCATACCAATCGAGAGCACGATACCCGCGATACCGGAAAGGCTTAAGTTAATGCGGAACAGACCCATAGCAAGTCCTATAAGACCCACATATATAAGAAGCGCGATATCGGCGATAAGACCGGGGACCCTGTACATAACAGCCATGAAAATCATAACGAGCAGAATGCCTATCGCCGCAGCCAGAATGCTGTTCTGCAAAGCGTCGTCTCCGAGCTCCGCTCCGACCGTCTGCGTCGAAATAACCTCGAGCTCGAACGGGAGCTGACCGGATTTGATCTGATTCGCAAGCATCTGCGCGTCCTCGACCGTGAAGCTTCCCGAAATCACACACGAATCGGAATCGATCTTCTCCGATACCCGCGGGCTTGAAACCGTGTTATCATCAAGCATAATAGCAATATAATTTTTACCGTCTCCCGCTGCCGCCGCCTTTTCTGTCGCATCCGCAAACTTAGCGCGCGCGTCGTCATTAAACTGCACCTGAACATACGGCTCAGAATTGCTGGTCTGCGAAATCTGACCGTACATATAGCTCGCGTCCTTAATGTCGGAACCCTCAAGTATCACGTTGCCGTCTGCATCGACAAATGTCAGCTTCGCAACGCTTCCGAGAAGGTTTTTAGCCTCGTCCGTATCCGTAACCTCGGGTATTTCTACCGTTATTTTACCGTCCTCGCCCTTTGAAATGCGCGCCTCGGTGTATCCCGCGGCATTCAGACGCGTTTCAAAAATCGTTTCGACAGTATTCATCTGATCCTCCGTCGGTGATACGTCCTTAGCCTGGAACGTAAGCACGGAACCGCCCGCGAGGTCGATACCCTTTTTTATGCCTCCGTATACGTCCTCTTCCTCGTTGAACATACCGCCGTAATGAATACCCGCGATATTGAAGCCGAAGAAAGCAACGACATTCAGCAGTATAGCCGCCAGAATGACAAAGCAAAGGGTAATAATGCTTTTTTTCTTCATTGCTATATTCCTTCCTTTCTCGCTGCTGTGAGTTTTTACGGCCCGCAACAGCCCGTTTTATATAATAGCTTACACCATTTTACACCAACTGCAAAATATAGTCAAGACCTTTTTTTATTTTAAAACATAAAATGTTTTTATTTGTGATTTTTGACCGAAAGGAAAAATTTTTTTCTTGACATATGCGCGAAATGATATAAAATATATTGTGGATTATAACGTCGCCGGCCGTTTGCCGGCGGCTTTATGCGGATAAAAAAACAGCGTGTTTTTTTATATGCGGCTGTCCGGCACCGCCGGCTGAAAAGACATAAAAAATAATTAAAGATGGTGTTCAGATAAATGGTAAAAATCGCAAATTACAAAAGAATAATCATAGGCGCCGCGCTGTCCGCCGCCATGCTCGTATTTACCTGTATGAATATCGGGCTCTTCACCGCGGACAACGGCTACCGTTTTGAAATGTCCGCGTTTACCGGAACCGTTCTGCTCGGCGCGGGCATTTTTCTGATGTATCTGTTTGATTTCAGGCGTCTCCCCAAACCGCTTTATACCGCGATATGCGCGGTCATAACCGCCGCGGTGCCTTTTATTATAATGCAGATAGCGCTGCTTTTGTCGGGGGATATCGAGTACAGTATGCCGATTTATATGGTAAATTTGCTGCTGTATACGGCGCCTGTGCTGATTACATATATTATAACCGCAAGCTTCCCCGTCTCCGCCACCGCGGCTGCGGTGTTCGGACTGCTTTTCAATATGGCAAGCTACGTACTGGAAAATTTCCGCGGCACTCCGTTTATTCCTACGGATATTCTCGCCGTGGGCACTGCCGCCAACGTCGCGGCAAACTATGAATTTACGTTTGAATGGCAGCCGGTCGCGGCTATTATTCTCGCTGTTTTTGCCATAGCTGCCGTATGGGCGTTTCCCCTTAAAATAAAGTTCAAAAAAAGCCCCTTAGTCTGCCGGCTTGCCGGCGCGGCTGCGTTTGCGGCGCTTTGCATATCCTTCCTCGCGGTCGATTATATGAACATAGACATAGACGTCTTCGACCAGACACACGCGACGCACACGCACGGCACGGCGTACAATTTCTTCATAAATGCGCGTAAAATGCAGATACATAAGCCCGGAGGCTACAGTGAGGACGACGTTCTGACCGTTCTCGATTCGCTGCCGGAGGATACGGAATTTGACGGCAAAAAGCCCAATATTATAGTCATAATGAACGAAAGCTACAGCGACCTGACGGTCGTGGGAGATTTTGACACGAATCTCTATTATAACAGATACTTTAAAAGTCTCAGGGAAAACACTATACGCGGAGAGCTTCTGGTGTCGCCGTTCGGCGGCTATACCTGCAACACGGAGTTCGAGTTTCTCTCCGGGCTTTCGATGGGGCTTCTGCCGAGCGGCGTCGCGCCGTATTTACAGTATATAAACAAGGATTGCCCCTATTTCCTGCCGTCATATATGAACTCCCTCGGCTATAAGACCGTTGCGCTTCATCCTTACTATGCCAACGGCTGGAACCGCGAAACGGTGTACCCTCTCATGGGATTTGACAGCTTTATAAGCATCGAGAACATGGATGATTATCAGGACCCCGGTCAATTCGAGGCGGTGCGCTCCTTCTACAGCGACAATACCTCCTACAGCGCCGTTATCGAGCAGTTTGAACGCAAGGGGGATCAGCCGCTGTTTATGTTCAACGTAACCATACAAAACCACGGAGGCTATATGTACCGGGATCCCAATCTCGACAGCGTATGCATAACCGATTTAAAAGGAGAATACCCCAATACCGAAAACTACTTATCTCTTCTCAGGAAGAGCGACAGCGCCCTTGAAATTCTTATAGACTATTTCAAAAACTGCGGCGAGCCCACGGTCGTCGTTTTCTTCGGCGACCATCAGCCGGCTGTTGAAACGGCGTTTTACGAGGAGCTCTACGGCAGTCCTCTGTCCGAATTGAGCGACGAGCGTCTGCTCGACAGATATAAGGTTCCGTTTATCATATGGGCAAACTATGATATCGAAAGCAAAACCGGAGTGCTGACCTCCGTAAATTATCTTTCCGGGCTTATGCTCGACGCGGCGGGGCTGCCGAAAAACAAGCTCAACCTGTTCCTTGACGAAATCAGCCCGGATATACCTCGTATAAACGCGAACGGGCATTATGACTCGAGCGGGAACTGGACTGGAAACGACCCCGAGGCTTCCGACACTCTCAGGCAATATAATTATATGGAATATTTTATGATGACCCATAAGCCGAACAAGAGCGACACGCCTTAAATACGGCGCAAAAAAAACTGCTTTAAAAGCAGTTTTTTTGTTTCTTAATATTCAGACATAGGCGCTAAGCAATCATATATTATGCTGTATCCGTAATACAGATCCGGGCACCAGCGTCCTCCGAGCGCCTCAACATTTTTAATGCTGCCCGCCCAATCAATGCTTTTCACCACGTAATATCTGTCATGAGGCTCGCCTATCGGAGCTATCCCTATATACGCGCACATGTGGTTATAATGCGCTCTCACCCCGTCCTCAGGGGTCGCGAAGGTTTCGTGATCCTCCGTTCTGTCGCCTATGGGCGATTTGATTTTTATTCCCGCCCAGTTATTCATTTCCGGCTTCACCGCGCCGCCGTAGTTTCCGTAGCCCGTTTCCTTGCCCGCCTGCGCGTACATTATCTCCGGACGTATGCCGAACTGCCTGCCGTATTCCCAATACACCGGAGCTATATCGATAAACCGCTGCGCCGCGCCGCGGTCGGCAGCCCATTTCTGCGCCTGCTCCACGGTTATCTGCGCATCGCCCGTTATGGGCGTATACGACTTATCTATGCCCAAATCCTCCCATGTGAGCGTTATCTCGCCCGTATTATTCGCCGCGGCGCGGTAAACAAGAACCGCCACCTCCGCTCTCGTCATCAAATCCCGCGGACGTATGAGCCCGTCGGAGCCTTTTATATACGCGCGCTCCACAGCTATTGTCAAAAGCGTCCTGTACACCTCGGACACGTCCCCCGCATCCGAAAAATGACGGCTTAAAATACCGGGATTCCTCACGCTGCCCGAATTAAGCCCGGACGCGCGCACAAGCGTCGCCGCAAACTCCTCGCGTGTAACATTTTCGCCGCCGTTAAACGCGCCGCTCTTTGACGGCATATACTCCTCTATCGCACAAACATACGGATATGACCAATCCTGCTCCCCGGCGTCGGCAAACGATGTCTGCGCCGCATCCGGCAGATTAAACGCCTCGACCAGCATTTTCGCCATCTGCGCGCGCGTTATATTGCTGCCGAGGTTCAGATTGCCGTACTCGTCGCCGCTCATTATGCCGTGCGATACGCAATAGTCAACGCCGTCCCGTGCCCATGAAAATTCGTTCCCGGACGATTCCGCCGGTTCGGCGGCGGTGGGCAGCGGCGTGGAGTATATTACTCCGGATACTATTATTATAAGCGTCAGCATAAGCGCTGTAATTTTTTTTAACATATTTCCGCCTCCTATGCGTTTTATGTTAACCTATTATACCCGTAAATCCGACGTTTTGCAAGACTCTTTCCCGTAAATTTACATTTTGTTCATTAAATCCTCCGCGCGGACCGCGTTTTAATATCACAGTATTCCGCCCAATATGCTGATGAAAAACTGCTTCAGGATCATGCCGATTCCTTTTCTCGCAGCGTCCTCGCCCGCAACGAGATCGCATTCGCCAACAGTCTTGCCGTCTGACACAAACCTCACCGTACCGATTTTCTCGCCCTTCGATATCGGCGCGGACAAATTTTCCTCGAACTCCGTTTCCCTCGTTATATCCTTCCCTTCGCCTCTCGCAAACAGCGCCGCGGAGCGTTCGGCTGTAACCGCTCCGATATCCCCGATAACGCCTTTATCAATCGGGACCCGCTCTATTTCCTCGCCCTCTTCGCAAAGAGGCACTATGGAATAATTTGCAAACCCATAATCAAGCAGACTGCGCGCCGCGTCAAACCTTTTATCGGACGTCGGAGCGCCCAGCACCACCGCCGTAAGCTGCATACCGTCGCGCTTTGCCGCGGCGCTTATGCAGCACATCGCTTTCGACGTCGAGCCCGTTTTCAAGCCGTTCGCTCCGTCGTAATAGCGGATTAGCTTGTTCGTGTTCGCGAGCTCGAATTTCCCGTTGCGCAGGGAATCCGTCCATATAGTTGTATAATCGAAAATTTTCTCATGCTTCATCAGCTCCCGCGACATTGCCGCGACGTCGCGCGCCGTCGAATAATGATTATCGTCGTCAAGACCGTTTGTGTTAACGAAATGCGTATTTTCCATGCCCAGCGACGCCGCCTTTTCGTTCATCATTTCAACAAAAGCCGCCTCGGAGCCCGCGATATGCTCCGCCATTGCAACGCATCCGTCATTTGCCGACGCGACCGCGATACCCTTTAGCATATCGTTCACCGTCAGCTGCTCTCCCGCCTCAAGAAACATTGTCGAGCCGCCGTAGCTCATGGCGTTTTCGCTGACCGATACCATATCGTCAAGCATCATATTCCCGTTGTCTATCTCCTCCATTATAAGCAGCATCGTCATGATTTTCGTCACGGACGCGATGGGGAGCCTCTCGTCCGCGTTCGATTCGTACAGAACGCTGCCGGTTGAATTTTCAATCAGAATAAGCGATTTCGCGTCCGCCTCCACGCCCTCCGCCATCGCCGCCGGAGCATACGCGAAAAGGGTAAGCGCGGATAATAAAAAGCATATTATTTTCCTCATAGTTACTCCTCCCAAAATTGGTTTGTACAAGGTTATAATATGCTTTTTTTCAAATATTTATTAACGCCGTATAAAATTTATTCTCCGTTCACGCGTTTGCCGAAGGCCTCGAGCGTTTCGTCCGTTTCGTCAAGCCAATACGGGCGCGACACGACCGTCTCCTTCGGATAATTCGGATCCCAGTCGGCGCTGTTGAACCAGAACGCCATTTTTATATTCTCATACTTCGGCAGCACATCGAACATGTTGTTGATCCATCTCACCTTATCGCCGCCTATCGAGGACGACGCGAACTCCGTTATGATCCACGGGAATCCGCCGAACTCAACCGCGAACAAATCGTATGCCTCATCGTACAGATCCTCGAACTCGCGCCATTTTTCGCCGAATGTGTCCGCATAGTATGTGCCCGTGTTATAGCCCGTCACGCCGAATATCTGCACGCAGCCGTTGCCCGGATAATACGCCTTCGGGTCATTGTAAGCGCACGGCGGGAAGGTGTTGTCGTTGGGATTAAACACCCATATAGCGTTGTTTACGCCCTCCTCCTTGAATATGCGGTAATATCTGTGCCATAAATCACGGTAAAGAGACGGGTCGAGCATCATGACGGACGAGCTGTAGCTCACCCAGTCCGAATTCATCTCATTGTTGAGCCTCAGCAGGAACGGATGCCCGAACTCCTTCGCCGCGCGAGCAAAATCGCGTATATCGTCGTCGCATACGCCGTCAAGCAGATCAAACGCCGGGCTCCAGCCGTCCAGCTCCTCGTTCATGACCGTCGCGCACTGAACCGTCACCTCGACGATTTTATTCTTTTCATACGCCGCCTTCATGCCCTCTGTCGGGAAATCCTCCCAGTAATACAGATACTCGATCATGCCGTCGAAGGTGTAGCCGATTTTACGCTCCATTTCCTCCACCTCGTCGAAATGCATATCCCTCACGCCCTGCGGCACATATATTCCCCATTTAAGCTCATCCGTATTAACGAGATCGTCGTAGAACGCGCGCGTTTCCTCATTCCAATCGGGATCCGGAATGCTCTTGTAATCCGTGAAATTCCGCATCTGCCCCTGTATGGGCACATTCAAATCAAACGAGTACAGCATTTTATAAACCGTGTCGATAAAATCCTGATTATACTCCCGCGATTTTACCATCAGCCGGTAGTATCTCTGATCCTTATCGTAAATATAGCAATACGCGTAGGTGTTTTGCTCTATATCGCTCATCGGCGCGGGGGTCCGCGCCGCGAACACCACCTGCATCCACAAATCCCCTATCTTCTCGACGGAATTCTTGTGTATCTCTATCTTATTCTGTTCCCGAAAACGTTCGTTTAACAGGAATTTGTGCAGATATTCCTTAATGTACTGACGCGTGTTCTCATACGGCGAATACTCCTTGGATATAACGAATGAATAATCGTCGTTATGCGCCTCGATAAACTCGTTCGACGCGGAAAAATCAAATTCCGTGCCCTCCGGGAATCCCATGCTGTAGCCGCGCGGGTGGTTTATCATATTTATCAGACCATCCCCGCTCCTGACCAGCTCCTTGACGTCGCATTCCTCGAACTCGCTGTCGCTTACAACATATCTCTTATCGTTATTTACATAGTAGCTCCTGATTGGACCGGCGCCCCGTATATCCTCGATAAAATTAGCTCCCCACTGTCCGAGCCCGAAATTCTTATGTATATAATATAACCGTCCGCCGGCAATAGCCGCGCCCGTGACAATAAGCGCGGCTGCTGCCGACAGGGCGGCAATAACAATCCTTTTCTTCATTTTTTCTCCCTTTCCTCCCGGCGGCTTTCTTTATCCTACGCTCTCGGATGAGCCTTTAAATACACCGCCTTGATTTTCTTGTTTATCAGATTGGAATACACCTGGGTGGAGGAAATGTCCGCGTGACCCATCATCTCCTGAATTGAATGCAGATCCGCGCCGTTTTCAAGCAGATGCGCGGCAAACGAATGCCGCAGAGTATGCGGCGTGATTTCCGTTGTTATCCCCGCCGTATGCTGATAATGCTTCACTATCTTCCAGAATCCCTGACGCGAAAGCCTCTCTCCCGAACAGTTTACGAAAAGCGCCTTCTCGTCGCCGCGGCGTATCATATACGGACGCGTCTTGTCTATATACCTCCCGAGCGCGTCTATAGCCTTATTGCCTATGGGGATAATTCGTTCCTTCCTGTCCCCCGCGCAATGGATAAATCCCATAAACAGGTTCACGTCCCCTATATTGAGATTTATCAGCTCCGAAACGCGTATCCCCGTCGCGTACAGCAGCTCGAGCATAGCGCGGTCGCGTATGCCCTTATTGTCTGTGTCCGACGGCTGCTCCATTAAAAGCTCCACCTGGGCGCCCGTCAAAATCCTCGGAGGCTTCTTCTCCACCTTGGGCGCCTCGAGATTGGCTGTCGGGTCGTTTTCCATTACCCCGTTCTGCACGAGAAACATATAAAACGACCTGAGCGAGGCAAGCGTCCTCGACACAGTGGACGACGCCTTTCCCATGTTTTTCATCTCCAGAAGATAAGCGAGAACGTTTGTCCTTACGCTGTCGGAAATCTCGTTCACGCCGCATTTGTTCAGATATGTAATATACTGGTTTATATCGCGTTTGTATGATTCTACCGTATTAAGCGATTTGCGTCTTACATTTTTTAAAAAGCTCGCATATTCCTCTATATACGCATACATCGCCTTTGTTCCCTCCCCGTTGTTTGTTACGCTTGCATTGCTGCGTTTTTTCTGTATGATATCGTTTGTTTCGCTACGGTTAAATTTTTGCTACAACAGTATTATTATAACATATTTTTTTGATTTGTATAGCCTTTTTTTTGCCCATTTTTTCTACTTTAATACATTTTTTCCATATTATTCTATTTTTAGTCTAATTTTGGATATAATAATTTCATAAATGTTGTGGAAACAAATCCGCGCGAAAGAGAAATCATACAAAATATTGAAATCGAAAAAATTGCGGAAAAAATTAAAAATTTTTTTGAATTTTTTTCTCTTTCTATCGAGTATGACGCCGATATAGCGGAAAATATTACCAAAATTACCGTCCCCGCAACCATATCCATGCCCGACGCCGCCATAATAAGCGCGCCCTTCACGCCGTAGGCTCCCGCCGCCGCGGCTCCCGTAAATCCCATAACGAACCCTCTGCGGAGCATAGCCGCCGCCGTGACCGCCGCGCCGGCGCGGAAGTACGCCGAGACAAAAATAATAAGGCACAGCGCGAGCTTGCCGAAAAAGAAATTTTCCGCCGCCTCAAGCCTGTTTTCCGTCCCGGCAAATATACGAAAAATGTCTGACAGTCTCTCGTTGACCGCTGTCCGTCCCTCTCCGATTTTCATGTAGAATATGCTTCCCGTAACTACTCCGATAACCATTATAAAGAAAAACAATATTGATAATATCTGCAATTTTTGTCTATTATTCTCTAAATATTTTCTCACTGAAACACCCCCTGGAAAATCCTTATTCAAAAAAACAGCGGATTATGTTTGTTTTTCAGTAAAACGAGCTGCGTCAGGTTTACCGCCGCCGGAAAAAATGGTATAATTCTATTGGGTATTTTATGTAGTTTAATTTTAAAAAAGGAGGATCACGTTATGACATTAAAGTTTAAAAGGCTGCTGTGCTCGATAGTAAGCGCGGCGGTTATATTATCGTCGCTTCCGGCGGTTGTCCTCGCCGACGAGGGCAGCGGCGGGGAAAGCGGCGACCTGGTATTTTACGCGTCGTTCGACGAAGCCGGCACAGGCACAGGCTCGTTTACGGCGACAACAGGCGGCACGGTCACCGAACACGGCGCGGTTTCGTATACCGACAGCTGGGACGGCAACAGCAAGGCGCTAAATGTCGCGGCAAAGGGTGCCGGAAACTATCTGGAGCTTGCGGACGGACTTCTGCATGGCAAGCAGGCGGCGACATTCGCATTCTGGCTCAAAGCCGATTCGCCGAGCGCTCCCAACTGGTCGTTTATGAACACCTGCGAAACGTCACATGCTGTGGGTACGGAAAAATATATCGGTATGCTTGCGACCACGGAAAACTTTACCGTTGAACGTTATAACAATACAACTGTTCGATTAAGCTCCGTAAGCGCGCCGTCAACCGCCGACTGGCAGTATGTCGTTGCGGTGTATGACACAAACGGTACGAAGCTTTACTCAAACGGTAAGCTTATCGCTTCCGATAATGTGGTTGTCGATGTTCCCGCGCTGTTCACGGATGATTCCAAAACATGGATCGGTCACGCGAACTGGGTAGACGGCGAGGGCTTCCAGGGCTCTATCGACGACTTCCGCATTTACGGAAAGGCGCTTACCGAAGATGAGATAGCGGCACTCTCGGCTGACGGCGCAAAATATGAGGCTGACAAGCTTATTGCGGATAACAACTGCTATATCGCCGACACGAAATTCTACAGCGGCGATACTGAAATATACTCAACGAGCGATTTGACGGACGATTTAACGATAAAAACCACGGTAAACAACTATACTGCCGAGGACGGCGCAGCGACCGTTTCGGTATACATAAACGATTCCGAGGAGGCAATCGATGAGGACACAGCACCGCTGATAATCCCCGGCGGCACGGCTGAGTTTACGGTTACCGTTTCGTCTGTTGAGAAAACCGATACCGTTACGGTAAAGCTTACCACTCCCGGGAAGGACGCTCCCGTAACAGACACAGCCGCGACGCTCTACGGCGGTATTAAAGCTCCCGTTAAAGCTCCGGCTGACAGCAATGAGACCACAAACGGCGCACACGACCCGTCGATAGTGAAATTCCCGGGCGACAATACGTATTACGTATACTCGTCGCACCATCTTATCTTCACATCGGAGGATCTGATAAACTGGAAAAAGTACGATTTCTCCGGCACACATACGACAAACGCGAACACTGAAATAAAAGATGACGCCGGGAATGTAATCGGGCAGAAGACTAAAATGCTTAGCAAGACCTATGATTACATGATTGCAAACGGCTATAAAACCTCTGATAAGGATATAAACGGCACATACTGGGCGCCGGATGTTATATACCGTCCCGATGATACCGCGCATCCCTACTGGATGTATATTTCCGTATCCTGTGAAGTCGGCGGCAGGAACTCGGTTATCGCGCTTATAAAGTCAAGCTCTCCGCTGTTCTGGGCTGATAAGAACGCGGATATAGTCGATGACGGCGTGGTATTTGCCACTAAAGAAAACGACAGCTATAAGACAAACGCGATTGACGCGAATATTTATGTGGATACCCACGGAACAGCCGACGCAGACGACGACACTCCGTATTTTGTCTGGGGCTCGTTCTGGGGCGGCATACAGGCGGCTCCCCTGACTGCTGAAGGACTTGTTGACGGCGTGACGTATCAAGACGGAAATGCGACTCTTGACAGCTGCAAAAACTTCGGCACGTCAGTATTCACGCAGAGAAACGGCGTCGCGGGTCCCGAGGGCGCGTGGATGATCGAGCATGGCGAAAACCGCTACGCGTTCACCTCCTACGGCTGGCTCGGTTCGAACTACAACACGCGCGTCGCAAGAAGCCCTCTTTCGACTGCGTTCAGCACGTCAAACGGCTGGAATTTAACCGACGCTAACGACATTACAATGTGCAATCAGTATTCGGCCGGCAGTCTTTCAAAGACCACAGGCTATAAGATGATAGGCTCGTACCGTCTGGGCGAAGGCTCAAGGGAGATTAAAACGAGAGGAATTGATGAAAATGTTGACAATTACTACGTGGAATCACAAAGCGGCGACGCTATGATTTATTACGGTCCCGGACATAACAGCGCTATTGAAACGGAGGACGGCGAAAGCTTCTATGTTTCACACACGAGAAAGGGAGAAATTGAAATAGCCGCGACGCTCCAGGTAAGAAAAATGCTCTGGACCGATGACGGCTGGCCTGTTGTAGCACCCGTGACCTATGCGGGAGAGGTTGAGCAGGCTTTGCCCAGGGATATGATCGTGGGTACGTATGATCTTGCGTCCGTAGGTCAGACAAAGATGATTGGCAGCCAGCTCAACAGCAGCGGCAGACTTATCAACCGCAATTACGATTTGCCCGTATTCTCGTCAAAGGTAACGCTTAACGCTGACGGCTCAATGACCGACGCGGACGGCGGCGCGCTCGGCACATGGGAATTTGACGACAACCACACGGTAACGCTTAAATTCACAAAGGACGGCGACGCGTCCAATAACAAGGACGAGTTCTACAAAAACGGCGATATTATGACGCTTTACGCCATGTATGAATACGACAAGGATACATCTGAATTTGTGGTAGGACTTACCGGCATTGACCAAAATCACGTTACGCAGCTCGCGAAAAAGGCCCTGTCAAACATATACCGCACGGAGCCTGTTGAAAGCGTCACTCCGATAACCATCGAAAAAAGCGCCGGCGGAAACCCGATTTTAGGCTTCGGCGATGACGGCAGTACGCTTTACGCGGGCGACCCCGCCGCGTTCGTTGACGGCGACACGGTTTATATAATCGCCGGTCACGACACCGCGACAGACGAGGGCTATCAGATGCCCAACTGGGTCGCGTATTCGTCGAAGGATATGAAAACCTGGAAATACGAGGGCATAGCTATGGAGGAATCCTCCATAAGCTGGGTAGCCGACACTGTTTCCGCATGGGCGAGCCAGGCGATAAAGTACGGGGATAAATATTATCTCTATTACTGCGCCGAGACAAAGCACGGTTCGGGAGCCAATCAATATAACGGAAAATCAATCGGCGTCGCCGTATCGGATTCTCCGACAGGTCCGTATGCTGACAGCGGCAAGCCGCTCATTCTTGGCAGCTTCACGCCCGATTCGAGCACATGGAACGATATTGACCCGACCGTATGGGTCGAAACGGTCAACGGCGTTGAGCACCGTTACCTTTGCTGGGGCAACTCAAAGCTCTTTATATGCGAGCTTAACGAGGATATGACTTCGGTTAAGGATATAGACGGCGACAATGCTATTACATTCGGCAAGGACGTTATCGAGCAGACCGTTGCGGGCGCTCCGGCGGCGTTTACCGAAGCTCCGTGGATTTACAGACAGCAGGATGAGAGCGGAAATTATACGGGCAAATATTATCTGTTCTATGCGATGGGCTGGCGCGAGCAAATGGCATACGCCGCCGCCGACACGCTTACAAACGCTGACGGTACGCTTAATCCCACATGGCAGTACGGTGGACTGCTGATGCCTCCGACAGCTACGTCAAACACGAATCACCCCGCCGTAATCGATTTTAAGGGACATACGTATTTCATCTACCACAACGGTTCTCTCCCCTGGGGCAGCGGCTTCAGAAGAAGCGTGTGCGCGGAGGAATTTTCGATTAACGACGACGGCACTATTGACCCGATTCAGGAAACATCGACAGGTCTTACCGGCACCGCGTCGCATATTATGCAGGGCGATAATTATATCGTGCATGAAAACTTCGTAAACTCGGGAGCTGACTCCGATTATCCGATTTCAAAATCCGTATCGGTCGGCAAAATCATAGCAGACGAGCTTGATACCGAGTGGGAGATCCTCCCCGGCAAGGCGGACCCGGAAAAGGAATACTATGTATCTATCCAGTCCGTAAACAAGCCGGGTCTGTATCTTGCGGCAATGCCTGATGAGAGCAGCGGCTTAGTAAGGCTGACACAGGACTCAAATCAGGACGATACGGCTATGAAGCGCAACATGACGTTCCGCACCATGCCCGCGCTCAATGAAGCGGAGGGCGGAGTAAGCTTCGAAAGCGTTTCAATGCCCGGATATTATCTCACCAATTCAAATGATATGCTGAGGGTTTCAAACAGCCCGGACGCGGACGCCGCCACATTCAGCGTATCGAAAGCCGACGAAACGCCGATCACCGGTATGCTCGCTTCGATAACCGACGCATGGCACAACGATACCGACGGATTCCGTTTCCGTCTCAACAACGCAATGATTTACGGCAATGTGGATATTTACGCGGCGGAATATGACAAGAGCACGAGCAAGCTTCTCGGCGCAAGCGTAAAGAAGAATGTGGCTGTAACGTCGATGAAGCAGCCGATGCACCTTGATTATACAAGAAAAGCCGCGGACTCAACGCTTAAAATTCTTGTATGGCAGGACATGGAGCCTGTTGCCGAAGCAACTACGGTTACGGCAAACGAAAATCCGTATCAGATCCCGGCGGGCTATACGTCGTACTATGAGTTTGAGGATAACCTGACCGACAGCGTTACAGGCAGCGATGCTGTAACGGCGGGCTGGAGCGATGCATTTGACGCGGGTTCAAAAATTACAGACGCAAAATCGCCGGCAGCTTCATACGCTGACGGCTATAAAGGAAAGGCGCTTTCAATGACCGGCAGCGGCAGCGACGGCGTAAACCTGGGCAAGGTAATAACACACGGCAAATACACCGTCGCGTTCCGCATGAAGGCAAACGCGTTCACATTCGCGACCTCGGGCATGTTCATTAACAGCGGAACAGGCTCTTCCGAAAACTGGGTGAGCGCGCCGTTCGGCTCGCAGACCGAGGGAAACGCGGCATTCTGGAGCAATATCGCCAACGCTTCCCCTGATCATGTGCAGTACACCGGCGGCAAATTCCTTGCCGGAACGTGGCATCATGTCGCGCTCGCCGCTGACGGCGCCACGGCTTCGATGTACATAGACGGCGTTAAGGTCATAGACAATGGAGCGGTTATAAACACGATAAGCGAAAATACCGAAACGTATCTCGGCATAAACTACTGGGACACTCCGTTCAACGGTTTGATAGACGATTTATATATCTACGACGGCACAACTCTTACCGACGCGGATATTACAAGCCTGTACGAGGCAACATATAATTAAGCTTACATCATACTTCCTTTATCCTGGGGAGACTTTATGCGGATTCGCCGCTCCGGTCTCCCCTCCTTTCAAAAAAAAGCTCCGCATGTAAATGCGAAGCTTTTTTTTGCATTTTAAACGTTTTTCCTTTTCAGGTACCGCCCCGTGAGACTTTCCCCGCAAAGGCATATCTCCTCCGGCGTTCCCGCCGCTATGATCCTGCCGCCGCTCTCGCCGCCTCCGGGTCCCATATCAATAATATAATCCGCATTTTTTATAATGTCCAGATCGTGTTCGATCACTATCACCGTCGCGCCGCTTTTAATAAGCCGCCTGAATACGCGGAGCAGATTTTCCACGTCCAGCGGATGCAAGCCTATCGTAGGCTCGTCAAACACAAACACCGTGTCCGACTGGCTTTTCCCCATTTCACCCGCAAGCTTCAGGCGCTGAGCCTCTCCTCCCGACAGGCTCGGCGTTTGCTCGCCCAGCGTCAGATATCCCAGCCCCAGCTCGCGGAGCACTTCGAGCTTACGCCTGACCCGCGGAATATCCGCGCAGGCGCCGAGCGCCTCGTCAACGCTCATCGCCATCAGCTCCGGCAGCGTATTCGCCCCGCCTCCGGCGCCCGATATCCGCTTGATGCGTTCCGCCGCCTTTGAATAGCGCGAGCCGCCGCAGTCGGGACAGGTTATCTCCACATCCGGAAGGAACTGCACATCGAGACTTATCGAGCCCGTTCCGTCGCACGTCGGGCAGCGCAGTTTTCCGGTATTGTATGAGAAATCACCCGCCTTGAAACCGCATTTCTCAGCGTCCGGCGTTCCCGCGAACACCTTGCGCAAATCGTCGTGGACATCGGCATACGTGGCAACGGTGGAGCGAATATTTATCCCGATCGGCGATGCGTCTATCAGCTTTATCCTCGATATCGCGTCCGCCGAAATTTCCTTCACATGCTCCGGCAGCTTTTTTCCTTTGATTTTCGCGTCAATAGCCGGAATAAGGCTCTCCAAAATCATAGTTGTCTTTCCCGAGCCCGAAACCCCCGTAACAACGGTAAGCCGTCCCTTGGGAAACAGCGCTTTGAGCGGCTTTACCGTATGGATACGCGAGGTGGACATATAAATTTTCCCGAGCTCAAACATATTCTCCGGCAAAACGCGGTCTCCCGTATCTATAACCGATCTGCCCGCAAGGAAGCTGCCGATACGCGAGCCGGGATCATCCGCGATTTCCTCCGGAGTGCCTCCGGCTATTATCTCTCCGCCCTTCGCGCCCGCCTCGGGTCCGAGCTCTATAATCCAGTCCGCCTCCTTCAGCACATTCACGTCATGGTCCACAAGAATAACAGTGTTGCCGTCGTTAAGAAGATCGCGCATCACGCCCTTTAGTCCCTCCAGATTTGAAGGGTGCAGACCTATCGACGGCTCGTCAAGCACATAGAGTACGCCCGTTGTCCGATTGCGCACCGCTCTGGCGAGCTGCATTCGCTGCCGCTCTCCGGTGGACAGCGTGGACGCCGCTCTGTCGAGCGCGATATATGACAGCCCCAGATCCATCAGCCTCTTTGCGGTGCTCTGAAACGAGCCGCAAATGCTTTGCGCCATCGGGCGCATATGCGCGGGAAGCGAGTCCGGCACGCCGTCAACCCATTCAATCAGTTCCGAAAGCGTCATCGTGCAAGCCTCGGCAAGGGAAATCCCGCGAAGCCTCGGCGCGCGCGCCGCGTCGCTCAATCGTGTTCCGCCGCATTCCGGGCACACGTCCTGACGGAGAAATTTCTCCACGCGCTTCATGCCCTTTTCATCCTTGACCTTCGACAGCGCGTTCTCCACGGTATACGTCGCGTTAAAATATGTAAAATCCATATCTCCGGCGGCTCCGCTGGTTTTATTCTGATAAATTATATTTTTCTTCACCGCCGGACCGTGAAACACTATGTCCCGCTCCTTCTCCGTTAAACGGTTAAACGGCACGTCCGTCCTGACTCCCATCTCGCGCGCTATATCCTTCATCAGCGACCACATAAGCGTCTGCCACGGCGCCACCGCGCCCTCATCTATCGTAAGAGACTCGTCCGGAACGAGCGTGGACTCGTCCACCGCGCGCACGATCCCCGTCCCGTCGCAGCGCTTGCATGCGCCCTGACTGTTAAACGCGAGCTCCTCGGCGCCGGGAGCGAAAAAACTCACCCCGCAGACCGGGCAAACCAGCTCCAGACCGGCTGCCGTATTCATGGACGGCTCCGCGTAATGCCCGTTCGGGCAGCGATGGCTCGCAAGGCGCGAAAACATCAGCCTCAGACTGTTTAAAAGCTCCGTCCCCGTTCCGAACGTGCTCCGTATCCCCGGGATTCCGGGACGCTGCCTGAGCGCGAGGGACGCCGGAACGTACAATACCTCGTCAACGCTCGCTTTTTCCGCCTGCGTCATGCGCCGCCGCGTATACGTGGACAGCGATTCGAGATACCGCCGCGACCCCTCCGCGTACAGGATCCCCAGCGCAAGCGAGGATTTCCCCGACCCGGAAACTCCCGCCACGCCCACGAGCTTATGAAGCGGAATATCCACGTCAATATTTTTCAGATTGTGTACGCGTCCGCCTCTGACCTTGATCCTGTCCGGGACGCTGTATTTTTTGTTGTCCATTTGAATCTACTCCGACCATAACAGATTTTTCATCCTTATTATAACAGCTGTCCGCTCAAATTACAAGTCCCTCTCAAAACGGATGACCCCGCCGCGGAAAAAATTCCGCGGCGGGGTCAAACATGGCGGTATTTACACGTTTTTTATTTCACGTCCCCGGCAAAAGCTATGGTATTGTCCTCGCCCGTACCCTCCGGCATTTGCACCGATACGGAGACCTTGTCGTCCGTTTCCCATGAAATAATGCGGCTGCCCTCGAGCACCGCGGCGGAGCCGTTTATATCGACCTCCCTGATTTCATCGTCGGTCGACGCGGTGAACGCCGTATCGTCTTTTACCGCGCGCTCGTAAATTATGATAGTGTCCTTGCCGTTTTTGTATTCGAGCGTCACATAGTCGCCGCTGTAGCTGCCGTCGTCGTTGGTATAGGTATATACGCGATCGAGCGCGTATCCGTCCGGCAGAGCCTGCGGCAGCTTTAAATCAAAGCTCGCCTGAGCCGCCGCGTCGCCGGCGTCCGCGAAGCTGTGCTCGTGAGCGTCAAGGGCCTTATCGTCGGGAAGACTGATTTTGACCTCTCCGTTTTCCAAAACCTCCGCCTCTCCGCCATAGACCTCGGCGATTATATCCGCGTAATCACTTTTCGAAAGCTTGTTGCCGTCGGCGTCGTAAATATTGTCAAAATCCTTCTGCGACAGCGCGCCGAGCGGCGTGCCGTTTTCGTCAAAGAATTTGCCCTGCAATCTCTCCGGCAGCTCCAGTTTCTCATTCGGGTCGGTCTGCACAATAGTGTTATGACCTGTCGAGAGCTGGCGTATAATATTGCCCGCCGGTCCCAACGCGAACGCCGTGCCCGTCAGCGCCACCGCCGCGGCTGCCACGGCTATGGCTATACTCTTTTTTCTGTTTCCCGCGCTTCTTTTCATTTTCCTTATCTCCTTTTCCGATAATTTTTCTTCCCCGTAAACCGAGAAATCCATTTCCACATCGTTCAGATAATCATACTCATTTTTCATGGTAATCACTCCATTTCACCTTCAATACCTTACGTCCTCTCGACAGCCTGTTATAAATCCATGACGGCTGCTTTCCCTTTGCCGCCGCAATCTCGCTTACCGGCTGCTCAAGAATAAACCGTCTGACAAATATATCCCTGTCCGCGCCGCTCAGACCGCTTAACAGCGATTCGATCTCGCCGCGCGCCTCCTCAGCCAGAATGCGCGCGTCCGCCGCCTGCGCGCCGGCAATATCCTCGGTAAGTCCGTTTTCCAACATTTCCCTTATGTACTTTCTCTTATAGTTTATCGCGCGGTATTTTGCGACCGCGCCGATCCAATTTTTCAGAGAATTTCTGTTCGGATCAAACCTGTCGATATTCCGCCAGATTGCAAGGAGGACGTCATTTTCGCATTCCTCCGCGTAATGCGTCATATTTCTCAAATGATACCGCACCACGGAGCGTATCAGACCCCCGTAAAGCCTGCAAAGCTCCTCGAAAGCCCGCTCGCTGCCGCCCGCCGCGGCATTGGCAAGCTCCGCATCGTTTGCGTACATGAAATAATCACCTGCCGATATGTTTGAATTAGAAGCGCCTCTACTATATAATACAATCTTTTCCGTTCGTTTCTATCAATATTTTAAAAAATTCTCAAAATATGTCAAAAGCCGGCGCGCGCGCCGGCTCTCCTCCGTATTTAATTTATAATCCCGCGCCGCAGCTTGCATTCAAGGATTTTCCTCACGCTTTCATCAATGCGTTCCTCTCCTATCCCGCCGCTCTCGACCGCCGCCGTGAGCGCGTCCGCCGCCTCGTAAAAATCAGCCGGCTCCAGTATCATATCGCAGCCCGCCTTAACCGCCAGAACAGCCGCGTCCGCGGAGCTGTAATTATCGGCTATCGCGCCCATTTCCATACCGTCGGTTATGACTATGCCGCCGAATCCGAGCTCGCCCTTAAGGATATCCGTGATAAGCGTGTGTGAAAGCGAAGCCGGCGCGCTGTCGATATCGGGAATGATTATGTGCCCTGCCATAACGAAATCCGTGCCCGCATCTATTCCCGCCTTAAACGGAAGAAACTCACACGCCCTGAGCTCATCGAGCGTCCTGTCCGAATATACAAATCCCTCGTGAGAGTCGCCCTGCGTGTTTCCGTGCCCCGGGAAATGCTTGACTGCCGCGCATACTCCGTTATCCTGAAGCGCCGCCACCGCCGCGCCGACCATAGCAGCCGCCTCATCCGGATCGTCGCTGAACGCCCGCTCCCCGATAACCGTATTCTCAGGATTCGTCCACACATCCGCAACCGGAGCGTAATCAAGATTAAAGCCGAACTGCTTTATATCGCCCGCTATCGTCTCGTAAATCTCGCTCGCCTTCGCCGCGCCTCCGTCCCTGTACCGGTACATCGGTTCAAATTTTGTTGTGCCCAGCTTCTGCGCAGCGCGCGCGACCAGACCTCCCTCTTCGTCCACGCTGATAAACGGCTGTATCTTGGAATAGCTTACCGTATTTGCGATCATGGCTGCCGCCTGTTCGGCGCCCGTAAGATTGTCCGCGCCGTATATTATTCCTCCCACGGGATACTTTTCGAGCGCGGCTTTTGTCGCCTCTCCCGCCTGAACAGCCGTGTCCACGCCCGTTATTGACTCGGGACGCACGATAAACATCTGGCATATTTTCTCATGCAGCGTCATTGCCTCAAGCATTTCCCCGGCCTCGTCCGTCTCCGATATATACGGCTCGTCCGGTACCGGGATCTCCCTGTCCGGCACGGCGGCGCATGAAGCGCATACCGACGCCGACGCCGCAAGCGCGGCAAGCTTTATCACAAGTTCACAAAGCATTTGTATCTCTCCCTTCTGTTATTACATTCTAACACATATCATCGTCCGGCGCAACATTTTTATGTAAAAGCATTGTCGGTTTGCCAGAAATTATTTAATTTTCCTTGCATTTTTTTGTACAATATGATAAAATCGTATATATAACAAAAAACAGGGAAATACCCTTCCGCAGCCGCGCCGGGTACTTCCCGTACACAAAAGGAGGAAATGAAAGATGAGAATCAATAAGTACCGGTACGACGGCAGCGGACCGTTTAAGCTGTCCGACTACGACACGGGACTCGGCGAAAAGAAGCCGGACAAGAAAAAAATACTCGCGCAGACGGAAAAAAACGTTGTCCAGATCGCCGCTCTGCAAGATAAGCTTTACGCTGACTCCAAGGAATCAGTGCTGATAATATTGCAGGCTATGGACGCCGCCGGCAAGGACGGCACGATAAAGCACGTCATGAGCGGCATAAATCCGCAGGGCGTGGACGTATACAGCTTCAAGCAGCCCTCGTCCGATGAGCTTGCGCATGATTTCTTATGGCGTATCCACTCGAAAACGCCGCCCAAGGGCAAAATCGCCATTTTCAACCGCTCCTACTACGAGGACGTTCTCGTGGCGAGAGTCCGCGAGCTCAACAAAACATATCAAATGCCGCAGCGCTGCACCGGCATGAGCACCGAAAAGTTCTTTGATAAACGGTATAAGCATATCAAGCACTACGAGGAATTTCTCTATGACAACGGCTGCCGTATCGTAAAGCTGTTTTTAAACGTGTCCAGGGACACCCAGAAAAAGCGCTTCCTGGAGAGAATAGACAATCCGGCGAAAAACTGGAAATTCTCCTCCTCCGATGTGAAGGAACGCGGATTATGGGACGAATATCAGAAGGCGTATTCGCTCGCTATCGAGCATACCTCCACCAAGGAATGCCCGTGGTACATAATTCCGGCGGACAAAAAATGGTTTATGCGCTATCTGGTATCGGAGGCTGTATTAAAGGCGCTGAAGTCATGCAGCCCGCAGTATCCGACGCTTGCTGACGAGGAAATAGCAAAGCTCGGCGAATATAAGCAAATGCTCGAAAACGAGGACACAAAATAAATAAATATAACGGGAGGGTATGAACATGGATAACGTACAAAAATGGATATACGAAAGAAAAATACGCGACTGCATGAAGGTGCTGGAGGAAAAGCAGTATAACGCGGTTTACGCCAAGGATAAGGACGAGGCGAGAAAAATCGTTATGGACATGATTCCGGAGGGCGCAAAAATCGCGGTCGGAGGAAGCGTGACGCTTAACGAAACCGGCATACTCGATGAGATACAAAGCGGCAAATATAACTTTATCGACCGCTATCACACCTCCTGCTTTGAGGAAATGCTCGACAAATACCGCGAGGGCTACACGGCTGATTACATGGTATCGAGCACGAACGCAATCACCATGAAGGGACAGCTTGTCAATATCGACTGCACCGGCAACCGTTCCTCGCAGATTGTGTTCGGACCGAAAAAGGTAATAATCGTCGCGGGCGCGAATAAAATCGTGGAAACCGTAGAGGATGGCATAAAACGCGCAAAATCTATCGCGCCGATGAACGCCAGACGCATTACCCACAAAACTCCGTGCGCGACCGATGAAAACTGCCGCTGCTCGGACTGCAATGTTCAGCCGCGCGTTTGCAACGTGACAAGCATCGTAGAAGGATGTACATATTTCCCGAAGCGAATTACGGTTGTACTGGTACCCGAGAATTTGGGATATTGATCCGGAAAGGGATGGTTAATAGATGAAAAAGGTAGGCATTCTCACGAGCGGAGGCGACTGTCAGGGCTTAAACGCGGCTATACGCGGCGTGGCGAAAAGCCTGTACGAGGAATTTGACGACGATATTGAAATTTACGGAATACGCGACGGCTACAGCGGTCTTATCCACGGCAATTATAAAAAAATGGACAAATCGGAATTTTCCGGGATCCTCACGCTCGGCGGAACGATCCTCGGCACGTCGCGCCAGCCGTTTAAGATGATGCGCGTTATAGACGAAGAAACAAGTCTCGACAAGGTTAAGGCGATGAAAGACAACTATAAAAAAATCGGTCTTGACTGTCTTGTAATCCTCGGCGGCAACGGCACTCATAAAAGCGCGAACATGCTGTCGGAGGAGGGGTTAAACATTGTTTCCATGCCCAAAACAATAGATAACGACGTATGGGGCACAGATATGACGTTTGGCTTTTACAGCGCCGTGGACATCGCCACTCAGGTAATAGACTGCATCCATACGACCGCCACGTCTCACGGGCGCGTATTTATCGTTGAAATTATGGGACACAAGGTCGGCTGGCTCAACCTATACGCCGGTATCGCCGGCGGAGCGGACGTGATCCTGCTTCCGGAGATCCCGTATGATATCGAAAAGGTGGCTGACGTTCTTGACAGACGCGAGCGCGGAGGCAAGCAATTTACGATTTTAGCCGTAGCCGAGGGCGCGATCTCAAAGCAAGAGGCTGCCATGAAGAAAAAGGAATTCAAGGCCTCCCGGGCGGCAATGCAGTATCCGTCGGTATCATACAGACTCGCGGCGGAGCTGGGCGCAATATCGGGTCATGAAATACGCGTTACCGTTCCCGGACATTTTCAGCGCGGCGGGAGCCCGTGCGCGTATGACAGAGTGCTTTGCACGCGCTTCGGAGCAGCTGCGGCGCAGCTTATCAAGAACGAGCAATACGGCTTCATGACCGGACTGCGCGGCGAGGAAATTGTTGCGGTGCCTCTTTCCGAGGTCGCCGGCAAGCTCAAGAGAGTACCCGCGGACTGCGATGAGATCGCGGCTGCGCGCGGCATAGGTATTTCCTTCGGCGACTGATATTGATAAGACTATGGCTATAGACAGAAGTGAAAAAGCGGTGGAGCTGTTCAAATCGGGATACGGCTGCGCGCAATCGGTTGCGGCGGCATACTCCGATTTGTTCGGCATGGACGAAATAACGGCGGCGCGCGCGGCTGAGGGCTTCGGCGGCGGCATGGGGCGTATGCGGCTGACCTGCGGCGCGGTGTCCGGCATGATTTTTCTGTGCGGACTGCGTTACAGCACCGGCAAGCCGGGCGATATAGAAAACCGCGCGAGGATTTACGGCATTGTGCGCGAAATGACGGCTGAATTTGCCGCCGAGGCGGGCTCGATTACGTGCTCGGAGCTTTTAGCCGGAAAAATCCCGAAAAACGAAGGCGCAAGACCGGAGGAACGAACGGACGAATATTACAGAAAGCGCCCGTGCGCCAACATGGTCCGGCTTGCCGCTCAAATCGCGGGACGATATCTCACATAAAGCAAACAAAAAGCGCGCCGCAAAGGGCCGGCGCGCTTTTTGTTATATCATACCGTTTCGGCATTCGCCCCGGGGCTTATCACTCCGGCGCGGAACAGATTGTCATTGAAAATGTCCGTCCCGTAAACGTCGGCGCATTTTTGGCGTATTTCACGGTATCTCTCCCAGCGCTCTGTCGAGCGCGTGTCGAGCTCCTCCTTTCCCGACCACCAATTATAGCCGTCAACATAGTTTTCATACGCTTCATCCCAGCTTGAAAAATTCTCTTTTACCAGCTTCGCCGCCGGCTCCGCCATAGCGAGCGCTTCGTTATAGCTCAAATATCCCGCGCAGTAGCCCCATTGTATAAGATTCGCCGCGCGGAACAGATCCCAGCACATAATTCCTCTGTCTCCCCATTTATCGCGTATTGCCTTTGTATAGTCGCTGCCCCATAAAGCCGCGTCGAATTTAAACGTTTCGTTATCGCCGCTCATCGTCAGCGAGCGTATCTTATCCGCCAGTCCGCTTCTGCTCGTAACGTCCATACCGGCAAGGCTGTGCCTGGAATATTCTATCCCGTCTCCCGACGCTCTTTCGTATCCGGGGAATATTGTCGGATTTCCATGATTGATTTCCGTGAGCACCGCGCCCATAGGCAAAATCCACTCCTCCAGATTGGAGCTTTCATAAAGCGACTTATCCTCCGTTATACGGACCTCCCTCTCGTCGCCTATCCACTCTACCCTCTGACCTAAAAACTCCGAAATATACCTCGCCGGAATAAGCGTGCGTATGTCCCTGATATACGGCGCAACGCCCATTTCAAACGGCTCGTCGTTAATGTACGCGGTCGTTTCGTCTATATGCATAACGACCGTTGTTCCCGCCCGGACCACGGTAATGCTGCGGTCATCGTTGCTCCACGTAACCTCCGCTCCCATAAGCTCGGCTAATCTCCGCATCGGAACCATAGTTCTGCCGTCGACCATCTCGGGCAGCGTATCGTCAAACGACACCTCCCCGCCGTCGAGCGTGACATGAATACGATCGAAATATGCCTCGATCCGTCCGTGGATATACTCTTTATCCTCGTCCGTAAGCACCTTCATGACCTCGGTATCATAAAGCTCCGCCTCGCTGAAGCCCCATTCTTCGATTGCTCTTGCGACGGCGGCGTATTTCGTCTGCTCGCTGCGCTCGCCGAAAAGCGGGTCGTCCATACGCGGCACCATCATGCGTGACCTTGTGTACCATAAGCTGACAAGCCGCCTGTTTTCGTCGTCCTCTCTCATGCGCTGCATATCAAAATAATCCGACAGCCTGTGTCCCGCGATATACTCGACATCTCCGCCTTCGTTCGCGGCAAGCTTCATCGCGCACAATCCGCCCTCAAACCGCATACCAAACGTCGCGTACCAACCGGAGCAGCTGCTTAAAAAATCGCGCATCTCCTTGTCAAGCTCCGCATCGGTGCCGCCGTTTTCGGCAAAGGAACGTATTTTCTCCACCATCGCCCACGACCCGTCGTCATAAACGCTGTCGTTTTTGAACACTATATACTCGTCCTTATCCGCCCATGACGGCGGCTCTGCCTTTCCCGCGGCGAATACCTGCGGCGCGCACATAAGTATAACGGCAAATATTGCCGATACGAAAATTTTTTTCATAATATCTCCTTTTTATTTCATGTACCTATACAGCATCATAGCCGTTTCGGCCCGCGTCGTATTGTCCTGCGGACGCAGATACCCGCCGTCGCCCGCGACAATGCCCATGCCGGACAAAATCGCGGCGTAGCCGATAAGCCCGTCGGATAATTTATCGCCGTCGGCGTATTCCACCTTGTAAATATCCGATAACGCCGCGACCCTCTCGTAGCCCGCCAGACGTATCATATACACAAATGCCTGTTCTCTGGGTACCGCCGCGCCGTCGTCCCGCTCATCCTTTCCGAGGATTTTATTGCGGAAGCAGTAGTCGTAAATTTCCTCGTCGCCGTAGTTTATAAAATACTTGCCCTCGATTCCCGAAACGAGCAGCCTCAAAAGCTCAGATTGCGTGATTGCCTCGTCCGGCTTAAAGCTGCCGCCCGGCAAACCTATGCCGTAACCGGCAAGCGCCGTGACAGCCTCCTCGCACCAGTGACCGCCTATATCGTCATACTTGATTTTTGTATAGTCCGCATCGTCCGCGTTTACGTCCCCGCCCGTGAACGCGTCCACCATCGGATTCCCGTCCATGCCGTACACGAGCCGGTATTCTTCGCCGTCATATATGTAATACCTCTCGATAGGCGCGGTTTCGGTCAAATACCCGTATGCGTCCGATACGTCAAGCGCACCCGAGGGGTCGTCAAATACCGCGTCGTCGTCATAGCTTAAGCGGTAATACCCAATCTTTTTATCCGCCGCGCCGTAGGTTACGCTGATCGTGTCCGCCAGATACGGAACTCCGTTCACCATGCGCGTATAATTCGCGGGAACGCTGTAGCTATACTCCGCGTCCGGGTTTTCCTTTTTCTCAAATTCCGCGATTTTATCCGGCAGCACCTTTTGCAAAAACGCGTCAATATCCTTATTCGCCGCCACGACCTCTTTATCCGTAAGCTTTTTCCCGTCCGGATCAAACGGCTCGCTGTAGCCTCCGGAATAATACGTCAGCCGGTCACGCTCGGCGTCAAACCGCGCAAAAATCCCGGATGAATATTTACCCTCGTCCGCGTCCGACATATTGACGCTGAGGCTGTAATCCCTTTTCGCGTTATCGCCCTTGCCGGTCACCGACGTGTACATACCCGAATTTGTCACCGTATAGCTTTTCGGTATCTTAAGCTGCTCCACGCTTTTCAGGAATTTTTCCGCCTCATCGACCGTGTACAGACCCGCAATCGTGTCAAGCTCCGCCAATTCCTCCTTCGAAAGCATCGGAGCCGGAGCGCCGCCTCCGCCGGACTCCGCCGTTTCAGCGGCAGCCATATCGTTCATCGCGGCGTAGTCCTCGAATTGCTGCTCTACCACATCGCCCGTGTACGCGGAAATATATCCGGGCGCGCTGTCCTTGACGCGGTAAACGAGCTGCGTTTCGTATTCGCCCGTTTCACGGTACACGGCATAATCAACCTTTTTCCGGTACACCATTTCCGCCGGATACGCTTCCGCATACCTTGCCTCCGGCTCCGCCAATTCCGCGCCCGCCGCTTCAAATTCCGCGCCGTAGCTGAAGTCTATGTACGCGTCGGCAATATACATTTCATCGTTTTCCGTTACGGCAGTCGTCACCGTCGCGCTGTTACCCGCCACGGGAACGCCGTCCTTCTCGCGTTGAAATATAATGATCCATCTGTCGTATTCGCGGCTGTGCGTTTCTGAAAGAACAAGCTTATCATTCGCCTTTTCGACCGTTTCCGGCGCGCTTTTTGCCAAAAACGCCTCCGCCGCCGCGACCGCCTCGTCCTCGCTTACCGTCGGCAGCTTTAACTCGTTTTTATACTCATTATTGTACCTGTAATAGGTTAAAAGCTGACCGTTTTCATTGCATTCCACACGCATCCACTCGTCATTATCCTCATCCGACCAACGGAAACTATACTCCACCGCGCCGCCGTAGTCGTAGGCATTGCTCGTAAACTCCGTAAGCTCCGCGGGTATATCAATACGCTGCTTCACCACAGTCAGTGCCTTTTCCATCGCCTTCGCGTCGGTCGGCTGCGCCGCGGCGGCGGGCAGCGCTGCCACCGTTATGACTGCGGCGGTTAACGCCGATAAAATTCTTTTGATTTTCATAAAGCCCCCTCCTTTTGACTTTTATTTCCCTCTATATAATGTTAGACGTGAAAATTCCCAAAACGTTCCATCATTTGAGGATGTTTTTTGTTTATATTTTACTGCCGTAAATATAATTATATTATACAATAAAAGCATACGGCTGTCAAATCGGCGCACCTGATGTCAATATCTTTCCCATATTTTTTTGAAATCACTTGATTATTTTTCCGATATATGCGATAATGTATATTGAAGAAGTGTATGTTGGAGACTGATTATGAAAAAAGCGGATACGACAATCGAATATGTTGAATCGGGCTCCTTAGCCGAGGAAGCGGGAATCTGCGCGGGCGATAAGCTGCTTAAAATAAACGGCGAGGACTTTTCGGATTTACTCGAATACCGGTATCTCACCTCCGAGCCGGAGGTCACGCTCGAGGTCGAAAAGGCGGACGGATCGACGGAAATAATCACGATAGAAAGCGATTACGAGGATCTGGGGCTGAATTTTCACGGCGAGCTTATAGGCGACGCGATGTCGTGTACGAACAAATGCATATTCTGCTTTATCGACCAGCTTCCGAAGGGTATGCGGGAAACGGTATATTTCAAGGACGACGATACGCGGCTGTCGTTTTTGCAGGGCAACTACGTCACGCTCACGAATATGAGCGGCGACGATATCGACCGCCTGATACGGATTCACGTGTCTCCGATAAATATTTCCGTGCACACGACAAACCCTGAGCTGCGCGTTAAAATGCTCAACAACCGCTTCGCGGGCAAATGTCTCGATATAATGAAAAAATTCGCGGCGAACAATATATATATGAATTGTCAGATCGTATCGTGCCCCGGCATAAATGACGGTAGGGAGCTTGACCGCACGATAGCGGATCTGGCGGCGCTGTACCCGCACGTGGCAAGCGTATCAGTGGTGCCCGTAGGGTTGACGCGGTACCGCGATGGACTTTACGAATTGACGCCGTACACCGCCGAAACGTCGCGGCAGATAATAAATCAGGTCGGGGCGTGGCAGAAACGGCTGCTGGACAAATTCGGGTCGCGGATAGTGTATCTCTCGGACGAGTTTTACATTAACGCGGGTGCCAAAATTCCGGACGCGGACGCGTATGAGGGCTTTCCTCAGCTCGAAAACGGAGTGGGGCTTATCGCGAGTATGAAAGAGGAATTTGATTTGGGCATTGAGCTTGTTAAGGACAAGCCGAGAAATATCCGCGTCTGCATAGCGACTGGCGAGATAGCGTATGGATTCATCAAATCGCTTGCCGACAGACTGATGGAAAAATGTCCCGGCGTTAAAATAGACGTCGCCCCGATAAAAAATAACTTTTTCGGCGGCGGCGTGAGCGTGGCGGGACTGGTCTGCGGCTCGGACATAATCGAACAGGTGAAAACCGACGCGGATTATCTTATGATACCCGATGTGATGCTTCGAGACGATGATGAAATTTTCCTTGACGACGTGACGCTCTCCGACGTGGAAAAGGCACTGGGCGTAAAAATAAAAACGTCGCTCAACGACGGATATGATTTTATAGAGAAAATTTTGGGCGAGGAGCTGGAGTTTTAGCGCGGAAAATCCGCGTTTGCTCCGGCATGGTATAAAAAACGGAGGATTGATATGAAACCACTTGTAGCGATCGTGGGACGTCCGAACGTGGGCAAATCCACATTATTCAACAAAATATCGGGTCAGCGCATAAGCATTGTCGAGGACACGCCCGGCGTTACGCGCGACAGAATTTATGCTGACGTATCGTGGCTTGACAAAAATTTTACGCTCATCGACACGGGCGGAATAGAGCCCAAATCGGACGACGAGATTTTAGCGCAGATGCGGCGTCAGGCGCAGCTGGCGATAGAAACGGCGGATGTTGTGATTATGATGGTAAACGTCAGGGACGGCGTGACAGCCAACGATATGGACGTCGCGCAGATGCTCCTGAAGGCGAAGAAGAAAATCGTTCTCGCCGTAAACAAGATTGACAATATAGGCGATCCGCCGTTTGAGTTTTACGAATTTTACAACCTTGGGTTAGGCGACCCCATCGCTGTTTCGTCAACTCACGGTCTGGGCGTGGGCGATTTACTCGACGAGGTAACGCGCAAATTTCCCGACGACGCGGACACGGACGAGGACGAGGACGAAATAAAGGTCGCGGTCATAGGCAAGCCAAACGCGGGAAAATCGTCGCTTATCAACAAGATTCTGGGCGAGGAGCGCGTGATCGTAAGCAGCGTTGCGGGCACGACGCGCGACGCGATAGACTCGCATTATTACAATAACGGCGACAAGTACCTCTTTATCGACACAGCCGGAATGAGAAAGCGCGGCAAAATCGACGAAAACGTGGAACGTTACAGCGTGGTGCGCTCATTGGCGGCAGTCGATCGCTCGGACGTGTGCGTAATTATGATCGACGCGATGGAGGGCATTACCGAGCAGGACACAAAAATTGCCGGCTACGCGCACGAGCAGGGCAGAGCGTGTATTTTTGCGGTCAACAAATGGGATATCGTGAACAAGAACGACAAAACCATCAAAAAATTTACCGACCGCATACGCGAGGAATTTGCGTTTATGCCCTACGCGGCTATCGTGTTCATAAGCGCGAAAACGGGTCAGCGCGTCGATAAGCTTCTGGAAAAAATCAAGGAGGTAAACGCGCAGCATAAGCGCAGGATCACCACGGGAATGTTAAATGACGTGCTTAACGAGGCGGCGGCGAAGCAGCAGCCCCCGTCCGACAAGGGACGCAGGCTGAAGCTTTATTACGGCACACAGGCGTCGACCGCGCCGCCGACGTTCGTTCTGTTTACAAATTCGCGCGATTTGTTCCATTATTCGTATCTGCGGTTTATAGAAAATCAGGTGCGCGAGGCGTTCGGCTTCGAGGGAACGCCGCTCAAATTCATAATACGAGAAAAGAACGAGAAGAAGCTTTAAATTTATATAAGGGGGTGCGGACGATGAACACAATAATTATAATAACGGTTATCACCGCGGTTGTGTCGTATTTGATAGGCTCGGTCAATTTTTCGATTTTAATATCGAAGGCTGTAAGCGGCTCTGATATACGCGAGAGCGGCTCGGGAAACGCGGGCGCGACGAATATGCTGCGCACGCACGGCAAGGGCTGGGCGCTGCTGACGCTCATACTCGATATCGCGAAGGGCGCCGCGGCGGTGTTATTGACCGGGCTTGTTATGACGCTGCTGACGCGGCGCGATATGTTTGATATAAACGCGATGGGCGGCGGGGGAACGAGGCTGTCCCTTTACGGTCAGCTGTTCGGCGCGCAGGCGTATGTTTCCGCGCTGTTCGTACTGCTCGGGCATTGCTTCCCGGTATTTTTCGGGTTCCGCGGCGGCAAGGGCGTCGCAACGGCGCTGGGCGTGGTCATGGTGCTCGACTGGCAGGTCGGCGTGATCGCGCTTGTTGTCGCACTCGCTATCATGGCTGCGACGCGGTACGTGTCGCTCGGCTCGGTAATAGCGGCGGGGCTGTTTTTCGTGCTGACGTTCGCGAAAATGTTCTTTTACGGAAGCTGGAACGCCGTTACGCTTATCTGCGCCGCGCTTATGGCGCTGCTGATAATCGGCAGACATCACGCGAATATAAGCCGGCTAAGACACGGCACGGAAAATAAGCTGGGATTTAAAAAGAAGACGGAGTAGAATATAAATTTTAGTTTATCGGGGTATTTGCTTACGGCGGGTGTTAGCCTCCCTTGTCAAAGGGATGGGGACCGCCGAAGGCGGTGGAGGGATTCATTTTTAAAAAAAACCACATATTTGAGCGATTGGCTGTAATTGCGGAATCCCCTCGCCAACTTCGTTGGCCCTCTCCCCTTTAACAAGGGGCGCAAGCAGAGCGTTCCCGTAAGCAGAAATCACGTATGGCGGGCGAAAGCCTCCCTTGTCAAAGGGAGGGGGACCGCCGAAGGCGGTGGAGGGATTCATTTTTACAGAAAACCACACATTTGAGCGATTTGTTGTAATTATGAAATCCCCCAGTCAGCTACGCTGACAGCCCCCTTTGACAAGGGGGCCTTAGTTGAGCGCCGCTATATGCAAAAGTGCGATAAACTAAAATTTACGTTATAAAATGAACAAGGAGAATTAAAATGAAAATTGCTGTGATCGGCTCGGGCGGCTGGGGCACGTCTGTCGCTGTAATGCTCGCGCAAAAGGGCTATGACGTACATTTGTGGTCATACATTCAGGAGGAAACGGACCGATTAAACCGCGACCGCGAAAACAAGGAATTTCTTCCCGGCGTTCCTCTGCCGGACAACATCCTCTGCTCTCACGACGCCCAATCGTGCGTAACGGGCGCGGATTTGGTGATTGCCGCTCCCCCGTCCCCCGCGGCGCGCGCGACCGCGAAAACCATCGCGCCGTATATTGCGAAAAATCAGATAGTAATGAACATATCAAAAGGACTTGAGGACGGCTCCCTGCTGCGCTTGACCGAGGTGTACAGGGAGGAAATACCTCAGGCGGACGTAGCTGTAATGAGCGGACCGTCGCACGCGGAGGAGGTATCGCGGTTTTTGCCCACGACGAACGTTGTCGCCGCGCAGTCGCGCGAAACAGCGGAAAAAATTCAGGATATAATGATGAGCGGGACGTTCCGCGTTTATACCTCGACCGATATGATCGGCGTAGAGCTGGGCGGTGCTCTCAAAAATATAATCGCTCTGTGCGCCGGAATATCGGACGGATTAGGCTACGGCGACAACACAAAAGCGGCGCTTATGACGCGCGGTCTGGCTGAAATAGCCCGTCTTGGCTGCGCTATGGGCGCGAAGCAGGAAACGTTTATGGGCTTGTCGGGCTTGGGCGATTTAATTGTAACCTGCACGAGTATGCATTCGAGAAACCGCCGCGCCGGAATATTGCTCGGTCAGGGCAAAAGCTTAAAAGAAACTCTCGACGAGGTGCATATGGTCGTCGAGGGCGTGAACACGGCGCGAGCGGCATACGAATTAAGCCGCAGATACAGCACGGAAATGCCGATCACCGAGGAGGCTTACGCGGTTATATTCAACGGCAAGCCCCCCGCCGAAGCGGTGATGTCATTGATGAAGCGCGGCAAAAAGGAGGAATAGAAAACGGGAGGGTCAGCGCCCTCCCGTTTTCATATAGTCCTCTAAAATTATACACGCCGAAATGGTATCGAGAACGTTTTTACGCTTTTGCCCGCGCGTGTTTGTCTCGTTCAAAAATCTCGCCGCGCCCATTGTGGACAGCCGCTCGTCGTAAAATACTATTTCCCCGCCGTATACGGTTTTCAGCAAATCGGCGAATTTATATGTCGCGTCAGCTCGAAATCCCGATGTCCCGTCCATATTTTTCGGCATACCGATTACGATTTTTTCCGGATGATATTGATTGATTATTTCGGACAATTCGCTCATAAGCTTCTTTTTCCCGGTATTTTTCACGGTCCTTACGCCCTGCGCGGTAATTCCCAGCGGGTCCGTTACCGCCACGCCCACGCGCGCGTCGCCGTAGTCTATTCCCAGTATCCGCATAAAATTAAGCCTCCCGTTTATCGCTTTATACTTCAATTATACACAAACCCCGCCGCCCTTGCAAGAAAAATCTTGACTAACCGCCGGTAAAGTAGTATAATCATGTATAAAGAGGTGGAAATCAATGCCGACGAAAATGTTATTTGTCTACAATCCCCGTGCCGGCAAGGCTCATCTTGCCAACGAGCTGGTAGATATAATAGATATTTTTACCAAAGGCGGATATGAGGTCGTGGCGCATCCTACCCAGGCTCCCTTAGATGCCTTTAAAACGGTCAGGGACCGCGGCTCGCAGTACGAGATCATCGTGGTATCCGGCGGCGACGGAACCCTGAGCGAGGCTGTGGAGGGGCTTATGCTCCTGCCGGAAAAAGACAATATACGCCTTGGCTATATTCCCTCCGGAAGCACAAATGATTTTGCCGTAAGTCTCGGAATACCCAAGAGCATGACGGATGCGGCAAGGCTTATCGTAGACGGCAAGCCGTTTAAATGCGATATAGGAAGCTTTAACAGCAAATGCTTCAATTATGTCGCCGGATTCGGTGCGTTTACCGACGTGTCATACGAAACGCCTCAGGAAACAAAAAACATGTTCGGTCATTTGGCATACATATTCGAGGGGATATCGCGGCTTCCGAGCATTTCCTCATACGCCATGAAGGTGGATTACGACGGCAATAAAATAGCCGGCGAATTTGTCCTCGGAATGGTTATGAACACAAATTCGGTAGCCGGAATTAACGGCGGAAACATGTTCAAGGCGGATCTTGCCGACGGCTTATTAGAGCTGTTGCTTATAAAAGCGCCGTCCCGGATAATAGATTTACAAAGCGTGATTTCCGGCTTGCTCCGCGGAGAAACAACGGGCAGCGGTTTTCTTATCGAGAAGGTAAAGCACGTGATATTTGAAACGGAGGACGACATAAAATGGACTCTCGACGGTGAGTTCGGCGGCACCGACAAACGCGCCGAAATATCCGTTATGGAAGGCGCTGTAAATTTAATCGCGTCCGATGCGGCGGCGGTAATAAAATAAAAGCATAAATTAAGAAAATAACTTCGGGGCAGGGTGAAATTCCCTACCGGCGGTATAGTCCGCGAACTCCGCTTATCACGGAGCCGAGCAGGTGAAATTCCTGCACCGACGGTTACAGTCCGGACGGAAGAAGGTTTATCTGTATTTTTTGTCCCGAATTTTTATATTCGGGATTTTTATTTTGCCTTTAAAGGCGGAAAATATTATTATGAAAGAAGGGTTTTTCATGGAAAAAACACAAAAAAGAAGGGTCCCCACACGCGTGCTCGCCTCCGGCGGCATCCTTACGGCAGTCTCGATAGTTCTCATGTTTCTTGAGCTGTCTCTGCCGTTCATACCGAGCTTTTTGGAGCTTGATTTATCCAATATCCCGGCTCTGATAGGCGGATTCGCATTCGGTCCGGTCGCGGGCGTTCTTATAGTCCTGGTAAAGGATTTGATACATATGATGATCTCGCATACAGCGTTTGTGGGCGAGCTTGCCGATTTTCTTATGAGCGGCAGCTTCACGCTTACGGCGAGCCTGATTTACATGCGCAAAAAATCCCGCGCCCGCGCGTTCGCCGGCATGGGAGCGGCAACGGCTGTTATGACGATCGCCGGCGCGTTCACGAACTATTTTATACTGCTTCCGTTTTACGCCAGGGCATTTATGCCTATGGATCAAATTCTGGAAATGTGCGCGGGCGTTAATTCGCTCATCACCGACAAGCTCTCCTATGTTCTGTACGGAGTTGTTCCGTTTAACATAATAAAGGGACTTGTAATTTCCGTCATCACGGCTCTGACATATAAGCATATTTCAAGAATTATACGAAAATAATCCAACAAAAATATTGCAATTCTCCGGATTGTGGTGTATAATACTATCTGTTTTTAAATAGGACTGTTTGGAGGTAAAATACACAATGGACGCAATAGCGCAAACGCTTACCGGAGCTCTCTCGTCAGCCGGAATCCCGAACTGGCTCGTTGTGGCGCTTATTTCGATGATACCGCTGCTGGAGCTGCGCGGAAGTATTCTGGTCGCGGGAATACTGCTTCAAATGCCGTGGCTCGAAACATATGCTTCGGCTGTTATAGGGAATATGATCCCCATTCCGTTTATACTTCTTTTCATAAGGGCGGTTTTTGGCTTTATGCGAAAAATAAAGGGCATACAAAAATTCCCCGAATGGTGCGAGAAAAAAGCCATGAAGCATTCCGACCAGATTGAAAAATACGGATATTTCGGATTGTTCCTGTTCGTTGCGATCCCGCTCCCCGGAACGGGCGCGTGGACGGGAAGCCTGCTCGCCGTCCTGTTCGGGATGGATTTTAAAAAGAGCCTGCTCGCCGTATTTTGCGGCGTTCTCACCGCGGGGCTTATAATGTCCGCGGTTGCTTACGGCGCGAGCGGACTGATAGGGCTATTCGCGTAAAATATACGATTGAAAAGAGCGCGGAATCTCTTTCCGCGCCCCTCCGGCATAAATGTCCCGAGCCAGACGCCCGGGACATTTTTTTATTTCAGATCCACCGTGACCGCCTTATCCCAATCGAGGACGAAGCAGTCAACGCACGTAAATCGGAGCGTTGTGAAATTCGCCTTTATCGCCTCGGCGCTTACGGTCCCGTCGGCGGGTATCGGCTTGCCGTCTGCGTTGTGTGCGTCGTATGCGTATACGGCTGTGTAGGAATTTGTGTCGTGATGCACCTCGGTGTTAAGCGTACAGCCGAGCTTGCCGCCGGGCTCCGCATTTTCACCGTTGTCGTTTAACAGCTCGAAATACGGACCGTATTTCATATAGCCGTCAATATAGTAGTCCACCTCGACGCGTCCGTCATATATTCGCACGTCCGTTACGACCGCCTTGCTGTCCTTCGCTTCAAACGTGATCGGATATCCGCCTATCCTTTTTTCGGCTGTAACCGCTTCATCGCCCGACGCTGATTCCTTCACCGGCACTATCGTAAGCTTTTTCGTATCCGCGTCCGCCTTCAAGAATTCAAAAGAGTTTACGGACGAGCCGTCAGCCGCCATACTCGCGCCCGCGTTCAGCATATCGAGGCTCGTTCCGTTCTCGTCGAACAGCGCGAAATCGTCAACGGCGCGCAGCAGATAATCTGAGCTGTCCTCATCGGGCTCCCCGCCCGCCTCGGTGCGGACTATTATCTGATTGCCGAACGGCGAGAACACCGCCCTGTCTATTATTATCCCGCTGTCAAGCGTCACGCCTATATCGTGCGATGCGGTTTCGACCTCCGCCGCCGATTTGTCAACGTCCGCGCACACGTACCACACGCCTGATTTCTGCTCGTCGGTAATTTCCGGTACCTTGTCCTGCCAGATGAGATTAAACGGCGAATCGTCCGGCAGCGCGGTTTTAAACGCGGCATTTGTTTCGCCGAACAGCTCCACCCTGAAATTATCGGGTATCGTCTCGGTTGAAATATTATATTTCCTCATAGCCTTATAGGTGTGCTCGTCGGCGAAATAGCTGTCGCCGTTGTTATTGTTGCTGCTGTATCCCGCAAGCCTCCCGTTTATGGCGCATTCTATCCACAAAAGCCTATCCCACGTCTCGTTCGTGTATTTGTTATCACCCTCGTAGAACGGCGTATCGGACGTTATCGTATAGAACACGTGCACGAAATTATCGTCCGCCGCCACATTGTCGAGCGTAAGCGTGATCCCGTCCTTCGTCACGCCCGCGCCTATCTCCTCGTTGAATTTCGCGAGCTCCTCTATGCTCGTCATCTGCGTTGACTGCTCGTTCTGGAAATACGCCATAATGCTCGATATAGTCTCCTGCCCGGCGGGCGACGCGGCGAACGCCGTCGTTATGCCGATAACCCCCGCGCAAGCCGCGATCGCGGCGATATATTTGCTTTTTTTAAATACCCTTCTGCTCATTTCCTTATCCTCCATTTCCTTTATCATGCGCTCGCACATATCCCCGTCGGGATTGATCCGCGAAAACGCCTCCCTTATATCCTCAGCTCTGCGCATAGAAAACACCTCCCTGAGTTAATATCTCCCGCAGCTTTTTCCGTCCCCGCGCGAGCCTTGACAAAACCGTGGATTCCTTCATATTAAGCATTTGCCCTATTTCCGCCGCCTTATAGCCCTGATAATAATGCATATAAATTATCACGCGGTACTTTGGCGGCAGGGAGAGTACGTCCTCCATTATCGATATCTCCTCCTCCGTCGTCATGTACGAGAGCACCTCGTCATTGGCAATCACGTTTTTATGCCACGCGGACTTGCGCATGTCCCTGCATATGTTTACCGCGGTTTTCATAAGCCATGCCTTCTCGTGCGCGCCGTTCTCAAACGCCGGGGATTTTTCCATCAGCGCCATAAACGCGTCCGCTGCCGCCTCCTCCGCATCAAAGCGCGATTTTAAATATATCAGGCATATCCGGTAAATATCGGCGGCATATTTTTCATATAACACCCGAAAATGCTCCTTTTGTTCGCTTGTCAAATTTCCTCTCAACTCCCTTCGGCTGTATTTGCAAATACATATATAATACGATTTAAAGCTATATATTATTGCATTTTATCATAAAAAGGCAAAAAAAGAAAGCTGCCGTATGGCAGCCTTCTCTCCTCAACCGGGAATTTTTTTATTAAACCGCAGCCTGACCGCTTTCGCCTGTTCTTACGCGGAACACATCGTTCACCGACGATACGAAGATCTTGCCGTCGCCCTTATGTCCGGTATAAATAGCCTTTTCCGCAGCCGCTATAACGAGCGCGGGATCAACCTCGGATACGACTATATCGACCTGTACCTTCGGCAGCAGATTAACGTTCATCTTAACGCCTCGATACTGTCCCGTCTTACCCATCTGAACGCCGCAGCCCATAACGTTTGAAACGGTCATACCGGTCACGCCTATCGCGTTCATGGTGTCGCGCAGGATACCGAAGCGCTCCTCGTTACAGATGATACTGATTTTTGTAAACTCTGTCTTCTCATAACCCGCAGCCGCCAGATCAACAGGCGCAAGCGCCTTAACGTCAACAGTCTCGTCTGACTCGGCGTTAACAAACGAAGGCGTAGTCGTTACGAAATCGCCGTAAGCCGATGTAAGTCCGTGCTCCGTGATATCCAGACCCTCGACCTCTTCATCGGCTGATACTCTGAGTCCGACAGTCTTATTGATTAAGAAGAATACGACTGTCATTACCACAAATGTATATGCCGCGATTGTCACGGTACCGAGCAGCTGAACTCCGAGCTGATGGAATCCGCCGCCGTAGAACAATCCGCCGTCCACAGCGAACAATCCGCCGGCTATCGCGCCCCACATACCGTTCGCTCCGTGGACCGCGACCGCGCCTACCGGGTCGTCGATATGAAGCACCTTATCCACAAATTCAACCACAACATCAACCAATATACCCGCTACAGCACCGATTATGATAGCGCCCGCCGCGTCAACGACGTCGCACGGTGCCGTTATGGCTACAAGTCCCGCAAGCGACGCGTTCAGGCACATCGAAACATCCGGCTTGCCGTCCTTGAACCAGGTAAACAGCATACACGCTACCGTCGCGACCGCCGGAGACAATGTCGTCGTAACGAGGATCTTCGCCATATCCGCCGGATCCGACGCCGCCGCGGCGTTGAAGCCGTACCATGCGAACCAGAGGATGAACACGCCCAGAGCGCCCAGTGTGATCGAGTGACCGGGAATGGAGTTGACCGTCATCTTACCCGTTTTCTTATCCTTTACATACTTTCCGATACGGGGTCCGAGCATCGCCGCGCCTATAATTGACGAGATACCGCCGACCATATGAATTACAGCCGAGCCCGCGAAGTCTATAAATCCGAGCTGCGCAAGCCAGCCGTTGGCGTTCCATACCCAGCCCGCCTCGATCGGATATACGATAGCGCTGATAACGGCGGAATATACGCAGTACGCGGAGAACTTTGTTCTTTCAGCCATCGCGCCCGATACGATCGTCGCCGTAGTCGCGCAGAATACGATGTTAAAGAAGAAGCCCGAATAATCAAAGTTCTGCCAATCGGTAAACACTCCCAGATTCGGTACGCCTATAATACCCATCACGTAATCCTCCGCGGTCATGACCGTGAAGCCCAGAACGATGAATACAACCGTGCCGATACAGAAGTCCATAAGGTTCTTCATGATAATGTTACCCGCGTTCTTCGACCGCGTGAAACCTGTTTCCACCATCGCGAAGCCGCACTGCATAAAGAATACGAGCGCCGCTCCTATTAAGTACCATACCGACATTACCGTGCCGTTCGCCGCCTCGGCGGCTTGATTGAGAAATTCTGCCATTTTCCCTCTCCCCTTTTCTTTTTAAGAAATTTTTAAAAAAGAAAAGGCAGCGGCATCTTTTTAAGACGTCGTTGCCTTTTCCTTTCATGCTGTTAGTATACGCTCCTTTTTTTCAAATTGCAACCCTTAAATTAACATAAAATATTTTTTATTTGCCGCAAAATTTCATGAAAAGTCAACAAAATTTTTTCAAAAAAACACTTGACAAACCGCGACTACCGGTGTAGAATGATTATAGACTACGGACGTAGAACAATTTTGCCGGCTTTCGGTTCTGCGAAAATACGCGTAAAAAGCGCAGGCCTGTCGGCGCGGAAAGGGAGGGTATTTCTTATGACGTCGGGAAATATCAGCATAGGAGAAGCGGAACTGGAGATCATGAAGGTCTTATGGAGGGCGGGCGAGCCGGTAAACACGCAGTATATCAATAAGGCGGTCGAGGAAAGGGAATGGAAGCGCACGACGATTTCGACGTTCCTGACAAGGCTTTGCGAAAAGGGCGCGGTCATGTCCGAAAAGCGCGGCAATATGTATTATTACTCGCCGATAATATCGAAGCGCGATTACCGCCGCGCGCAGACGCGGTCGCTTATACGGTCGCTCTACGACGGCTCGGCGAAGGATCTGGCGGCGGCGCTGTTTGAGGAGGAACCTCTGACCGACGATGATGTAAAGGAATTGATGGCGATATTCAGCGATAAGGAGGAATAGCCATGATTACGGAGCTGTTTAAGATAGCGCTCGTGACGTCGCTCGCGGGCAGCGCGCTGACGCTTATAATAGCACTCGCGCATCCGTTTACAAAGCGGCGGTTCTCGGCGGGCTGGAATTATTACGTATGGCTCGCGGTCATATTTGTAATGCTGTGCCCCATGCGGATATCGCTGCCCGAGCGCGCGAAAACGACCGTAACGCCGCCAAGTCACGCGGCGGTGCAGACTGCGCAGACGGCGGATACCGGGGATAACACGGGTAATACGGCTGCCGCCGATACGCAAGCCGCGCCGATGCGGACGGCGCGGACAAACGCGGTGAACGCTCTGCGGACAACGGCGGCGGATAAACTTGATTTACTCGCGTATATCTGGATTATCGCAGCGGCGGCGCTGTTCGCGGCGAAAATCATAAGCCATGCCGCGTTTCGGCACAGGCTCAAAATTTCCTCGCGTATAACCGGGCTTCCCGGGCTCTCGCAATACACAAGCCGGCGCGTAACGGTGCGCAAAAGCGGCAGTATTATATCGCCGCTTATCGTCGGCGTGTTCCGGCCGGTGCTGCTGCTGCCGGAGACGGAGCTTACGGACGAGCAGCTGCATTACGTGCTTTTGCACGAGGCGGCACATTTGAACCGTAACGATATTCTGTATAAGTGGCTCGCGGCGATTGTAAAATGCGTGCATTGGTTCAATCCGGCGGCGTATTTCATGGCGGCGCGCGTGAATACCGAATGTGAAATTTCGTGCGATTTATCCGTCACAAACGACATGACGCGCGGCGAGGAAATCGCGTACGCGCAGACAATTCTCGCTCTCCTTTCAAGCGGTAAGCGCGGCGTTCCCCTCACGACGGGAATGACGGGCGGTAAAAGGATTTTAAGGAGGAGATTTGAAATGATAAGAAATAAAAGGGATATAGGTAAAAGGACGCGTATCGTATCGGCGGCTCTGGCGGTCGTTATGACCGCCTCCGCCGCTCTCGCGGGCGGTGTGCTCGCCGACGGGGTCCTCGGCGGCGACAATGGCGCCAACGTGATAAAATACGAGATTTACGACGGCGGCAGGCTGATTGAAACCGCACACGAGCCGCTTATTTACAATCACGATTACTATCTGCCGCTCCGCGAAACGCTGAACGGCTTCGGCTGCACCGATATTTCATACGAAAATGGCGCGGCGACGGTGAGAGTGCCGGAGGACGAGGGCATAACGCCCATACCGTCGGGAATGAAGGACGTGCCGCCGGACTATCCGACGCAGTTCATCCTTGACGTAAATCAGCAATACCCCGGAATGAAGTTTGGCGAGGATTCCGGAGTGGCGCTCAGAAATAAACCGATACTCGTAAACGGAACGATGTACGCTCCCGAGGATGTTTTTGAGACCTTAGCGGGCTGTTACGAATCCTTCGCTGATTTCAGGCTGAACGTCATAAAGCCGACAGACCCGGAAAGCTATTATGAAAACGGCGAGGAGGCCGTAATCGGCACAGCGGAGGAGCAGGATAAGTACACGAACGAAAATCCGGGTAAAAAGGTAAAGCGCATTATTACGGACAATAACGGCAGGGTCATTCTCGTCGTTCCCGCCCAAAATCAGGAATGGGAAACAAGGCAGAGCCTTCACAGAATGGGCTGGAACGGCGCGTCAGGCTACACAGACATATTTGATGACGCGCACTATTTCCAAAACTTCCGCGGTGAAAACTGCGTATACCCTGCCGAATGGGACATAAGCGGCAAGTATCGGCATATTACAGCTTCGCCAATGAGCGGCGACGCGCCGGACGATGAATTTCTGGCAATCGTCAGCGTAACGGACTGGGTAACGCTCCCGACGAATGATGTAAACGCCGGAATGAAGCAAATAGTTACCAATACCTATGACAGCGATTACGGCGCTCAGCCGTTTACCGGCGAGGGAGCCGTAACGACAAGCGAATATGACAATACAACACCCGAATATACGATAGATCAGTTCTTTAAATATTTTGAAAACGGCGACTTTGATAATATGAAGCGCTACTGCACCGAGAACTGCGTCAACGGCTTTTTCGGAGACGGTTATTGCTTCGGCATGACCGAGGCAAGGCTTGAGGCGGCAGAGACTGAGCCTTCGGACTACGTAAAATCCTTAAACGGCTTTGCCATGAGCGTCCGTGTGAGCATGACTCCCCATGAGGGCTCGGTTTACAGAGAAGGGCAGACGGAAACCGCCTTTTATGTAATTCTCCGGCGGCAGCCGGACGGCGGATATCTGATTGACGAATTCGCGACCGGACTGTGATTTTTATCCGCATCGTCAAGGGCGGGCACGACCAAGGATATTAACCGGCGCGGCAGCCCGCAAAAAAACATACCCGGCTCTGCCGCCGAAGGCGGCAGAGCCGGGCAAAGCCCCGCGGAGAGATACGTTTAATAATCCTCCACGTCAAATTCATAATTTTTATAATAAAATTTTCTGTCGTCCTCCGTTATTTTCCGGATCACCCTACACGGATTCCCCGCGGCGACGACATTATCCGGAACGTTTTTCGTAACCACGCTTCCCGCTCCTATCACGGCGTTATCGCCTATCGACACTCCCGGTAAAATAACCGTGTTCCCGCCTATCCAGACGTTATTGCCCACGGAGATCGGTATACCGTACTCATAACCCGAATTTCTGCTGTCGGGATGAATCGGATGACCGGCTGTATATATCGACACATTCGGCGCGATCATTACATTGTCGCCGAACGTCACCTTCCCCACATCCAGGATAGTAAGCCCGTAATTCGCGTAAAAATCCTCTCCCGCTTCTATATTCCAGCCGTAATCGCAGCGGAACGGAGGCTCGACCCATATATTTTTTCCCGTTTTGCCGAACAGAGCCTTTATAAGCTCCGGTATTTTTTTTCGCTTATCCGGCTTTATCATATTCAGCTCGTAAATTTTTTCCTGACACGCGTCGCGCTCCCCGTCAAGATTATCCTCCCATGCCCTGTAAGGCAGACCCTTTAACATTCTTTCCTTTTGATTCATACTGCTTCCTCTCCGAATCCTCACTTATTTTCCGGTAATATATTATCACATCCTCCCCCGTATTGCAACAGGCAAAGCGCGGTCTTTTTTATAAAAATCCGCGCTTGCAATTATAATAATTTATGCTATAATTACAGTATAATTAATAAAATGAAAGGACTGTATAAAATGAAAAAGGATTTGGGATTGGTTCAGGCGGTTTACCCTATGCCCGTGCTTATGGTGGCGGCGTATGACGAAAATGAGAAGGTCAACGTTATGAACGCCGCGTGGGGACAGATATGCGATATGGATAAAATTATCCTGTTCATCGGCGAGGGCAAAAAAACATGGCTGAACATCAAGGCGAGCAAGGCGTTTACCGTAGCGCTTGCCGACGAGGCGCACATGGACGCCGCGGATTTCTTCGGTATCGCATCGGGGAACAAAATCAGCGATAAATTCGAGCGCACCGGATACCACGCGGTCAAAAGCGACAGGGTCCACGCTCCGATTATCGAGGAATTTCCCGTTGTTATGGAGTGCGAGCTCCTCGAATTCCTGCACACGGATCACGTTGACGGCATCGTCGGAAGGATTGTAAACGTCAAGGCGGAGGAGGCGGTTTTATCCGATAACGGCAAGGTCGATCCCGAAAAGCTTCACGCGCTTATGTTCGATCAGTTCCAAAACGGTTATTACGCAACCGGCGAACAGGTCGGAAAGGCATGGAACGCCGGACTGGAGCTTATGAAATAATTATTTCCGCGAAAAATCCCGCCCGATACGGAAGATACCGGGCGGGATTTTTCATCTGAGCATAGCTTATAAGCGCGTAAGCCTGTAAAGCCCCGTTAATATATCCGTCACAGCAGCATCAGGCTCAGCGCCATAACCGCCATACCGACAGTGAATCCTATAATTGTAATTTTACTTTTTTCATACTCCCGCGCCATCGGAAGCAACTCTTCAATCGAGATGAACACCATTATTCCGGCAATAGCCCCGAACAGTACTCCGAACACCGCGTCGTTTAAGAACGGCATCAGTATCAGAAATCCCATCGCCGCTCCTACCGGCTCGGCAAGCCCGGAAGCAAACGATATTAAAAACGCCCGTTTCCGGCTGCCCGTCGAAAAATATATCGGCGCGCTCGTAGCTATACCCTCCGGGATATTATGTATCGCAATCGCGACGGCAATGGCTATCCCCAGATGCGGGTCCTTCAGCGCGGATGTAAACGTGACCATGCCCTCGGGGAAATTGTGTATTCCTATCGCGAGAGCCGTCATGACCCCCATGCGTTTTAAAGCCACGGTTTTATCGCATTCCCTGAGATTCCCTATATCCCCCTCGGTCGACGGGACAAAATAATCCACAAGTCCTATAAACAGCACTCCAAGAAAAAACGACGCTGTAGCGAGATAATACCCCGTGCTGCCGTCGGTGGCGCTTATTAAAAACTCCTTCGATTTACTGAAAATCTCCACCATAGAAACATATATCATAACCCCCGCCGAAAATCCCAGCGACGCGGCAAGGAATCTTGTGTTCGTTTGCTTTGCGAACAGCGCCATAACGCTTCCGAGTCCGGTCGCGAGTCCCGCGAGAAGAGTAAGAGCTATGGCAAATAATGCGTCATGCATAAAAATAAACACTTCCTTTTACGGTTTTACGCTATACTATGAGGAAGCGCTTATTTTTGTGAATTACCCGCGCGTCTTTGTAAGCTCTATCGCCTCTTTGCCCGTCATATGCTCGATGGTAAGCTCTATCATCGCAAGAGCGTCCCATTCGCGCTCTATCTCCTCCCGTTTTCCCGGAACGTCAGGCGAATATTTATCCGCTATAAGCTCTATTGCCGGCAGCATTTCATCGTTATCCATTATCCGCGCGCGCCCGAACACGATCACGCTTTTATAATGCGTTGTAAACCGCTCCGGAACGACCTCGTCGCGGTCTGTCACGCAAAATGAAGCCTTGTCGCATGAACGCACCGCGTCAATCTTATGTCCCGTTTTCGCGCAGTGGAAATATATTTTTCCGTCCGCGTAAGCGTAGCTCAGCGGCACCGCGTAAGGATACCCGTCATCGCCCGCGGCAGCCAGCACTCCGGACGTGTTCCTTTTTAAAATATCCTCACACTCGTTTTCCGGCAATTGCTGTCTTTTTCTTCTCATCTCTCTGAACATTATCCGCACCTCCGCTATCCGATTATCAAATATATCACAAAAAGCGCCGCGAGAAAAATCACATTGGAGACGGTAAAGCATACCATATATTTCCCGCGCAGACGCTTGTCCTCGCGCCCGAGCAGCTTAAATGAAATGAGGCTTGCCATCGACGCGATAAGCGTGCCCAGTCCCCCGAGGTTAACGCCTGTTATAAGCGGCTTGAAATTATCCGTGAATCCCGACAGCAGCAGCGCCGCCGGAACATTGCTTATCACCTGACTTGCCAAAATACCCGTTATGCATTCTCTGCCGCCGATAACTCCGCTTATGAAATTCGAAAACGCGTCTATGCGCCCCATATTTCCTATGAATACAAAAAACGCCGCGAACGTAAGCAAAAGGGAATAATCCACCCGCATAAATATTCTGTGATCCGCCGCCGCAATAAGCGCGGTCACGGCGATAAGCGTTATCCTGTAATCCACCATTCTCGCCACCGTAAGCAGACACAGCGCAAACGCCGCCGTATAAACGGCGGTTTTCTTTACGTCCGCCCCTCTCGTCCTTACCGCCGCGATTATATCCTTTTTTCCTCCGCCGCCCGGCGTCAGCGCCCATACGGCGAGCATCGCGAAGGACGCCGCCGAATACGGAAGCATAACGGCTGCAAATTCGCCTATCCCCAATCCCGAAACGCCGTGCAGATATAAATTCTGCGGATTTCCTATCGGCGTCAGCATACTGCCCAGATTGGCGGCGACTGTCTGCATCGCCGTCACGGGAATGATCAGCCTTCGTTTTTCGGCTTCCCCGAGCATATTTAAAACAGTGAACGAAAACGGTACAAACGTAATAAGCGCCACGTCGTTCGTTATAAGCATAGAGGAAAAAAAGCACAGCGCCGTGAGAATAAACGCCAGACCCCGCGCGCTTTTCACGCGCTTGAGCATTTTCCCCGCGAACAGATCAAAGATTCCCGCGCTCTGCATTCCCGCCATTACCGACATAAGGCAAAACAAAAGCGCGAGCGTGCGAAAATCTATGTATCCCATATATTCCGCGTCCGGCTTTACGAAAAACGCGGACGCGGCGGCAAGTATCACCGCCGCGCTCAATACCGTCTCGTTTTTTATCAGATAAAATATTTTGTCCGCAAATCCCTTTAAAGCCGTCATTTTATAATCGTTACATCTCTTTCGAAATCGATTTCGTGAGGCTCCTTTTCCGTATTTCTGCGTCCCATAGCGAACGCTATCGCAAATTCGTAATTTTCCGGGAATCCGAGCCTTTCGGCAAATTCCGCCTGCCTCAGACCCCGCATCGCCTTGTCGATAATACCTATAATAAGACTGCCCAGCCCCAGCGACTGCGCCGCGAGCGACATATTTTCTACCGCTATTCCCGCGTCAAGCTTATTCCAGAAAAAATCCTTATCAACTCTTAATATAACCACCGTCGGCGCACCGTAATAAAAATTATTCGGATTGCTTTCGATTTTCGCGCGCGTTTCCTCGTCCGCGTCCGCCATCATCATAAGCTTTCTTTCCGTGTCTATTTCCTTTAAGATTGGATCCTCCCCGTCAAGCACCGTGAAGTGTATTTCGCGCTCATTGCGCGCGGTCGGCGCCCGCAGTCCCGCCGTCAGCACCGCGCGTATCTCCTCGTCCGTGAGACGCTCCTCCTTATACGCGCGTATTGACGAGCGCTCCCTGATAGCTTTTAATACCTCGTTCATATTAATCCTCCGTTTCTATCAGCTCATATTCGCGGCTGCCTATACCCAGAGCGGCGGCGGCTTCGATAGTATGAATGCCGTTCCTGCTCTCTATTCTTTCTATAAGATGTCCCTGTCCCGGGTCGTCCTTCGCCGCGTAAACAAAATCTATGCACGCCTGGTCTATCGCCACCGGATCGAGAGACGCCAGGATCCCTATATCCCTCATGCACGGGTCCTCTGCCACCGCGCAGCAATCGCAGTCCACCGACATATTGCTCATGACGTTGATATACGCGATTTCGTTCCTGAAATACTCCATAACGCTCGATGCCGCGTCAGCCATAGCCTCAAGGAATTTATCATTGTCCACTTCGGGCGACCATACCTTCTCCGGCTCTCCCGCGCCGTGAATGTTAGCCTTGCCGAACGAGGACGCCGCGCCTATCGCAAGCTGCTTGAGCGCGCCGCCGTAGCCGCCCATCGGATGCCCTTTAAAATGCGACAGCACGAGCATCGAATCATAATCCGCAAGATTTTTTCCCACATAATTTTTCTTCAGCACCGCGCCGTTTTTAACCTCCAGCACCAGATCCGGACCCTCCGCGTCGAGCAGATCCATCGGAAAATATTTGTTCCATCCGTGCTTTTCGAGTGTCTTAAGATGCTTTTCCGTAGTGTCGCGCGACCCGCCGTAGGCTGTATTGCACTCGACAGCCGTGCCGTTTACGCGCTCTATCACCGGGCGCCAAAACTCCGGCTTCAAAAAATTCTGGTTCCCCTCCTCGCCGGAATGGATTTTGACCGCCACGCGTCCCTTCAATTCCTTTCCGAGCATACCGTAAAGCCTTACCACCGTTTCCGGCGATATGCTGCGCGAAAAATATACCTTCGGTTTCATAAAAACTCCTCCTTCTCCTCCGTCACAGCAGCGGCGCGAGCGTGCGTATCGTTCTGCCGAACAGCCTTGTGAGCGGATTAAATCTCTTATATTCCTCCATTGTAATATTTTGACACATCTCCAGCGTTTTTACAAAATCGCGTTCAATATCCGCGATCGCCGGCGCCTCGCTCAGGAGCACCGCGCATTCGTAATGCAGATAAAAGCTTCTGAAGTCAAAATTTATCGTGCCTATTACAGCCGTATCATCGTCGGTAACAAGCGTTTTCGCATGTATAAACCCCGGCGTATACTCATACATTTTTACTCCCGCCTCTATAAGCTCCGGGAAATACGTATGAGCGAGCCAATACGCGTAAACCTTATCGGGATGATGCGGGATTATAATTTTCACATCCACCCCGCGCTCGACCGCGAACTTAAGCGCCTCTATCGTTTCATTATCCGGCACCAGATACGGCGTCATTATATGCACATATCTGTCCGCCTTATTGATAAGGTCGAGATACACCCGCTTTCCTGTCTGTATCCCGTCCGGCGGACTGTCTCCGTAGGGGATAACCCGTCCGCCTTCGCCGCCAAAGAGCTGAGCGCGCCCTATATATTTCCCGTAATTCTCCGCGTCCTCATATTTCGCCGTGTTCCACATCTCCAGAAACAGCGCCGTGAGCTTTTGCACCGCCCCGCCGGTGATAGATATACCGTTATCCTTCCAATGTCCGAACCTTCTTATGCGGTTTACATATTCGTCGGCTATGTTTATTCCGCCCGTGAACGCGTATTTTCCGTCTATTACAATTATTTTCCTGTGGTCGCGGTTGTTCTGATATGTTGACAGAAGCGGCTGCACGGGAGAAAATGCCGTGTGCTTTATTCCTGCGTTATCGAGCGCCGCCGAAAAGCTCCTGGGAGTAGACATGAGCGAGCCCATACCGTCGTACATCAGCCTGACCTCCACGCCCTCGCGCACCTTCCTGCTCAGAATGTCAAATATTTCCGTCCACATTGTTCCCGATGTGTTTATGATAAAGAATTCAAGGAAAATAAAGCGCTCCGCCGCCTCCATTCTCTTTTTCATTTCCTCATACAGCAGCTCGCCCAGCTCAAAATATTTTATCTCCCCGTTCGGATACGACGGCGCCGCGGCGCTTCTTAAAAGATATCTCGCCGCGCCTCTTATCCTCGGGCTTGTTTTCTCGGTTTCCGCCTCGATTTCGCCTTCGCCGAGAACATACGGACGTATCTCGTCCCTCACTCTCGCGTGATGCTTCGCCAGCCCCCTGTTTATAAAGCCTATGCGCATATACAGATACAAAAGCGCGCCGAAAACCGGTATGATTGCTATGACTATCATCCATGTCATTTTAAATTCCGGCGATTCGCGGCGGTTTATCTCAAAAATAAGCAGTATCGCGCTCAGAACCGATGTCGCTCCCAAAATAAGCACCGAATATTCGCTTATTCCGTAATAGCCTACCACAAGCACCGCAAGCTGTAACAAAAGAATTGTCCATGTCACAAATTTATTGGAAAATATCAGCTTTATCAGCTTACGCATCAATAATCCTCCTCCTTTGTTTCTCTCACCCGCTTAAAAGCGGCTTTCTCGCCGTCCGTCTGCACAAGCCTGAGCCACGTTTCCAGAAGCCTCGCCGTATCCGGATGCATTTTTCCCTTTGCGCTGCCGCGCATAAAATATTCTATCGGGTTATTATCGGTATAATTTTTCCCCTGATAAATCTTTCCCGCGGCGACCCTGTCGCAGAACATCTCCTTAACGTATCGGAGCGGCATCTTCACCGGCTCCATGCGCTTTGTCGCCGTATTATAATCGGTCCAATACTCAAAATGGTGCTTGTTTCTGCCCTTGTGGTGCATCCACGCGTAGGAGCATCCCAGGTCCGCGCGCTCCGCCTCCGTCGGGCTTCTGTCGCCCAGATAATATTTTGCGCCGGCAAAAAATTCGGTCGGGGAATATTTGGACAGATCATGCTTAAGCCCCTGCGCCAATATACCCGCCTTGGCGCAGTGGTATATCACCATATGCCTGTGCCGCGTTATCGTGCGGAAATGACCTATAATGTTCCACATATTACCCGACTCCTTTCCCGTGCCGTCCGCCGGATTTACATGCCGTACCCCAACTCGAACGCCTTTAAATTAACCTCCAGAAACCTCGGCGGGACCGTCCGGCGTATCGTATCGAGCCACACGTCCTTTTCCACCTCCGTGCTTTTGGCAAGCAGCCCTATAAGCACCACGTTCGCGGCGCGTATATTCCCTGCCTCGGCAGCCGCCGCAAGCGCGTCCGCCGTGATCAAATCTACACTCCGCGCCAGCTTTTCCTCTATGTTATCCGGATATTTCGCCGCGCCCGTGATAACCGGCATCGGGTCCATGCGCTGCGTGTTCACGATCATCGTGCCGCCCTTTTTCAGATACGGAAGCGCTCTGTACGCCTCGAGCAGCTCAAACGCCAGTATTATATCCGCCTCGCCCTCGCCTATTATGGGAGAGTATATTTTCTCCCCGTATTTTACATATGTTACCACGCTGCCGCCGCGCTGCGACATTCCGTGTACCTCGCTTATTTTCACATCGTAACCCGATTTTGTCGCGACCCTGCCCAATATACGGCTCGCCAGCAGCGTTCCCTGACCTCCTACTCCTACTATCATTATATTCATGTCAGTATTTCCTTTCCTACTTAGTATTAGATGATAAATTTTAGTTTAGCGCAGCAACGCTTACAGCCGCACTCTGCTAACGCCCGCCGCAGTCAAAAATGCGGTAAACCACAATTTATTCCTTCTCAATCGCGCCGAACGGGCACACATTTACGCACAGCCCGCAGCCGTTGCACTGCGTAACGTCGATAAACATTTCTCCGTCCTTGACCGTTATCGCCGGACAGCCCAGCTTCATGCAGACCTTGCATTTGCGGCACTTGTCCGTAATTTCGCAATGACCGGTGTACTTCACCGATTTTAACAGTGCGCACGGTCTCTGCACTATTATAACGGACGGCTCCGCCTTCGCCGTTTCCTCCTTTATCACCCGCTCGAGCTCCTTAACGTCAAACGGGTCGCATACGACAACGTTATCGACGCCCACGCCCCTGCAAAGCGTTATCAGATTCACCTGCCGCGTCTTTTCGCCGCGTATCGTATAGCCCGTTGTCGGATTGTCCTGATGACCCGTCATTCCGGTTATGGAATTATCGAGGATAAGGACCGTGCTTACGCCCTTATTGTAAACGATATCTATAAGTCCGGTTATTCCGGAATGTATAAACGTCGAATCGCCTATCACCGCTACGGTATTTTTCGCGAATTCCTCGCCCCTCGCCTTCGCCATGCCGTGCGATACGCCCACCGACGCGCCCATGCAGATAGTCGTGTCCAGACACTCCAGCGGGGGCGCGCTTCCCAGCGTATAGCAGCCGATATCGCCGGTCACGGTAAGACCGAGCTTCTTTAATACGTAATATGTACCCCTATGCGGACATCCCGCGCACATTACCGGCGGACGCACCGGGACCGGCTCCTCCGCGCGCAGCGGCTCCTCCGGCTCTTCTCCCGTGACCGCCTTTTTTATCATCGCCGGCGTATATTCGCCCAGCAGCGTAAATGCGTCCTTACCCTTTACGCTCACGCCTATCGCCCTGCAATGATTTTCAATAATCGGGTCGAGCTCCTCTATCACATATACTATGTCGCATTTTTTTGCGAAATCCTTTATCAATTTTTCCGGCAGCGGATAAATCATGCCCAGCTTAAGGAAATTCGCCTCGTTTCCGAGCGCCTCCTTTGCGTACATATACGTTATCCCCGCCGCGATAACGCCGATTTTTTTGCCGTTGTCCTCAATGCGGTTCAGATCCGTCGTTTCCGCGAATTTTGTCAGCGCCTTAATTCTTTCCTCGACTGCGGCGTGCCGCTTTACCGCGTTGGCGGGCGTCATAACATATTTGCCCGGGTCCTTTTTGTAATCCCTGAGGGCGTACCCGCATTTTTCCTCCTCCTCCACAAGGCTCTGCGAATGCGAGACCCTCGTTGAAAGCCGTATAAACACCGGCGTATCATATTCCTCGGACAGCTCGTAAGCCTTTTTTGTGAACTCCTTGCACTCTCCGCTGTCGGACGGCTCCAGCATCGCGATTTTCGCCGCCTGAGCGTAATGGCGCGAATCCTGCTCGTTCTGGGACGAATGCATACCCTGATCGTCCGCTACACAAAGCACAAGACCGCCGTTTACGCCCGTATAGCTTGCCGTGAACACCGGATCCGCCATTACGTTAAGTCCCACATGCTTCATGCATGACATGGCGCGCGCTCCCGCTATCGAAGCGCCCGCGGCGACCTCCGCCGCCACCTTCTCGTTCGGCGCCCACTCAACGTATATGTCATCGTATTTAACTATATTTTCCGTTATTTCCGTACTCGGCGTCCCCGGGTACGACGAAACGACCGTAACACCCGCCTCATACGCTCCGCGCGCCACAGCCTCGTTTCCAAGCATCAATCTTTTCATATACATGCCTCCTTACAATCACTACTATTTTACATCACCGCGCGGCAAAAAGCAACAGCGAATTACAAAAAACACGGCGTGAAAAAGAAACAATAATTTACAGCCGACGTGAGAGCTTCTCAACGTTTTCCTCCCGAAACGTATCAAACCTGTCCTCTTCGATAGCCCTCCGTATACGCGCCGTAAGCTCGTTGTAAAAATACAGATTATGCAGCACGCAAAGCCGCATCGCAAGCATCTCCCCCGCCTTAAACAAATGCCTTATATACGCCCTGGTATAATTGCGGCAGGTCGGGCACCGGCAGTCCGGATCGAGCGGAAGCGTATCTCTCGCATATTTTTCATTCATCATATTCATCGTTCCGTGACGCGTAAAGATAAATCCGTGGCGCGCGTTCCGCGACGCCATAACGCAGTCAAAGAAATCTATCCCGCGCGCGACCGACTCTATTATATTCGCCGGCGTCCCCACGCCCATAAGATAGCGCGGTCTGTCCTCCGGCGCGTAGGGCTCGACCATATCCAGAATATGATACATCTCCTCATGGCTTTCGCCCACCGCAAGACCTCCGATAGCGTATCCGGGCAGATCGAGCCCGGCGATAAGCTTCATATGCTCTATGCGCAGATCGTCGTATGTGCCGCCCTGATTTATACCGAATAAAAGCTGGCTTTTGTTTATCGTATCGGGAAGCGCGTTAAGCCTTTCCATTTCCTCCCTGCACCTTTTAAGCCACCGGTACGTCCTTGCGCACGATTCCTTCACGTATTCATACGGCGCGGGATTTTCCACGCATTCGTCAAACGCCATAGCTATGGTCGATGCGAGATTGGACTGTATACGCATACTCTCCTCCGGTCCCATAAAAATTTCGTGTCCGTCTATATGCGAACGGAAGCTTACGCCCTCCTCCTTAATTTTCCTCAGTCCCGCGAGCGAAAACACCTGAAAACCGCCGCTGTCGGTAAGGACGGGTCCGTCCCAGTTCATGAAGCTGCGCAAGCCTCCCAGCTCCTTTATGACCTCGTCCCCCGGGCGCAAATGGAGATGATAGGTATTTGACAGCTCGACCTGACATCCGATTTCCTTTAGATCCATAGCCGACACCGCGCCCTTTATAGCCGCGAGGGTGCCGACGTTCATAAACACCGGCGTCTGGATAGTTCCGTGCACCGTGACAAACTCACCCCTGCGCGCGCGCTTGTTTTTGTGAAGTATTTTAAACATAGCCTTCTCCTGTTTTCGTTTTTATAATAATATCATTTATCGCGCGAAAAATCAACGCCCTTAAGATAAATTTGTCTGATAAAACAAGTACAAGCGCAAAATAACGCGTCCTGTCATAATATATAGTAAATCATGAGGAAAGGAGGGCACCGGCAATGAATGAATGCTGTGAAAAAATGGAGCAGGAGTGCTGCTGCTGCAAGAAAAAGCCGCATTACAGCTGCAAGAAGGGCGGCTGCGAGTTCGATACCGATATGATTCTCTGGGTACTTATCATAATTGTAATCGTATCCTGTATGTGCAACTAACGTCAGATAACACATAACATTATCGCTGTCTTTGGTCGTATCCTTAGAAAAGGGGCTGGTATCAGCCTCTTTTTTTATTCCGTGCTATTCCGGTTTTTCGACAAATTTTTCCGATTTTGTAGCGCTTATGTAAATCAATTGTAAGTATAACGTTCCCTTACTGTCACAGCTTTATCTTATTACTGTGCTATAATGATATTTGGTGCGAAAAAACGCCGAAAAACAGCCGGCGCAAATTTATATGCGTCAAATAATTCCACTATTTGGAATTATTTTCCAAAATACCCTTGATTTTATTTCCAATATATGGTAATATATCGTATATTAAGAGGTTATCAAACGTATTGTCAAATAATCTCTTTTATAAATAAAGACAAGGGGGACTAAATCCATGAAAAACTTAATATCCGTGCTTATAGCGGATGACAACACGGAACTGACATCGGAACTGTCGGATTTCATCGGCGCGCAAAGCGATATGAAGGTTGCCGCGACAGCCGGAAACGGCAAAGAGGCATACGAGCTCATCAAAGAGACGGAGCCCGACGCTGTGCTTTTGGACATGGTGATGCCGGAGCTTGACGGTATAGGCGTATTAAAGAAGCTCCGGTCAGCCCATCTGCCCAAGAAGCCCGTCATAATCGTCTATTCGATTTCGACGCTCGTAAGGACCGTGGAGACGGTTCTCGGATTGGGAGCCGACTACTATCTCTTAAAGCCTCAGTCGCCTGAGCGTGTATGCGACACCATTCGCGAATTTGCGCAGAAGAAGGAACCGCGGGCTGTGACCGCGCCGGATGTTAATTCCGAAAACAAGAATTACGATCTCGAAACGATTGTCACGGAATTCATTCATGAACTCGGCGTGCCTGCCCATATTAAGGGATATCAGTACATCAGGAGCGCAATCATGATGGTGGTTGAAAATATGGATTTGCTGAATTTCATCACGAAGCAGCTTTATCCCGATATCGCCAAGGCATACAATACTACCGCGAGCCGCGTTGAACGCGCGATACGCCATTCCATCGAGGTGGCGTGGAGCAGAGGCAAGCCGGAAACGATGAACGAGATTTTCGGCTACACCATCCATACCGGAAAGGGCAAGCCGACCAATTCGGAATTTATCGCGATGGTTGCCGACCGCATAAGACTGCAAATTAAGTGAATGAAGATCGATCCCCCGGCTTTTTGAATTTAATAAACAGGCATGAAAAGAGAGTGCGCGCCACTCTTTTTTCATTGCGCCTGAATAATTGACACGGTCCGCCGATTGTGTTAGAATGACATTACGGCACCAAACGCAAAGCGTCCGGTAACCGAAAGAATATTAAACCAAACCGCCCTGATTGCATAGGGCGAAAAAGGAGGATAAAGGAAATGAACATCAAACAAATGTTAGCCGCGTCATTAGCCGCGTCAATGCTGCTCGCGGCGGCGCCCGTCATCGCGGACGAGCCCGCAAACCCTGTCGCGCCGCCGGGCACGGTCATTACGACAGTACCGCCTGTTGAAAAAACGGACGAAATCAGGATCACATACAACGGCGAGGAAGTCGAAACCGACGTGCCGCCGGTAATAGTGGACGGCCGCACGCTCGTACCCGCGAGAGCGGTATTTGAGGCTATGGGCTGCGAGGTGTCATGGGAGGAGGATTATCAATATGTCCATGTACAGAAAACAAGCGGCGACCGGCACTATCATATTCTTTTAGCCATAGGCAGCGATATTATGGAGAAGCATACGACGTATATTCCCGGCTCCGATGTGGGCTATACTGACGATATTACCCTCGAAGTACCCGCGCAGCTTATCGGCGACCGCACAATGATACCGGTTCGCGCGGTAGCGGAGGCGCTGGACGCAAACGTTGACTGGGACGATGTAACTCGGACGGTCATTATAACCGACGCTCCGGCGCAAACCGCCGCCCCTTCGGAAACGACCGGACCGGCGGTTGAAAGTACGTCGTTTGAGGATAAAATACAGGCGCGGATGCCGTCCGATAAAAACTACAGCGTATCGCCCTTAAGCCTCAAGATTGCGCTCGCGATGTACGCAAACGGCGCGGACGAGGCTATTCAGTCAGAAATACTCGACGCGCTCGACATAGATGACCTTGACGAATACAACGACAGCGTTAGATCTCTGATTGAGAAATACGCGGCGGCGGAAGCGGAGGAAAAGCCGGATGAATACGGCAGTGAGCCGTCGGTATTCAAAATCGCGGATTCGATATGGATTAACAGAGACGGTGAATTTATCGGCAAAAACGCGGAATTCAAGGACAAGTTCAGGAGCGTGATCACCGATTACTACAACGGCGAGGCGGACAGCTTCACAAATAAGGACGGCTTCAAAAAGATAAATTCATGGGTGTCCGGCGCGACAAACGACAGGATACAGTCGATATTCGGGGAGGAGGAAATACCCGTGACCGAGGTCGCGCTTATCAACGCAATCTATATGAAGGCGGCATGGGCGCATAAATTCAAAAAGACGGCGACGTCGAAGGATATTTTTACAGACCGTAACGGCAAGGAAACGGCGATCGATTTTATGCACGACCAATTCTCAATGAAGTATTACGAAAACGGCGATATTAAGATAATTGAGCTGCCATACGCCGGCGGCGGCGCTAAAATGTATATTGCCAACGGCGCTGTAACGCCGTCCGAGGCAAAAGCGTATATGGAAAATGCGGCGGTAAGAACCGTAAATATCGCGATACCGAAATGGAAAACCGAGAGCAGCTTTGATTTAGTAGACACAATGAAGGCGCTCGGCGTGGAAAAGGCGTTCGACGCGAATGTGTTAAACTACGGTATGCTCGACAACGCCGAAAGCGGCATTTTTATAAATGTTCTTCGCCAGAAAACGTATATCGACGTTGACGAAAACGGCACTGAGGCTGCTGCCGTAACGGGCGTCGGCGCGGGCGGCGCGTCCATGCCGGCTGAAATTATGGAATTTAAGGCGGATAAGCCATTTACGTATTTCATATATGACGGCGATGATAATCTGATGTTCATGGGCGAATACGCATACGCGGAATAATTTATGTAAACCTCTTGTATTGCTTTGGCAAAATCCGCGTAAAAATTTTACATAGATTTTACATAAATCCGAAATTTAGTCTTTAAAATTTAACATTAATATGATATTATATAGGCGTGGGAGGAAACTCCCGCGCCTTTTCACATCATGAGAAAGGACTGAATATAATGGATTTTTTCTCGATACTGACGCTGTTCGGCGGCTTGGCAATATTCCTGTTCGGTATGAACGTAATGGAGGACGGACTGGAAAAATGCGCGGGCGGACGGCTTAAATCAATACTTGAAAACCTGACGTCAAGCCCCGTAAAGGGCGTGATTTTGGGAGCGGCTGTAACGGCTGTGATTCAAAGCTCCTCCGCGACTACCGTAATGGTCGTGGGATTTGTAAACTCCGGCATAATGCGCCTGTCGCAGGCGGTCGGGATAATCATGGGCGCCAATATCGGCACCGCCGCCACGTCATGGCTTTTAAGCTCGACGGGCATTGAAAGCACCAATTTCTTTCTTCAGCTTTTAAAGCCGTCGTCATTCGCGCCGATTTTCGCTTGTATCGGCATAGTAATGACGATGTTCATGAAAAAGGAGCGCACGAACTACATAGGGACCATACTGATAGGCTTCGGCGTGCTCATGACCGGCATGGAGCTTATGTCGTCGGCTGTCGCGCCGCTTACCGAAAACGATCAGTTCCGCAATTTCCTCGTGCTGTTCTCAAACCCCGTATTGGGCGTTCTTACCGGCGCGCTCGTGACCGCCGTTATACAAAGCTCCTCCGCCTCCGTCGGCATATTGCAGGCGCTGTCCGTTACCGGCGGCATAACTTATTCCAACGCGATTCCCATAATCATGGGTCAGAATATCGGCACATGCATCACGGCAATTTTAGCGTCCATCGGCGCAAACAAGGACGCGCAGCGCGCCGCCGTGATACATCTTTCCTTCAATCTTATCGGCACGTTTGTGTTCCTGATACTTTACTACGCGCTCGACGCCATGATAGGCTTTACGTTTGTCGACCAGTCCATAAACGCGCTCGGGATTGCAATCGTCCACACAAGCTTTAAGCTCGGAACGACCGCCATTATGCTTCCGTTCGCGAAGCAGCTCGAGCAGCTCTCGCGGTTCATTATACGCGACGGCGAGGAGGATAAGCGCTATAAGCTTCTCGACGAAAGGCTTCTCGCCACTCCGGCGATCGCGGCGCATCAGGCGAAGAGCATAACCGACAACATGGCTATGTACTGCGTTGACAGCCTTGACGTCGTGACCTCGATGTTCGACGACGGCTTTACCGAAAAGGCGTATGAAATAATCACCGACAATGAAAACGAGGTTGACCGCTACGAGGACAAGCTCGGCACCTATCTCGTCAAGCTCAGCCGTCAAAACCTGACGTCCAACGACAGCCATATGATTTCCAATATTCTGCACTCTATAGGGGACTTCGAGCGTATTTCCGACCATGAGCTTAACATCGCGAGCGCGATAAAGGAAATACATGACAAAAATCTCAGCTTCAGCGCCGCCGCAATGCGCGAATCGCGCGTAATGGCGGGTGCCATCTCGGAGATCGTCGGGCTCGCCGCCAACGCCTTTATCAATAACGATACGGAAATGGCAAAGGATATCGAGCCGCTCGAGCAGCTTATAGACAAGCTCACAAGAAAGATGAAGCGCCACCATATAAAACGGCTGAAATCCGGCGAATGCAGTATAGAAACAGGCTTCTCGTTTGCCGATATTCTGACGAGCTGCGAAAGAATAGCCGACCACTGCTCCAATATCGCCGTATGCATTATTCAGGTAAGCGACGACGCCTTCGACACTCATGAATATCTGAACTCCGTAAAATACGAGGGCGAAAATGATTTCAACCGCAAATACGACGCATATAAAGCCAAATACAGCATATAAATACCGTATAACGCTCACGAAAAACGGAACCTCCCGGTTCCGTTTTCTGATGTAAATTTGTTTTTACCCCGCGGCAGCATACGGCAAACGCAGACCTCTTGCGCGCGGCGCAAAACTGTGATACAATATTCAATGAGGTGATTCGACATGAAACGACTTATATGCGTCGAAGACGACGCTGACATACGCGAGCTTATCGCTTACACTCTTTCCAACTACGGCTTCGACGTGATTGGCTGCGAAAATGCGTCCGGCTTTTACAAAGCCTCCGCTTCCTTTATACCCGACCTCATACTTCTCGATATTATGCTTCCCGACACCGACGGCATGAGCATATTAAAGGATATCCGTTCCGACACGCGTCTGAAGCGGGTGCCGGTGATACTTCTGACCGCGAAATCCTCGCAGATGGATAAGATACGCGGACTCGACGGAGGCGCGGACGATTACATAACGAAGCCCTTTGACATAATGGAGCTTATCTCGCGGGTAAAGGCGCTGCTGCGCCGTTCCGGCGAGCCTGACGGCGAGACCGTTTCCTTCCACGGACTTGTGATCGACCATGCCGGGCGCACCGTCGCCGGCAACGGCGCCGATATATCCCTCACCTACAAGGAATTTGAGCTTCTGCGTATGCTCGCGCTCAACACCGGCAAAGCGATATCCCGCGGCGCGCTGATGAACCGCGTATGGGGCACCGGCTTCGAGGGCGAATCGCGCACGTTGGACGTTCATATACGCACGCTGCGCCAAAAGCTCGGCGATTACGGGAAATATATAGAAACGGTTCGCGGCGTGGGCTATAAGGCGGTGTAAAAATGTATAAAAAAATCAACCGCAATCTTCGTTTTATCGCGATTTTCACGCTTATCATAACAACGGCCTTCGTTTTCGTCACCTGCTGCACAATTTCCAATACGCGCCTGCGCGGCGAAATAAAAAGCTCCGCGCTTCTTTTGGCTGACGTTTTAAATTCCGATTCCGAAGCGGACCTCAGTGATTTGAGCGATTCCCTGACCGATAAGCGCGCCGCGCTCATCTCTCCCGGGGGCAGCGTCATTTTTGACAGCAGTCCGGACAGCGGACGCTCCGCCGCCCTATCTCCGGAGGTGGCACAGGCACGCCGCTCCGGCTTCGGCGACAAGCCGCGCTTTATACCCTCGCGCGGCGAATCGGTCTATTCGTGCGCGGTGCGTCTTAACGACGGCTCCGTGCTTCTTATCGCCGCCGTCACAAACAGCCTGTGGCTGCTGTTTTTCACCATAGGTATCCCCGTCGGCATTATGGCGCTGCTCATATATCTGCTGTCGCTGTCCATATCGGCACGCATAACGGAAAACATAATACGCCCCATAGAGAAATCATACTCGTTCGGCAGGGAAAATTATGACGACGTATATGTGGAAATACAGCCGTTTTTAAAACGCATAGCGCAGCAGAACAAGGAAATACGAAGCAATATCGCCGAGCTCAAGCGGGCTGAAAAGATGCGCCGCGAATTTTCAGCCAACGTTTCCCATGAGCTCAAGACTCCGCTGACGTCAATAAAAGGATATTCCCAGCTCATCACCAGCGGCATCGCCAAAGCCGGGGACATTCCCGAGTTTGCCGGAAAAATAGAAAAAGAGGCGGGACGCCTCATTATACTTATCGACGATATAATAAAGCTGTCCGACCTCGATGAAAACGACACCGTACTCGAAAAGACCGATATCGATCTTCTCGGCATCGCCCGCGACTGCGCGGACCGGCTCTCCGGTCTTGCCGGGCAGCGCGGCGTAACTATCACCGTCGGCGGCTCCGGCGCCGTAGTCCAGTCCAACGCCCATCGCATAGACGAGCTTGTTTATAATCTCATTGACAATGCCGTAAAATATAACCGCGACGGCGGCTCCGTCACCGTTGCCGTCGGAACCGGCAGCGGCGGCGAAAGCTACATAACCGTTACCGATACCGGTATCGGCATACCCGAGAAATATCTCGACAGAATTTTCGAGCGGTTTTTCCGCGTGGATAAAAGCCGCTCCAAAAAGATTAACGGCACCGGTCTGGGACTTTCCATCGTCAAGCATATCGCCATAATTTCCAACGCCGATATCGACGTAAAAAGCGAGCCCGGCAAGGGTACCTCCTTTACCGTAACCTTCCGTTAAGCCTTACCATGAGCCCTCCGAAGCCGATGCCTTGACCTCCTTGAGCGCCGCCTCCACCGCGGCGCTTATTTCGCCCGCGTCTATTGTCAGACCGTGCCGCTTCATAAGCCTTGACACGTAATTATCCGCGTACTCCTTTTTAAGCTGCCCGTCCGCCGAGCCGTATATCTGCTGCGCCGAAAGCACAGCCGTATGCGCGAGCGCGGCGAGAACAGCCTGCTGATTCGCGCTCGTTTTCGCCTTGATCAAAGGCACTATGACCGACGTTATTATCGCGCTCATTAATCCTATGACCGCCGCCGCCATTTCCGTAATATCGATACTCATATGATCATTCCTCCCCTCTCAGTTCCCGGCGCCGCGCGGTCAATGCGTGCGGCACCAGTGAAGCCCCTTTCTCAGGAGCCAGTATACATTCGCGTCCTTCTTCATATAATCCTCCCAGAGAGGCATATTTGAGATCACCTTGCGATAATTCAGATCCCACGCGATATCGTGAATATCCTCATACTCGTCGGTTTCATACTCCGCCCGGTTCTTTGAGCGGACATACTGGCACAGCTTGCGGCAGAACCAATAGATATTTTTATCGGCGCTGCATTTTTTCATCCAAAGATTCGCATCGGTTATAATTCCTCTGTGATGCAGCTCCCACAAAATATCATTGGTCCCGGTGTATTCCGTAACGGCTGCGGGCTTTGCCGCGGTGCCGGTAATCGCTGTATAAATCGCCTCTGCAATGCGATTTGCGCCTATATTCTTATATTTATCCGCGTCGTCGGTATCGACGAAGCAGACCTCGATAAGCATCGCTCTCGCGCTCGTGTGACGTATTACATACAGCGTGCTGCCGTCCTTAACTCCTCTGTTCCCGAAGCCCAGTCCGGCGATAGCCGAGCATACGTCTGCCGCCTCTCTGAAGGGATTTCCGCCGTAGGTATATACCTCTGTTCCCCTGCCGCCGCCTGCGTTAAAGTGTATTGACACGAACAGATCGAGCGGCTGCCTGTTCGCCAGACGGCATATCTCGGCTAAATTAGCGCCCGTGCTGTCCGCATAATCGTTTGTGCAGTCATAAACCGAATGACCGCCGTTTGTGAACAGCCGCATAAGCGCTCTGCCGACATTGCGCGTCTCGACGCTCTCGTCGATAAAGCCCACCGCGCCGCAGCCCGGCTGACCCGATACGGTGTGACCGCAGTTGATTCCTATTTTCACGCCTGTCTTCCCCCCTCGTTTCTTTCAAGTATCTCGATTTTACTTTCAACCACCGCCATGCGTTCCATAAGACTGTTATGCCTTTCTACCCGCGCCGAGAGGATATTGATATCCTCCCTCACGCTCTTGAGCTGTTCCTCCATTACGGCGCGCGCTCTGCTTCCCGCCGCGATCGATCCCGTAAGCGTTCCCGCAAATGCTATGATTGCAATAATTATTTCCGTTAAATATCCCATATCGTCCTCCTGCCTCCGGATAAGTCCCGGTTCAATACAGGCTGAGCGCCTCCGGTCCCCTCCGGACCTTCTATTTTTATAAATTTCCGCTTCTTCCCGTCTCCACGGACCTCGCGGCTATTTTCCCCGACGTTGTGGAGCATTTGGCGTATCTTTTCGCCATCTCCGCTATCTGGGAAATGTAAAAATACAAATCGCGCTTTACGCGTCCTATTGATATATCCGCGGGCTTGCCTTCATAAGGATAATAGCTCACGGCTGTAACCCTTTCCACAAGCTCCGTTCCCGCTTCGTCTATGACCGTAACCGTATCCCCCGGCGCGAGAGCGAACACGTCCCCGCCCGACGAATACGCCTCGAGTCCCGCCGCGCTGCCGTCCACCGACACCGACGGCACATCGATCCTGTCCGGATTCTTCAAATCAAACTCCCAGCAGGCGTTACAGTACAGATCCTGCGCATTCGTATAATCGCTGTAATCCTTGTATCCCGACTTCAATCCGTAAACCGGTATATTCGGACTGTCAATATAATTTTGCCCGCACACGCTGCCGACCGTCATATCGTCGCAGCCGTAAGGGTACAGGCGCGTTATCATTGACGAAATGTCCGTCTCCGTTCTGACGCTCTCCATATTCGAGGAAAGCTCGAGCCGGATTCCGGTCTGCTTCCCTATTTGCTCCGCCACCGCAAAGGAGCGGTTGTCGTAATATATTTCTCCGAAGCCCGCGTTTTCGATAACCGTTTTAATAAAATCGAGCAGATTAGTCTTATCGACGGCAAAAAAATCTATTTTAAACTGTTCGCCGTCCGAACCGGCAACCGTGCGCAGCAGGCTTCCCTCGCCTATCCAGCTCATACCGGCGTTCTTCATCTGCTGGCGCGACAGGATTTTAAATCCCGCCGCGCCGGATGCCGCGGAGCTTATCAAATCGTAAGGCACCACGCCTATGCTGTCGGCAACCGTCGGTATATGCACCGCCGGCGCGTCCGCGAAAAACGTGTGCGACGCCTCCGCCTCAACTATGCCTCCGCCCCGTTTCACCTTCATAATCCTGTAAAACTGACCCTCGCATGAAACAAGCCTGTTAACGGTTATCAGCTTTGCCTTGTCGGACGCGAGCGGATAAGTAAACGTAAGCTCGTCGGATACGTTTATCTCCTTCCTTATCCTGACTCCCGCCGCCTCGTGCAGAAACGCTATCATTCCGTCGGTGCCGAGCGAATTATCCAGCGTGTCATATTCATAAAGCTCCAGCACGGCTATCACCCCCAGTCAATATCGTTTACGCTTGTGCTCCACATATACGCCGGAGCAAAATCCACGGCAACGCTTACGCCGCCCGAGCCCGCGTGAGCCGTTCTGCTCACATACAGCGAGCTCCTTCCGGGCGGAAGCTCGAGAAATCCGCCGGAGATCCATACCTGATTGGCGGCGCGCCCGAAAATAACATTGCCGTTTTCGTCGGTCACGATATGCCTGCCGCAATCGGCTATCGCCGTTTTGACCTGCGAGCCGCCGGAGATCGTCATGCTCGCCTTGCCGGGTATTTCCAGGGTAACGGTGCCTATTCTCGCCGACGAATCGGAATTCAATGCTCTTATCGTAATGATTGGTCTTACGTGCGCGTCGCCGTAATTGTTGATTACCATTCTTTCCGTTTTATCCTCGGCTATATCCTTCATATAGCCCTCCGCGTCCGCGCCGATTGGGATTTGATCGCCCAATCGTATGCCCACCCGGCTTATTTCGGGACCGTCCGGCGCCCTCCATACAAGCCGCCCGAACGGCGATACCTCAAACGCCGCCGAAAGGATTGCCCTTGTGCCCGCGCGCTCGGGCGCGTAATCCACCGAGCCCACGGCTCTCGCGTCCCACGATATAAGCGGCGAATCGTCAAAAATCAATTCTCCGCTCCCCATAAGCCACACGCTGATTTTTTCCAGTCTCGCGTTAAGCTCCGGAAAATCCGGCGCCGTAAGCGTCATAACCATTGTGAAAACTCGTCCCTCATAAAACTCTCTGCCATAGGGATTTTTGTCGGCAGCGCTCACCGCGCCGTCCGCGAACGGCGCCGTAAACGTCTGATTTCTCATCTCGGGCTTTATCGGACGCGAGGCTGTTTTCACCGTGAGCCCCTGAAACTCCTTCGTGTGTGTTCCTTTAAAGGAAAATCCGTATTTCATCCTACCTCCGTTAAAATCTGTACATAAAGCTTCTGCTCACAGACGACGCGAGCTCTCCGAGCGCCGACGCGGCTGCGCTGCCCACATTATAATATGTTTTTGAACTGTTGTCTGTGTACGAATTGGATTTCGCGCTTGACTTGACCGCGTCGATAAGCTTCGAGAACATATCCGACAAAAAGCTTTTCATACCCTGCGCGTCCGCCGCGACCGCGCTGACAAGCTTATTTGTGCTCATCCCGTATTCGTTTATCGAGGACAGCAGCCCGCGCTTTGCCGTCTCCGCCGCCGCAAGCTCTCTTTCAAGCCGCTCTATTATCTCGTTATGCTCAGCCGACAGATTTGCCAGCTCCTCCTCGCGCTCGAGCTGCTTCAGCTCCGTCTGCAATTCCTCATACCTGTCCTGACCCTTCTGCGTCACCGCGTAGCGATACGCGTCCAGCTGCGACCTCACGTCCGCCATATCGGCTTTGCGGTCCTCCGCCTCCCAGGAATCCTTCAGCTCCGACTCCTGCGCCCTGAACCGCGCCTTAAGCTCCGAAATATGATCCTTCTTCACCTTTATCGACTCATCTATTTCCTTCTCCTGCGCCTTGTAAAGCTCGAGCTCGTAATCGAACGTGTCGTCCATATACTGCTGCCAGCTGATTTTTCCCGCGTCGTAAAACTCCTTAACGCGCTCTATACATCTCTCGTAAAAATCTGCCGGAGAGTCTCCGTGCGCGCTCCAGTCTCCGTAGGTATCGCGCATCCTTTTCCAGTTTGAAGCGTCCTTTTCCCAATTCCTGTATTCCTCGGCGTTTCTGTCCTCGAGCTCGGCAGCCTGCCTTTCCCGCGCGTCGTATATTTCGTTATTGATTTCCTGCAAGCCGTCCGTATACTCTCTGTAATCTATAATACCCTTCGCGAAATACTCCTTTGTATATTCCGCCATGCGCTCGAGACCCTCAATATACGCCTCCGTGCTCATACCGTTGTATTTTTTCTGCTGCTCGAGCCACCGCTCCGACTGCGCTATTCTGCCCTCGTACAGATCCTCGCCGGCTTTTTTCACATTTTCCGTATACTCGCCGTAGGTTATAAACCCCTCCTCCAAAAACCGGCGGTTGTTTTCCTTAACGCGTTCAAAAGCCGCCTCGGCGTTGTCGCCGTAGGTCTCCCAGTCGTTGAAATACGTGCGCTCCTCTATATATACGCCGGACAAATCGTTTATACTGTCCGCGAGCCTCCTTGTAAGCGAAAATATTTCCTCGCTGCATTCCCTGACCGCGTCATAATCATACGAAAAGCGTTCCAGCGCGTCCTGCCACCACGCGATCTGCTCGTCCAGGGAGACGTTCGAGCTTTTCACCCTGCTGCCGAAATCCTTCTTTTCCAGCTCAAATCTCTCGTTCCTAAGCCCCTGCGCGTAGCTTTTGATGCCGAGAGCGCTCATGATTGCCTTCGTCTGCTTCGCCGTATATACGCGGTCGCCCTTGCTGAGCGGCGCGATAACGTCGCGCCCCCGGTAAATCATATATTTACCGTCGTGATAAATAAGCTCCCTCGGGTCGGAGATACCGCGCTCGTCATTGACGAGCGCAAGTCCCTCCGGAGCGCTGACGGTTCCTTTAGCGAACGTTTTCGGCACGCTTCCGGCTGTCCTGTAATTTACCGTCACGGTAACGGTCCTGTCCGAAAGCGAGTTTATCGCCGCTCTTGCCGAAGCGACGCCGGCGGCTGTATTGTCCGCGGCTGTAATTTTCACCGTTTTGTCGCTTACTCCCGCAAGAGCCGCGGCAGCCGCGCCTCCGAGCTGTGAAAGGGCGGCGTTTGCCGTTCCTATCTCCGATAAAAGCCCCGACGCGTCTCCCGTTATCGAAACGCTTAAATTAGCAGCCTCCATTTATCTCACCCCCTATTTTCCGTAAAACATTTCCAAATACCCGTCCATGTCGATATCCTCCCCTTCTCCGTCAAGCGCGTCAAGCAGCTTAAACAGCATCCAGGGATTCTGCCTTCCCACAGCGTCTGGAAGAAGCGCGTGATATGTAAACATCGACGCGTACATATCCCGCAGTCTTCCGTTTCCTCCCGACCTTACCCGTTTTTTGAGGAAAGAGCGTCTACGTAAAATCCCCATATTTTAAGGCACATACCCGCGCGCGTCTCCGGCTCGAGCGCGTCTATGATATCCTGGGTCGCCTCCGTCCCCTCAAACATATAATCGAGCGCGCCGCGGCAAATATTGAGCGGACCGCGCTTCTTATCATCGTTATGCGCGTCGTTCACAATACACATAGTCTCGAAATCGAACGGCTTGGAGACATATTTTTTCCCGCCGCTCTTAAAAGTAAGCGTATGCTGCATATTTCTCCTCCTTATTCGCTCTCGGGATAATAGTTCATATTCGTGAACCACGACGCTTCAAACTGATCGCGCGTCACGCTCTTGGGAATATCCGCCTCGTCCATATACGCGTAATAATTGTCGTCCGACGCTCTCTTCACGGCGGTATACGTCGCCGTCGCCGTCTGACGCTCCACGCTGCCCGATGTCGGGCGCGTCTTTCCTCCCGTGTTCGACGCGAACGAATACGTGCCCTTGTAATACCGCACATACCGATACGTTCCGTCCGACTTTAAAATTCTCCACGCCACGCCGAAATAAACCGTGCTTATCTCTCCGCCGACTTCAACCACGCCTTTGTTGCGCTCCAGTCCGCGCCATGCCGCGTCAACCTCCGGCGGAATATCGGCGCTTGTGATTTCATGTCCGATATTTTCTATATAGCTCGACGCTTCATACGCTCCGTTGTCCGCGTCAAAAACGTCGGTGCCGCCCGCGTCCGTGGGCGCTATTTCAACCGTTCCCGGCAGCGATACCGCGCTGCCGTATTCGGTTTCCTCCTCCGTGTCCGACAGGACGTTGAAAAACGTGTATTTGTCAACGCCTATCGTAGGTAATGGTTTTTTCATCTGAATTCCTCCTCTTAATAATTTATCAAATTTCCGTGACCGCCTTTGCGAATCTCATGCTTCTGTGATACACTCCGCCGGTCTCGGGCTTGGCGTCCATAGAAAACTGCCTGAGCCAGCCGTTTTTTTCCATGATTTCATTCACCCGCGCGGCGGTGCTTCCGACCTCGGACGGCTTGTCCGCCCAAACGTCTATCTGCAAATATCCCTCCTGAACGAGCTCCTTATTGTCCGCTCTCATAGCCGGAGCCTCCGACAGTGTATAAAAGCTCACCGCCGGCAGCCTTGAAAACGACTTGGGATGACGAAACACCGCGCGGCAGGGCAATTCCGATAAAAGCCTTTGAGCCTCAATGTTAAAATCGATCATAAATCTCCTCCCAGCTGCGCGGCGGCAGCCCGCGCTATTTTCCCCGCGGCATTTACAGCCGCCGGAACCATAAACGGCTGCGAAGGCGCATTTGACGTTCCGAACTCGACATACGCGGCATAATCGGTATTCGCCGAAATAACCGCTCCGCCGCCGTCCGCGCTGACGCTTATGGAATTTCTGAGCCGTCCCGTGTCCACCGGGCACAGCGCTCTTGCCTCCGCTGCGACAGCCTCCCCCGCCGCGGCAAATATTCCCGCCATATCAACAGACGCGTTTATTTTGTCTCCCGATACGCTTACGCCTATTTTCATCGGTTATCCCTCCGTTCTGCGATAATTTCAAGTCCCGCGTCCCAGCCTCGCACATCCGTGATAACATATTCCGCGCCGTCTGCCGCGGCTATCATCCCGCGCTCTATAGCCTCCTGCGCGCCGCAGAAAAGCTTTACGCGCTCCCTTTGCGCGTATCCGCGCTCGCAGTCCGCCAGTCCTCCGTCCATTGGCTGAATGTCGCATTCGATCGTGCCGATAAGCGTCCGCGGTTCCTCCGGCTCGTATTTCCCGTCAGACTCCGCCCTGTATATCCGCGCGCTTTTGCCGTAAAAATATTCAAAAGGATTACTCAGCGCGAACCACCTCCGACGGCACGCGTCCGGAGCGGCTGACAAACGGCTTGAGCCTGTCCGCGTACCCTTCGATGACAGACCTTGCGTCCGTGTCAAACTCGACCCGCCTTTCTCCCTGCGCAAGCGCCTTCACATTCGATACTCCGTTTTCATACAGCCTCGCCGCCATTTGAGCGGCAAGCCCGTAAAGCTGGACCGGCAGAAAATCGAGACGGCAATACGATTTTATCGCCTCCGTGATATCGTCTATATAAAACGAGAGCTTGTCGTCAGCGGATTCGTCCGGAATATTGAGCAGCATTTTCGCGTTTTCCAAAATTTCCGTCATAAAGCTCCTCCCCTCCCGCGCCGCATTACGCCGCGGCGTTCTTGTGTACGTAAATAGCGTCCGCCTTTTCTCCGAGCACGAACGCGTCATAATATACGCGTCCCTCGATAAGCCAGCCGTTGATACCGGGCGGATTATCGTGGATTTTGTATTCCGAAAGCTTCACAGGCGCCGTGGTGGCGGACTTATGCGTGATGATAAAATTAACGTTCTCCGGCAGATACGCTGACGGGACCACAATGACGGCTATTCCGTCAATCATGCCCACCTGTCCCTTAACGAGCATCTGCTGCGCCATGTCTCCGCTTCTTATAAAGCTCGCATCCTCCTTTATAAGCTTATAATAGCCGCTCGACACAAACGCCGCGCATTCCGTAACGGGCACGTTCGCGTCTATAAGCGCCGCCGCCGCTGTCAGAAACGCGTCATAGGCGTCGGACTTCGTAAGCGTTTCCGTTTTTGTCGTTCCCGCGCTGTCGCATATCACCTTAAAACGGTAGGTGTCTATCTCGGGCACGACCATCTCGCGTATTTGTCTTTGCAGCGCCGCTCCCGCCGCGTTCGCCATCTGCGTGTCGTTAAAGCTGCCTCTGTCAATGGTAAACGTAAAGGAGCGGTCCTTTTTCATTTCCATTTCCTGCACGTTATTTTCTATCTCCGACGGCGTGCCGTAACGGTTGGCGCCCGTTCTCGAATAATCGTTCATCTCAGCCGTGGGAACGGAATACACGTTTACGGTCTTCACGCCGGCGAAATCGTAATCGCTGTTTACCGCCGCGCTCGACAGCGCCTCCCTTGAAAAACGCTCGTCGATTTTCTGAGCGTATTTGCTTGCGTAATTTATTGCCATAATTTATTTCCCCCTTCTGTCCAAATCACATACCGAATCCCGTAAGGAACGGGTCCGAGCTCTCGACGACCGAGCTTGTTTTGGGCGTTCTGCCCTTGAGTCTGTCGTTGAGCGCCTGCTCGAGCGCCTTGAAAAACTCGGTTTTAAACATATCGATATTTTCCGCCGTGGCTGTTTCGTCTCTTCCCGCGAGAATTTTCGCGAAGCTCACCGGAAGCTGCTCCTTGGCGAGAGCCTTCGTCGCCTCAAACTCCATTTTCTCGCTCATATATTTCTCCTTTTCCGCCGCGAATGCCGATTCGCGCTTTGTAAGCTCCGCCTTTGCGCGCTCCTCCGCACTCATCGACGCCAGCCTCGCCGCCTCGTCGCGTTCAGCCGCGATTTTCGACTCGTTGTCCTTATCCCACGCGGCTCTGGCGCTCTTTAACGCCTCGTCAACCTTCTCCGCTATAAGCTTCTCGACGTCCTCCGCGGAATAAAGACCGCCGTTTTCCTGTTCCCCGCCGTAAGGCGTCACATTCTTTTTGTAATTCTGCATTTTTTCCTCCTTTTAATTTTCCTTCCGTTTAAAATCCGACGCTGTAAGCGATCGTCCTCCCGTCATACGCTCCCTTTTCGCCAGCTCCGCCTCCTCCTCGGGGTCGGAGACAAACGACAGCTGTGACAGCAGCGTTTCCGCTGTGGCGATACCCGATAAATTCTGTATCATCTGCGAAACCTCAAGCTCGTTTACCGGCATATTCCTCGTAAATACCACATCCACGCGATGCACCGGAACATACTGCATGCTTCCCTTAAGCGAATAGTAGCCTACATACAGCTCAAATCTCTTTTTAAGCGCCTTCGCGAAATACCGTTCCTTGCTCCTGACCTGCTGCTCGAAGCACATCAGCTTGTACTTGATAGCCACTCCGGACAAATTCGTTCCGAACTGCTGATCCGACAGATCCGGCACCATAGCGAACCGATGGATATCCTGCTTCAAATCGTCCGCGAGCACCTTTATGTCCGCCTCCGACATGACCTTTGACAGGTATTGCGCCGAGGAATTCTCGTCATATCCCATCAGAATACGCTCCTCGCGCAGCTTTTTCGCCTGTTCGCCGTCAATCTCCATATTTTTCAGGAACAAAAACGACTCCACAAACTGCTCCTTGTCGTTCACTCTGTCGGACATAAGCGTATTATAAGCGTCAATAAGCGAAATAAGCTGCTCATAATCTCCCTGCTCCTCCTCGTTGTTCCGGTACTCTATCATGGGAATGTCACCGAAATAATGAGGGCTTATATCGCTCAGCTCCATATTCCCGAAGCTGTCGCCGCTGCCGCGGAACGTATAAATCGCCTCCTTGTCGCAGACAAGACACTCCGTGCCAATGACCGAGCCGTCAAGACCGTACCTTTTAAAATAATGCACTCCCCACAGCGGCTCCTTATCCACGGTGGAATCGTAAACCATAAACGTGTTCACGGGGCTCAGACAAACGCTTTTCGGTTCCGAATGCTCGTCCGTATAAACCAGCTCAAAGCTTTTCCCGTAAATGCTCATCTGCTTTTCGATTGCCCCGTCCAGCGTAGCGATATCCTGAGCCGCATACGAATTTTTTACCGTCTCGATATCATACCCCGACGCCACCGCGTAGGAAACGGGATTGCCGAGCAAATAGCTCTTTGTTATATCAACTATATATTTCGCATGGTTGCACACAAGCCTATTGTTCGGCACACCTTCGCTCGTTCTGCGCCTGTTTTCGATAGCGTGCCGTCCCATATAGTAGTCCATAAGCCGCTTATAGCGTCCTGTCTGAGCGCTGTGGCGCTCAATAAGCCTGGCTGCGATCCGCGGCGTCACGCCTTCGCTGAGGGCGTCCTCGTCAATAATCATAATCTTCACCTCCCTTCCGCGTCAAAGCCTGTCCTAAATTCCCATCTCCCTTCTTTTGACGATGCGCGCCCGTGTCCTGCTTATTTCACTCTCGAGCGCGTATCTCGCCGCGTCAATGGTATGATTGTTCCTGTCGGGATATGCCGCCTTAAAATCGCCGTTTACATCCCGCTCAAGCTCATACTCCGAAAATTCGCGCTCCGAGTTGGGGCACCGCCGGCGGTCTATTATTATCTCGTCCAGACTTTGCAGAAACTTGATTCCGTACCCGATTGAATCCGGACCCTTTTTCGCGCCTCTGACCCGCAGCCCGCGCTCGCGGAAATCGCGTATGCTTTTCGGCTCGGCGCTGTCGCAGATAATGTATTCCCCGGATACGCTTCTGCGCCCGATCTCCTCCGCGGCAGCCGCGTTTGACATACCGAATTTGTAAACCTCGTCAAAAATCCAGAGCTTATTTTTGTCGTAAGCGCACTGCAAAAACACAAACGGATCCGCGGCGTATCCGAAATCAACGCCGCAGCGTATTTTGTCAAATCCCGCTATTTCCTCGTCCGATATATCCCTCGTGTGTATGTTCGTAAATACTTCGCCTCCGATACCCGTGACTATGCCGAGATATTCGTTCTCGTAGATCCTCGGACGCGTTTTCTTTACCTGCTCCGCCTCCAAAATGAACCTCTCCCCGATCCATTCCGGGGGAACGTCAAGATATGTGCTCGAATGTCTGAGCGCGTTGTCCTCAGCGCACCAGCCGCCGCGGTTTACCCACGAGCGCACCCTTTTCGGCGGATTATACGAATAGAACACCGCAAATCTGTCGCCTCCGCGCATAAGAGACTGATTTATAGAGCGTATCTCCGCCGGTCCGGAAAACTGATCGAGCTCCTCGAACCAGATATACTTTATATATCCCTTATCCGCCTTTATTGATTTGATTTTTGCCGGATCGTCCGCTCCGCGGAACATTATCCTCTGACCGGTTTTCTCATAAATCATTTCAAGAGGACTCTGCTTTAATTTCCAATAATCCGAGACCCCGAGAATATCGATTGCCCATTTGAGCTGACTGAATACGCTGTCCTTCAGATATTTTCCCACCTTGCGCAGCGCGACCGCGTTCGCGTTCTCATCGCTCATGATACCGAGTATAATTTCAATGCTTACAAAGCTTGACTTTGTGCTGCCGCGTCCGCCGCCGAGCAGATAGTGCGTGTGCGCCCCCGCCTTTAAATCGCTGTGAACGCCGTAAAACGACGGCGCAACTAAATCCGTCAGCCGCACCAACGTTCATCCGTCCTTTGTGTTTTCCGGGATATCGTCCGTGATTATTACGCCTTTGTCCTGCACGGCTCCGGCATTCTTCGCAGCGTCCTCGGCGTACTTTACTATATTCTCCGCCGCCTTGATTCTATCCGCGATTTTGCTGTTCTCGTCGCGCAGGATCGCCGTAAAGTTCGCTAAGATCTCCGCCTTATCCGCCACTGTCTTTTTTCTTGGCACCTAAATCACCTCCTTTCATATGAGGCCCGGGTCCCTTTGCGCGCAGGCGCTCCGCAGAGCGGGCTCAAAATCAATTTACCGGCGGTCAAAAACCGTTATCCCCACGGCGTATCCGACACATAAACGCACTCGGCGCAGCCTACGCATTCGTCGCTGTCGTTTACGAAAAAGGAATCCGGCTCGACCGCTCCGCAGCACGGACACGAAAAGCTTTTTCCTGCGCTGCCGTAACAGTCCCCGTAATCGCCCGTCCTTGCGCTCTCCATTGCCAGCAACGCGCCGATGCTCCCGTTTTTATAAATCATTCTTACTCCTTTCTGTATCTTTATAAGATACTACGATTGTAAATTTTTTGCGGTCCGTCTGTCATACCGTGAACCGCTCAAAGATATCTTTTCAAGATATTTCATTCATTTCCTTTGTTTTAATTTCCTCTCGGTTACCAAACGCTTTGTGTTTGATAAGGTTATTTTACCACATATGCTCTTTTTTGTCAACACTTTTATATCTTATCTGGATATATTTATTTAAATTTCACAAAAGTACTTGACAACATGTATCGCTTTATGATACTATATACACAAACAAAATCAAGGGAGGGATTCGTCTATGGCGGAGATAAATATGTCAACGGGCGAAAGGATAAAAAAGCTGCGCAAGGAGCACGGGCTGACCCAGGAGGAGCTGGGCAAAAAGCTCGGCGTGCAGCGCGCGGCAATTCAAAAATATGAAAAGGGCACGGTCATAAACATCAAGCGGGACACGCTTATGCTGCTTGCCGAAATACTTGACACCACGCCGGAATATCTGCTCGGCTGGAACGACACGCCGAAAAATGTGATCCCCGTTCCCGATGTGCCGCTGGTACGGATCCCCGTCATCGGGCGCGTCGCCGCGGGATTAAGCTGTCTGGCTGAGGATAATATAATAGATTACGAGCCTGTTCTTGCCACCGATATTTCAAGCGCGGAAAAATACGCATTTCTCAGGGTGGTGGGCGACAGCATGTACCCGCTTTTCATGGAGGGCGATCTTGTGCTGGTCCAGGTTCAGGAAAGCGTCGATTCCGGCACATACGCGGTCGTAACGGTAGATAACGAGGACGGCGTTATAAAGCGCATCGTTTACGGACACGATTTTATCGAGCTTCAATCGGTAAATCCGATGTACGCCCCGCGCAGATTCGAGAACGAGGACGTGCTCCGCATACGCGTATTCGGAGCGGTAAAGGAGGTTAAGCGGAAATTTTGATTAAAATAAAAAATTTCCGCGCCCGAAAAGCAAAAAAATCCATGTAATAAGTTGACATTGCGCGGGTTTTATTATAGAATAACGGGGACACACATTAGGAGGATAACCATGAACTGCAATAAGTATAAAAAAATGTACCATCCCGTCCCGCTCGAGGGACGCGAATGGCCCGATAAAACCATAGAGCACGCGCCGATATGGTGCAGCGTGGATTTGCGCGACGGCAATCAGGCGCTGTATTCACCTATGACGATCGACGAAAAGCTCGAATTTTTCCAATTCCTTGTGGATTTGGGCTTCAAGGAAATCGAGGTCGGCTTCCCCGCCGCCTCGCACACGGAATATGATTTTGTGCGCCGTCTCATAGACGAAAACCGCATACCCGACGATGTGACCATACAGGTTCTCACGCAGGCGCGCGAGCATATCATAAAAAAGACCATAGATTCGCTTCGCGGCGTGAAGAACGCCATCGTCCACCTTTATAACTCCACCTCGACTCTTCAGCGCGAAATCGTGTTCCGCAAGAACAAGGAGGAAATAAAGCAGCTTGCTGTTGACGGCGCGAAGCTTGTGACAAGCCTTGTGGACGCGGAGCTTGACGGAAATATCCGTTACGAATACTCGCCGGAGAGCTTCACATGCACGGAAATGGATTACGCGGCTGAAATAACCAACGCCGTGCTTGACATATTAAAGCCGTCGCCCGACCGCAAGGTCATAGTAAATCTGCCCTCGACTATCGAGGTCGCCACGGCGAACGTCTACGCCGACCAGATCGAATATATGTGCAGGCATATCAACAACCGCGAAAACGTAATAATTTCGCTCCACGCGCACAATGACCGCGGCACGGGAGTGGGCTCGACGGAGCTGGCTTTGCTTGCCGGCGCCGACCGCGTCGAGGGCACTCTCCTCGGCAACGGCGAGCGTACCGGCAATACCGACATAATCACCGTCGCGCTCAATATGTACTGCCAGGGCATCGACCCGGGGCTCAATCTGGAGCATATCGACGATGTTGTCGCGGCATACGAGAAATACAATAAAATTCCCGTAAACCCGCGCCACCCCTACGCCGGCGAAATGGCATACGTGGCGTTTTCCGGCTCGCATCAGGACGCTATAAAAAAATCCATAGACGCCTCCAGGGATAAAAAGGTATGGGAAAACCCCTACCTTACCATAGACCCGTCCGACATCGGGCGCAAATACGAGCCGATTTTAATAAACAGCCAATCCGGCAAAGGCGGCGTCAGCTATATTCTCGAATCAAAATACGGCTACATTCTTCCCAAACCCATGCTGGTGGAATTTTCAGCCGTTATAAACGACATATCCGACGAGAAGCAGACCGTTTTAACAAATCACGAAATACATGTCGCCTTCAAGGACAGATACGTTAATATCGAAAAGCCGATAAAGCTTCGTTTCTACCGTTCCGGTCATGACGAGGAGGGCTCCGTAATATCGGCTACTATCGAATACAAGGGCAGGATACGCACGATAGAGGGCGCAGGCAACGGACCTCTCGACGCCCTTTGCAAGGGACTTCGCAAGGCGCTCGATATACCGCTTGAGATTTGCGAGTATACCGAGCACGCAAAAACCCGTTCCTCCGAATCGCTCGCCGTATCATATATCGCCGTAAAGGGCGGCGGCGAGGAGCTGTACTGGGGCGTGGGAGTAGACGCGAACATAAATACCTCGTCTATCTACGCGCTTATAAGCGCCGTTGACAGGATGCTCGCCTGACTCCGACGGCGCGGATTATAAAGGAGGGAACTGTAATGAGCGCAAAAAACAGCATATCAGCCGACGAGGCTCTAAAAAAGCTTAAAAAGGGCGCCGCCGCATATATGGGCGCACGCTTCAATACCGGAGACATCTCCGCCGCGCGCCGCGAAAAGACATGCTCTGAGGGGCAGCGGCCTTACGCGGTCATCATTTCCTGCTCCGATTCGCGCGTTATACCCGAAAGCATTTTTATGGCGGGCATAGGCGAGCTGTTCGTCATCCGCGTCGCCGGGAACGTTATGGATAATCATCAGCTCGGAAGCATAGAATATGCCGTTTCGCACCTGGGCTGCAAGCTTATAGTCGTACTCGGGCATACGCGCTGCGGCGCGGTAAGCGCCGCCGTAAACGACAGTCCCGGCGGATATGTGAAATTCATCACCGACGAAATACGCCTCGCGGCGAACGGCGAAACGGACGAGGATAAGGTATGCCGTCTCAACGTCGGGCGAAGCGTTAAAATCATAGAAAACCGGTTCAACACCGGCGGCGTCCGGGTGATCGGAGCGATATACGGCGTCGGGGACGGGCGCGTGGAGTTTTTAAACGAGGATTAAACGCAAACCGGCGCAAAAAAAAACCGCGCGCAGCGGCTATAAATCTCACGGACGATACGCGCCCCGGGATGATATCCCGGGGCGCTTTTTTATTTTAGCTTAGCGTCAAAATACGCCTGCATCTCAATAAGCCTGTCCGCTTTAAGCGGAGGCGTGTTTTTCAGCGGATTTTCCATTCCCATTCTCTCGTACTTATAAAATCCCATCGTGTGAAACGCAAGGAGCTCATACCTTTCGGGCTTGTTCCATCGTCCGATCAGTCTCAGATACTCATCCGCGGCTTGAAAGCTGTCGTTGATACCCGGTATGATTACCGTCCTGAACCAAACCCGTTTTTTTGTGTCGGAAATATAATCCGCGAATTTCACAAACGTATCAAAATCGCCTTTTGTATATTTTTCGTACCTCCGCGCGTCCGGATATTTTACGTCGAGTATCACCATATCCGCGTTATCGACCGCCTTTTTGACCGCATCCGTAACCGCCGCGGCGCCGGAGGTGTCGAGCGCGTAGCCTATTCCGTCAGCCCTGAGCAGCGCGGCTGTCTCGTTTATGAATTCCGCGTTTAAAAGCGGCTCGCCGCCGGAAAACGTCACTCCGCCGCCGTTCCCGAAATACGTTTTATAGCGGCGCAGCTTGCTGTACAATTCCGCGCTCTCGTATTCCCTTCCCGATGCGAACCACGTATCGGGATTATGGCAGCATACGCATCTGAGCGGGCACCCGGTAAAAAACACCGCGTATCTCAGCCCCTCTCCGTCGAGCGCGGCGAGGCTCTCGAATGAATGAATATCCGCTTTCATCACATACTCTCGTGGAAGGTCCGCGAAATGACCTCCTCCTGCTTTTCGCGCGTAAGCTTGTTAAAGTTCACAGCATAGCCGCTCACGCGTATTGTAAGCGACGGGTAAAGCGTCGGATCGTTCATCGCGTCTATGAGCTTCTGCCGGTTGAGCACGTTTACATTCAAGTGATGCGCGTCCTGCGCGAAATATCCGTCAAGCATAGCCGTAAGCTTTCTCACGCGGTCGTCCGGATCACGTCCGAGCGCGGCGGGAGTGATGGAAAACGTATTTGAAATACCGTCCTGGCAGCAGCGGTAATCGAGCTTTGCCACCGAATTAAGGCTTGCCAGAGCGCCCTCGGCGTCTCTGCCGTGCATCGGATTCGCGCCCGGAGCGAACGGCTCGCCCGCCCTCCTGCCATCAGGCGTAGCGCCTGTCTTTTTCCCGTACATAACGTTCGACGTGATCGTAAGTATCGACAGCGTATGCCTCGCGCCGCGGTACGCCTTTGTTTTGCACAGCTCGTTGTAGAAAAACTCCACCGCGCCCTTCGCAATATTGTCCACGCGGTCGTCATCGTTGCCGTATTTCGGGAAATCGCCCTCCGTCACAAAGTCGGTAATGATCCCGCGCTCGTCCTTAACCGGCGTGACCTTTGCGTATTTGATCGCGCTGAGGCTGTCCGCAAGCACGCTCATGCCGCTTATTCCGAACGCCATAAGCCTTTCCACGTCCGTATCGTGGAGCGACATCATAAGCCGCTCATACGCGTATTTATCATGCATATAATGAATTATATTCATTGTTTTCACATAGAGATTCGCCATCCACGACGCGTATTTTTTATACGCCTCGAGAACCTCCTCGTAAACGAGCGGCTTTTCGTCGAACACCCTGCCCTCCGGCGCGATCTGCTCGCCGAATTTCTCGTCCCTTCCGCCGTTTAAAGCCATCAGCAGCACCTTCGCCAGATTGCACCGCGCGCCGAAATACTGCATTTGCTTACCGACCTTCATAGCCGACACGCAGCACGCTATAGCGTAATCATCGCCGTACATATCGCGCATTATATCATCGTTTTCGTACTGTATCGAATCGGTGTCTATCGATACCTGCGCGCAGAAATCCTTAAATCCCTGCGGCAGCTCCCGCGACCATAAAACCGTCAGATTCGGCTCCGCCGAAGGTCCGAGATTGTATAAGGTCTGTAAAAAACGGAAGCATGTTTTTGTTACCATGCTGCGTCCGTCCGCCGACACTCCGCCCAGCGAGCATGTCACCCATACGGGATCCCCCGCGAACAAATCGTTATAATCGGGCGTGCGCAGATGCCGCACAAGCCTGAGCTTTAAAACAAGATCGTCTATCAGCTCCTGCGCTCCGGCTTCCGTTAACGTCCCCTCGGCGATATCGCGCTCGGCGTAAATATCTATGAACGCGGAGATCCTTCCTATGCTGTTCGCCGCGCCGTTCTGCTCCTTTATCGCGCCCAGATATCCGAAATACAGCCATTGTATAGCCTCATATGTATTCTCAGCCGGGCGTGAAATATCGCAGCCGTATCCCGCCGCCATTTCTTTAAGGCGTTCCATAAATTCCAGCTGCTTTGCTATATCCTCCAGCAGCTGTATAGTCCCGGCGGACATGTCAAAATCACGCTCGCCTACAGCCCTCTTATCCTCCTTCTTTTTTTCGATAAGATAATCCATGCCGTAAAGCGCGACGCGGCGATAATCGCCTATAATGCGCCCTCTCGCGTAAGCGTCGGGCAGTCCTGTAAGTATCCCGACATGACGCGCCTTGCGCATCGTTTCCGTATACACGCGGAAAACGCCGGTATTATGAGTCGTTCTGTATTCAAATTCCTCGGTGATTTTCGGGCTTATCTTATAGCCGTATGCCTCGCATGCCTGGACCGCGTTACGGTATCCCGCAAACGGATTTACCGCTCTTTTCAGCGGCGCGTCCGTTTGCAGACCGAGAATAATATCCTCGCCCTTTTTTATATAGCCCGGCTCGTAGGCTAAAAGCGATGAGACCCGCTCCGTGTCAACATCGAGCACTCCGCCCTTTTCATTTTCCGCAATGAGCAGCGCCTTTACCCTTTCGCTCGCCGATTTCGTGCGCTCGGTCATTCCCTCGAGGAACTCGCTTCCGCCGCTGTAAGGCGTAAAATTGAGATTTATAAAATCTCTGACGTTGATTTCCTTTGACCAGTCGCCCCTTTTAAAATTTCTCCATGCCTCCATAAAAATCTCCCCCATTTACTCCTCCGTTATCCTCATCGAAGCGATTACCCAATCGTCAACCGGCTTATCGCCGTAGCCGGTAGGAGCCTCGGCGATCCTGTCAACAATATCCATTCCGTCCGTAACGCGTCCGAACGCGGCGTATTCGCCGTCGAGATGCGGCGCGTCGTCATGCATAATAAAGAACTGGCTCGAGGCGCTGTTGGGGAACATTGTCCGCGCCATAGATATCACGCCGCGCTCGTGCTTTAAATCGTTCCTGAAACCGTTTGACGCAAACTCGCCCTTTATGGGCGCGGCGTCCTTATGATTTCCCTCCGTATCATATCCGCCGCCCTGTATCATAAAGCCGGGTATTACGCGATGGAAAATAAGCCCGTCGAAAAAATTATCCTCGATCAAGCCAACAAAATTATCGACCGTTACCGGCGCGATATCCGGATAGAGCTCAGCCGTAATCACGCCTTCATTTTCAATTTCTATTTCTATTTTCATAACCGTTCCCCTCTGAAATTAAATCGAACCGCCTGATGTGCCTGAGCTGCCGGACGTGCTCGATCTGCCGGAGGTGCCTGAACTGCCGGACGAACCCGCGCTGCCGGATGTGCTTGAGCTGCCGGACGAACCTGAGCCGCCGGAGGTGTTCGAGCTGCCGGAGGAATCGATCCTGTCGTCGAAGCTATCAAGAATTTCCTGGAGCTCCTCGTCCGTAAGCTCGCCCATATCCTCCGGCGCGTCCGTTTCATCAATGTCGTCCGCCTGTCTGTCCGGATCGGGCGACGCTTTTTTGTCGGAACGGCTCGCCGGACTGTTTGAAGCGCCGCCGCCCTCTATCGTCACCGACTTGATTACTATCGGCGTAACAGGCACGTCCTCAAAGCCCTTGGACATAACCGAGCCCGTCGTAACAGCGGCTATATCGTCCACAACCGTCATACTCATATCGTCCTTGACACGTCCGAACGCGGCGTATTCGCCGTCGAGATAGTCCGCGTCACCGTGCATAATAAAGAACTGGCTCGAGGCGCTGTTGGGGTCGTTTCCCACGCGCGCCATCGACACAACGCCGCGCGTGTGCGACAGCTCGTTTTCAAATCCGTTTGACTCAAACTCGCCCGTTATTTTATCCGCCTTCTTCTCGTTCAGATCCTCGTCGTAGCCGCCGCCCTGTATCATAAAGCCCTCGATTACGCGATGGAAAATAAGTCCGTCATAGAAGCCGTCCTCGGCAAGCTCCACAAAATTATCCACCGTTTCGGGCGCGAGATCCGGATAGAGCTCCAGATTGATTTCATCGCCGTCCTCAAGCGTTATTGTAGCGTCAATAGTATTTTCAAGCTTCGCCGCAAGCTCCTTTGAAATTTCCGGCGCCTTTGTCGCGTCCGGATCCTCTCCGCCGTTTCCGCAGCCCGTAAGAGCCAGAGCCGCGCCCGTAACAAGCGCCGCGAAAATCGTAAGCTTTCCTGTCATTTTTTTCAATTCAACCATTCCTTTCCAATGTGTTTTGTTATATTTGCGATAACCGAAGCAGAATTATCACAAGCTCCTGCCTCGTTATATTATCCTTCGGTCTGAAGCCGCCGTCATAGCCGTTCATCAGTCCGGCGTCCGTAACCTTGTTTATATCCGTTTTTGCCCAATCGGATATGTCCGCGCTGTCATTATATACCGTCTCCGGCGCGCCGTCAGGCTCTATGCCTGTCGCGTCCGCCGCGCGGGAGATTATTTTCGCCGTTTCCTCGCGCGTTATCAAATCATACGGCGCGAACTCCGTCTCCGATTTCCCGTCTATGATCCCCGCCTGATACAGCCGATGTACCGTGTTGTCCGCTATATCGTCAAAGCTGTGAAGGCTGCTCCAATCAATTTCTTGATTTAACCCCTTTGCCGCCGTCAGATTATCGAGCAGCCGGCACGCGTCGATGCGGTTGATCGGCTCGGTATAATTCACACGGTATTCCTCCGGCAAAAGTCCGGCTTCGGCCGCCGCGCCGATATCGTCCTCCGCCCACGCGGACGGCGCGAAACCGATCGTTTCCGGCAATACCGTTTTACCGGTTTTAAAGCCGTATACATTGTCGAAAATCCGCTCTGCCGCGTCTTCGTCAGACGCGTACTGCTTGCCGCCGCGATATAATCTGCCGTATGCGAAGTACAGCTCTTCCTCCCCGCCGTCGGAGTACGTGATCTGCACCGTGCGCTCTATTCCGTCACAACCCATGATTGTCTGCCCGTCGTCAGTAAACGTCATGGAATTGAGCATATGCGTCACGTATTCTATCTCACCGCGCTTTGACGTTGTGTAGTCAAACTGCGTCATATAATACACGTCCGTCAATACAACTGACGGGTGGACGCTTCCTCCGCCGCCGCTGTGAAATCCCAGCGACGCGATCCCGTCAGCATCGAGATCGAGCTTGTATTCGGTATCCCCGTCCGCCAGCGCCGCCATACCGCAGCATAACATCGCGGCGGATAAAAGGAATGCGATTATTTTTTTCATGCTGTGTCTCCTTTTGTAAATTTATGTTTATGCACTGTTGTTTATGGCGTGCTTCGTAGGGGCGGCCATTGGCCGCCCGAAAGGCCCCCTTGTCAAAGGGGGCTGTCAGCGAAGCTGACTGGAGGATTCCGCAATTACGATAAATCGTTCAAATATGCGATTTCCTGTAACCATGAATCCCTCCGTCATTTGCTCCCTATGGTCGCAAATGCCACCTCCCTTTGACAAGGGAGGCTAACGCCCGCCATTATGCACAGGCGCGATAAATATAATTTTAATCGTCCGTCACTTCATTCCCGTCCGTCTTTTCCGCCGGCTCCTCCTCGTACCTGTCGGTTTTCGCGAGGCTCACTACATTCACGCCGTCGTCGAGGCGCATGAGCCGCACGCCCTGCGTATGGCGGCTGTACGTGCTTATCTCATCGCTGTGAAGTCTTATAATAACGCCCTCGCTCGTCACGAGCATTATATCGTCGTCGTCCTTAACGGTCTTGACCGCCGCCAATTTACCCGTCTTATCGGTGATCTTATACGTCAATATACCCGTTCCGCCGCGCGACTGGATCCTGTATTCATCAAGGTCGGTCTTTTTGCCGTAGCCGTTTTCGGTAACTGTCAGAAGCCGCGTATCGGGCAAAATTATCGACGCGCCCACAACGCTGTCGCCCTCGCGCAGACGTATGCCGCGCACGCCGCGCGTCGCGCGTCCGGTCGGACGCACGTCCTTAACGTTAAAGCGTATCGCCATACCGTTCTTCGTCACGATTATAAGGTCGATATCGTCGTTCGTGAACTTGACGTTCATCAGCTCGTCGCCCTCGTCAAGCTCGATCGCACGCAATCCTCCCGTGCGGATTCGCGAATACGCCATAAGCGACGTTTTCTTGACCGTACCGTTTTTCGTGATAAATGTCAAATACCAGCCCTCGTCAAAGCTGCGCACGGAGATCATCGCGCTTATCTTCTCGTCCGTTTCGAGCGGCAGCAGATTTATTATCGGCGTACCCTTCGCCTGACGGCTCGCCTCGGGTATACGATACGCCTTCAGCGAATAAACTATTCCCTTATTCGTGAAGAACAGTATCAAATCATGCGACGAGGTGGTCAGGATATGCTCAACGAAATCCTCCTCGCGCGTCGTAACGCCCGTTACTCCGCGCCCGCCGCGGTTCTGTGAACGATACGTATCGACCGGCAGCCTCTTTACATATCCTCTGTCGGTCATCGTGATTATCACGTTCTCCTCCTCGATAAGCGATTCGTCGTCTATATCGTCATAAACCGGCTCGATATACGTGCGGCGCTCGTCGCCGTATCTGCGCTTCATTTCAAGCAAATCATTCTTGACAATTTCAAGCTGCTTGCCCTCCTCGGCAAGAATGCCCTCCAATTCCGCGATTTTTACGACAAGATCGTTGTATTCGTTCTCTATCTTCTCTCTCTCCATGCCGGACAAGCGTCCCAGCTGCATCTGCACGATCGCCGTAGCCTGAATATCGTCTATTCCGAACCTCTCCATAAGCGCCGCTTTCGATTCGGGTATTCCGCGCGATTCGCGGATTATGCGTATAACCTCGTCCATATAATCTATAACGAGCTTATATCCCTCCAAAATATGCGCGCGGTCCTTCGCCTTGCGCAGATCGAACTCGACACGGCGGCGTATAACGTCCTCCTGATGCGCGATATAATAATTTATCATTTCGCGCAGCGTAAGGATTTTCGGGGTCTTGTCCACCAGCGCGAGCAGGATTATTCCGAAGGTCTCCTGGAGCTGCGTCAGCTTGAAGAGGTTATTCATAACGATCCCGGGATTCGCATCCTTTTTGAGCTCTATAAACAAATGTATATCCTCGTCCGATTCGTCGCGGGTCGCGGATATACCGTCGATCTTACCGTCTCTTACAAGCTCGTTTATATGGCGTTCGAGCCGCAGCTTGTTCACCTGATACGGAAGCTCCGTGATGTGTATGCGGTAACGGCCGTTCGCCATTTCCTCGACGTCGTATTTGGCGCGCATAATGATTTTTCCGCGTCCCGTGGTGTATGCAGAGCGTATGCCGCTTTTGCCCATAATAATACCGCCCGTAGGGAAATCCGGTCCCTGGATATAGCCCATGAGCTCCTCCGTGGTAAGCATAGGATCGTCTATGACCGCTATTATGCCGTCTATGACCTCGCACATATTATGCGGCGGTATATTCGTCGCCATTCCCACGGCTATACCCGACGAGCCGTTTACCAGAAGCTGCGGGAACCGCGACGGCAGCACGTCCGGCTCGCGGAGCTTGTCGTCGTAGTTCGGCACGAAATCAACCGTTTCCTTTTCGATATCCGAGAGCATCTCCGCCGCGATCTTCGACATCTTCGCCTCGGTATAACGATACGCCGCCGGAGGGTCGCCGTCTATTGAACCGAAGTTACCCTTGGGCTGGACAAGCGGATATCTGAGCGAGAAATCCTGTCCCAAACGCACCATCGCGTCGTAAACGGACGCGTCGCCGTGAGGGTGGTACTTCGCCAAAACGTCTCCGACCGTAGCCGCCGATTTCTTGAAATCGTTTTCATAGAGCAGGTTCGCCTCGTACATATCGTATAAAATACGTCTGTGCACAGGCTTGAGCCCGTCGCGCACATCCGGCAGCGCGCGGCTCACTATAACGCTCATGGCATAGTCTATATACGCTTTTTTCATCTCGGAATCAAGATCCACTCCGACTATTTTCTGGTTATATATAACCGACATGTCGAGCTCTTTTTCCTCTGCTTTTTTAGCCATTACTGTCCTCCTGTTAAAAAGTATTTAGACATGTTCTTTTCACGGTACCGGATAAATTCCGCGTCCGCGGATTTTGTTTTCCCGCCGCCGAAAATACGCGGCGGCATCGCCGGGAAATCGGCGCGGGAAACGGGAATTTCCGGGGTCCCGGGCGGCTGATCGCCGCGCGGCACCGTCCTGTATTCTTAACCTGATAATTATATCACAAAACGCCGCAAAAATCAATGTTTTCATGAAGTTTTCGGCAGAATTAAAGCAAGTTTTTTAAAAAAGCGAAAAATAATTTATTTTATGCTTGACAACCGCAGATAATTATGTTAATATATAACACGTTAACGGCTCGTTGGTCAAGCGGTTAAGACTTCGGCCTCTCACGCCGACAACGCGGGTTCGATTCCCGCACGAGTCACCAATATAAATTTAAGCGAAGGAATGACGCGAGGTCATTCCTTTGTTGTGTTACAAGGAGAGCGATAAATATGGATATAGATTTGGGCTACGCGAAGGTAGATCTTGACAGAATGGAGCGTCAGGGCGCGGACGAGGTAATATACGGCGAGAGCAAAACCGACGCCCAGATTACGGGAATAGCTGTAACAATGGTACACAGCGGCTGCAAAAACGTGCTTATTACGCGCGTTGACGCTGATAAGGCGGCAGCCGTATCAGCCGCTGTATCGGGCGCGGCAGGCGTAAAATGCGAATATCACGCCGACGCGCGTATTCTTATCGCGAACGCCGCGCCGGTCAAAAAAACGGGAAAAATCGTTATCGTATCCGCCGGGACCTCCGATATGCCCGTATGCGAGGAGGCGGCTGTAACGGCGGAAACGCTCGGCAATAACGTCGTGCGCCTCTATGACTGCGGCGTCGCGGGAATACATAGGCTTTTGTCGCGCACGGACGAGCTTTCCTCCGCGCGCGCCGTTATCGCTGTCGCCGGTATGGAGGGTGCTCTGGCAAGCGTCGTGGGCGGCTTGTGCAAATGTCCCGTTATCGCGGTCCCCACCAGCGTCGGTTACGGCGCGAATTTCGGCGGATTGTCCGCGCTTTTGTCCATGCTCAACTCATGCGCCTGCGGAGTGAGCGTGGTGAATATCGACAACGGCTTCGGCGCGGCGGTTATCGCGTCAAGGATAAACAAAATGACCTCCGCGGAATAAAGGAGAAAACGATGACTAAACACAGGATCCCCGCCGCCGTCATTTCGCTTTGCATCGCGGCGCTCACATGTGCGTGCGCGCCGGACGCCCCGGCCGCGGAAACGCTTTCGGATATCCCTCCGTACTCAGGCTCGCCTTATACCGAGCTGAACGGCAATATACCGGATTTTCCCGAATCGGACAAGGAGGGCGGGACATTTGAGATGTATTCGCCGCTCGACTCTCTGGGCAGATGCGGCGAGGCTTACGCGAAGCTCGGATACGAAACAATGCCGCTCGGGGAGCGCGAGAGCATCTCGGACGTAAAGCCGACCGCGTGGAACAGCGTCCGCTATGACTTTATCGACGGCGGAAATCTCTATAACCGCTGCCATCTTATAGGCTTCCAGCTCTCCGGCGAAAACGCCAACGCGCAAAATCTCATCACCGGAACGAGATACATGAACGTAAAGGGTATGCTGCCGTTTGAAAACGAGGTCGCCGACTACATAATAAGCACCGGCAATCATGTAATGTACCGTGTCACGCCGATTTTCGAGGGCAATAATCTGCTCGCCTCCGGCGTGCATATGGAGGCTGAATCGGTAGAGGATAACGGCTTCGGACTGCGCTTTAACGTATACTGCTATAACGTTCAGCCCGGCGTTACGATATTTTACGACGACGGCAGAAATTATGCCGACGGCGAAGAGGACTCCGGCGAGATCCATACATATGTGCTTAACGCCAATTCAAAAAAATTCCACAAGCCGGAATGTGACAACGCCAAAAGCATAAGCAAAAACAACCGGCGCGAATACGAGGGCACAAGAACGGCTCTCATAAACTCCGGATATTCGCCGTGCAGTCAATGCCGACCCTGAAATAGTACAAAAACCGTCCCTCCGGTCAGCCGGAGAGACGGTTTTTTTGTTACAATACCGTTTTTACGGTGAAATACAATATTACAGCGGCGCCGAGCGCGATTCTGTACCAGCCGAACGCCTTGAAATCATGCCTGCGGACGTAATTCATAAGGAACCGTATTGACGCAAGCGACACCGCGTAAGCCACCGCCATGCCAATCAGAAGCACGGCTATATCGCCTCCCGCAAGCGCACCGTCATATGTTGCAATCTTAAGCAGGCTTACGCCGAACATAACCGGGATGGCGAGAAAAAACGAAAATTCCGCCGCGGTCTCACGTGAGCAGCCCAATATGACCGCGCCCAAAATCGTGGCTCCGGAGCGCGATGTTCCCGGAACGATGGAAAGCACCTGGAACAATCCTATCAGCAGCGCGGTTTTATACGTCATTTCGTCCATACCGTTCACGCGCGGCATTTTTTTTCTGTTCTCCACGACAATGAACGCGATACCGTAGAGAATGAGCATAGCCGAAACAACCTGCCAGTTCTCGATCATGTCCATGTAATCGTTAAACAGCAATCCTATGACCGCCGCCGGTATGCACGCGGCTATAACCTTGAACCACATCCGCCATGTGTCCGTTTTTTCTTCGGCGGTTTTCGACGGCGCGAACGGATTCAGCTTTCGGAAGAAGACCGTGACCACAGCGAGAATTGCGCCGAGCTGTATCACATACAAAAACAAGTCGCTCGCCGTAAAGCCCTCGTTTCCGATAAACTCGTTGACCAATATCATATGACCCGTTGAGCTTATCGGCAGCCATTCGGTTATACCCTCCACCACGCCGAGAATAACCGATTTAATTATCTCAAACAACAACAGAATATCTCCTTATATTTTACCTTTAAGATATGATATCACTATTTCCGCGGCAGCGTCGATGCCGAGCCTCTCCGTATTAAGGCAGATGTCGTAATTGGATATCACTCCCCAATCGTGATCGGTATAGTAGTCGTAATACGTGCGGCGCTGCTTATCGGTCTTAATAATCTTATCTCTCGCGCGCGCCTGATTAAGCTCCGGATACGCCTCCATAACGCGCTTTGTTCTGTAATCCAGACCGCCGCACACGAATATCGAGCAAACCTGCACGTCCGGGACCTCCCTGAGCACATAATCCGCGCAGCGTCCGACGATCACGCACGGTCCCTCCTGCGCGACCTCCTTAATAACCTCGGACTGATGAATAAACAGCTTATCGTTGATCGGCATTTCATAATGCGCGACATTGCTCCCGACGGAATAATGACCGCTCACAAGCGAATACAGGAAGCTGTTCGTAGCTCTTTCGTCGATATGCTTCACGGTGTCCTTGCTTATATTGCTTTTATCAGCCGCTCTTTCCACCAAATCCTTATCATAGAACGGGATCTGAAACGCATCCGCGATTTTTTTCCCGACATCAAGACCTCCGCTTCCGTACTGACGTCCGATTGTAATAACAACAGACATACCAATCACTCCTTTCGCCTGTTCAAAGTATATTATATAGCCTTTTCAACGTGACCGCAGCCGGCAAATCAGCCGTACAAATCACGATAATGCTCCCAGTAATTATTGACCTTTTCCACATACGCGCGCGTTTCCGAGAACGGAATATAATCGAGCGCGACGCCGTCCGAGCTGTATTGCGCGTCGTCCAGCCATGAATTAACGTGTCCCATTCCGCCGTTATACGCGGCGAGGGCTGTGTCGATATTGCCGTAATGATCGATCAAATATTTCAGATAATGGCAGCCGATATTGATGCTCGTTTCGGGGTCGATATAATCGTAATCGACAAGCCCCATTTCCTCAGCGTTCCACTCGGCGGTCTCGGGCGTAAGCTGCATAAGACCGTGAGCGTAGTCGGAGGAGGCGTCGGGCACAAAGTTGCTTTCCTGTTTAATGACGCCCATCACAAGAAAGGGGTCAAGCCCGTACTGATTCGCGTATTTGACGATATAATCCCCGTAAGCTACCGGGTATACCGCCTGCTTCCCCACCTTGTAGCCGCTTATGCTCGCCAGAACCGCCAGAACTATCGCAAGCGCGAACAGCAGCAGCTTTGCCAGCTTACTCAATACACACCTCCGTCTTTATCTTCTCTATCACCCGTTCGGTATTAGCTCTGAGCTCGTCATAGCCGCCGTTATTAACGATGACGAACCGGGCGTGTTTTCTGTAAAAATCATCATCAGGCTGCGCGGTGATGCGTATGCGCGCCTCGTCCTCAGTCAGACCGTCGCGCTGAGTGATACGCCTGATACGTTCCCCGACAGGCGTTTCGACCGTCACCATAAACTCACACAGCTCCTGCACCGGACCGCCGATAATGACCGCGCCGTCGATTGCCGCGAGGGGACAGTCCCTCCCGCGCAGCTCGCGGATGATATCGTATTTTATATAATGATGCGTGATGCGGTTAAGAATTTTAAGCTTTTTCTTATCCGAAAACACAATATCCGCAAGCGCGCGCCTGTCAATTTCGCGGTCGCCGCGCAGGATACCGTCGCCGAACATCGCCACAAGCTCATCATAGCATTGGGTACCCGCCGCCTCCACGCGTCTGGCGCTCTCGTCCGCGCGCGCAACATATATGCCGTGCTCCGTGAAAATGGAGCCGACCGTGGTTTTGCCGGTACCGCTTCCTCCGGTTAAACCGAAAATTTTCATAAACTCACCTCTGACATTATTTTTGCTCTTAATCCTTCCGCCAAAATTAATGTTCGATATTTTCAATCTGCCAATCGATAGGGGTTTTTCCCATATTTTCCAACAGCCGGTTCGCCGCGGCGAAATGCCCGCAGCCGAAGAAGCCGCGGCTCGCAGAAAGCGGGCTCGGGTGCGCGGCGGTCAGAATTTTATGCTGCGCGCCGGTAATCAACGCCTGCTTTTCCCTCGCGTTCGCGCCCCAAAGCAGGAAAATAACAGGGTCGCGGCGGTCATTGAGCCGCTCCACGACGGTATTCGTGAAAATTTCCCATCCCTTGTTCCGGTGCGAGTTCGCCTGACCGGCGCGGACCGTAAGCGCGGAATTCAGGAGCAAAACGCCCTGGCGCGCCCATTTTTCCAGGTACCCGTTATCGGGGATATAGCAGCCCAGCTCGTCATGCAGCTCCTTATAGATATTGAGCAGCGACGGGGGGATGCGGACCCCGGGCTGAACGGAAAAAGCCAGTCCGTGAGCCTGGCGCGGCTCGTGATATGGGTCCTGACCGAAAATAACGACCTTCGCCTCGCTATACGGCGTCCATCTGAGCGCGTTAAAAATATCATACATATCGGGATAGACAGTATGCGCGGCGTATTCAGCGCGCAGGAACGCGCGCAGACGCCGGTAATACTCCTTGTCAAACTCCCCGCCGAGCACATCGTCCCAGTCATTTCCGATATTTACCATAACACACCCCGCCGAAACCGTATAATATATTTATATTTACTCTATTATACCATATATTCACGAAAAATGCAAATATTTTATACCGAGCCGCGCGAATTTGTCGCGGCGGACGGGAGCGCGGGGCGGACGGGGCGGACGGGAGCGCGGGGCGGACGGGAGTGAGGGGCGGACGGGAGCGCAGGGCGGACGGGAGTGAGGGGCGGACGGGAGTGAGGGGCGGACGGAGCGCGAGGCGGACGGGGCGGACGGGGCGGACGGGAGTGAGGGGCAAAAAAGGTACAAAAAGATACGAAAAGGTACGAATAAAACGGGAAAAGGGGGCAAAAAAGTGCAAAAAGGTACGAATAGGTACGTATAAAACGGGGAAAAGGTACAAAAAGGTACATATAAGTCATGTAAAACGGGAAAAGGCGGGAGGACGCAAAAAAGGGCAATCCTTACGGATTGCCCTAATTCTGCGTTTAAATAACTACACCTACACACATGGACGAAAGATTAAATTACTTCGTCATGTAGTTGTAAACGATAACCGCAGCCTGCGCTCTTGTCGCATTGCCCTTCGGATCGAATGTGTTATTACCAACACCCTGGATGATGCCCTTCGCAGCAAGCGAAGCAACCGGAGCCTTAGCATAATCATCTATCGAGCCGGCGTCAGCGAATCCAAGCGAGCCGGACGGCATATCCTTATTTACAGCTGTAGCAGCTCTGTAAACTATAGCAGCCATTTCCTGTCTGTTAATAGTCTTATCGGGAGCGAAGGTATCAGCGGTGTAACCTGTTACAACGCCGTACTGCTCAGCCGTAGCGATGTACGGAGCAGCCCAGTGACCAGCAGCATCCGGGAAGCTCGGTGTGCCCGAAGGCGCGAGTCCGGAAGCGCCGACTACCATCTTAGTGAACTCGGCTCTCGTTACCGTAGCGTCAGGATCGAAGAGGAGAGATGTTCTACCCTCGATGATACCTGCCTGATACAGATAGTTGATAGCCGGAACAGCCCATGCATGAGCAGCGTCTACGTCAGTGAACGGAGTTCCCGCGCCGGGGTTAGTGGTCTGGTTCGGGATATTCGTACCTGTGTAGATATTGGAGCTGTTATTGCCGCCGCCATTGCCGCCGACAATAATCGTTCCGCCGCCGGAGCCGCCTGTGCCGGTACCGCCGGTACCACCGGGTGTTTCAGAAGCAGACGGAGAAGCGGACGGGTTAGCAGAAGCGCCGGGCGAAGGTGACGACGACGGAGTAGTTGTAGTCGTTGAACCTGTGCCAAGCTCCTCACCATTGCCTTCCGGTGTGAAGTTACCGTTCTCATCGTAGGTACCTCTCCAGCCAACTACATTCTGGTTTACACCAGTGATAGCGTTGTTGTAGATATCATACTCTGTGCCGGTAACGAACTTATCCCAGTCAATGCCGGATACGCCGGTCTCCTTCTCAACCTCGCTGAAGTCGCCCTGGAGCGCAAGCTCATAAGCATACTGCGAAAGTACCGTGTCGCCATATCTTGCAACATAGTCCTCGCCGTACTTAGCATCGGGCTTACCCTCGAACGTTACCTCAAGCTGTACCATAGCATCCTTACCGGCTGCCTTAGCATCAGCAAGGAACTTCTCAATCTTGGAAACTGTCTCGTCACTAACGATCGAGCCCATCTTTACAGGCTCCTTAACGGGAACCTTCGGGCTTGCAGACGGAGCTTCTGTCGGTGTAACCATCTCCTGAATTACCGGATTAACAACCTCAAGCGACTTATCAGGATTCTGATCCGCTGTTCCGTATGTCTGACCCATAGCGCCTACAGTAACGTCTGTAATTACTACGCTTTCAATGCTTACAGTTGCGGGAAGCGTTGCGCCTTCTTTAAGTGTGAGTTCCATAGTGAACGCATCACCCGATGAACCCTGAATGAAGAAATCAGGTTCACCTGTATTCCAGCCGATATTCGCGCTGGTAATCTTGTCGCTGTCCTGAACAACCGCATGAACCAATGTACCTGTGTCACCGGTCATTGCTTCGTTCATTGTAACACCAACTATACGACCCTTCTCCTTAACGGGAGCCTCAAAAATGTCTGTATCAACTTTTACAAAAGCCTGGAACACGTTTACCTTAGCTGTTTCGGGAAGTCCTGCATAGGAAACCTTAATTACAGCCTTACGTGTAGCCGCGTCATACGACTGAAGAGCACCTTCAACATAAACGCCTGTCGGCTTGGGAGCCTCAGAAGCGCTCGGAGGAGCTGTCGGTCTCGGCTTCGGTGTCGCCGTTACTTCCGGATTACCGTTCGGGTCTCTTACTATCGGGTTAACAACCTCAAGCGGCTTGTCAGGATTCTGATCCTCTGTTCCGTATGTCTGACCCATAGCGCCTACAGTAACGTCTGTAATTACTACGCTCTCAATGCTTACAGTTGTAGGAAGGATTGCACCCTCCTTAAGTGTAAGTTCCATAGTGAACGCATTACCCGATGAACCCTGAATGAAGAAATCAGGTTCACCTGTATTCCAGCCGATATTCGCGCTGGTAATCTTGTCGCTGTCCTGAACAACCGCATGAACCAATGTACCTGTGTCACCGGTCATTGCTTCGTTCATTGTAACACCAACTATACGACCCTTCTCCTTAACGGGAGCCTCAAAAATGTCTGTATCAACTTTTACAAAAGCCTGGAACACGTTTACCTTAGCTGTTTCGGGAAGTCCCTCATAGCCTACGCTAATGGTAGCTTTACGAGTTGCTTCATCATAGCCGGTAACTGTACCTACAACTTTTACTTCGCCCTCGGCGCTCGCTGTGAGCAGCGTCATGCTGCCAACTACGGAAAATACCATCGTTACGGCGCAAAGAAGCGAAATCAGTTTTCTTTTCATACTTTAAATATCCTCCTTTTTAGGAAAGATTACGTTTTCTTTTATCCTTCCATCTAAACAATGTCGATTAATTAGCGGGTGTGCTGCCAACAAGGTCTCCGTCCTTTTCGCCAACCGTTGTCTTGCCGTTGAAGTCGCTAAGATCGCCAACCGCGAGACGAGCTACAAGACCTGCGTCGTTTGTATTAATAACTTCGTTATCATCAACGTCAGCAGCCTCAGCAGCTTCACCTGTCAAGGTCAAATCCTGAGCAGCAACTCTCGCTACGATACCGGCGTCACTTGTATTAACAACGCCATTTCCCGCATTATTTTCTCCATCAACGTCGCCCAACTTACGTGTGCTCGGCGGTACAACACTGCCAACTGTGAACTCGCCGGTCTTGATCGAACCGTCGGTTCCGCCAACTCTTATTTCATATGTACCGTCAGCAAGGTTCTCAGCAAATTTAGCAACAGTGAACTGAGCCTCATCCTGGTCTACATAGTAGATCGGAGTCTGATCAGTAACAGTATCCGTACCCTTATCAATGATAAGAATCGTGTTCTGCGCCTGAGCAGTACCGTCGCCAACCTTGAAAGTAACCTGTGCGGGCGTCTCACCGGCTCCTGCCGTATAGGCAATGTCGGTGATCTCACCTGCTGCAAGAGCAGCTGTACCTAATGCCGCGGTAACCGCAGCAACTGCCGCGCATGAAAAAATAAGCTTGGTTAATTTCTTCATAATTGTTATTACCCCTTTTCTTTTTATGGATTTTGTTTGTGTGCCAAAAAAACGTGCAGGCACAATGCCACATTCATATACTAACATTATAAACCAAGCAGCGGTTTTTTTCAATCGCTTTTTACGCTCGGTTTGTTTTTTGTGCATAGTGCACATACGCGAACAGTTGAATTCGGTTACTATCGGCGTTTTGTACAACGCCTGCGCACCGATTTCGTCCATTTGCGTGTATGGTGTATCGGTCCGCCCCCGCCGGAGCGGTCCTGCCCTTTTCTCCTTTCCTTTTCCTCCTTTTCCCTATTTTTGTGTTTGTGATCTTTTTGCACTCATACACGGTATCATTATATACCCTTTTCGCGCGATTTGCAAGAGTTTTTGTTGATTTTTTTCGGTTTGTTTATTTTGTATATTTTGCCGCTTTAACTTTTGGCTGTTTTGTATATGCGAAACGGCATTTTTTGGGCGATACGCAGTCAATTACGGGCGCAGCGTCCGTATGTGCGGGTGATATCCGCGATTTTTTGGGCGAGTTCATCGGTCAGCGACGCTTTTTTCGCGCGCCACGTCCAGTTCCCGCCCAAAACAGACGGCACGTTCATGCGCGCGGACGCGCCGAGCGCGAGGTAGTCCTGGAGCTGAATTATAACCGTGTCGCTCACGCAGGCGTGGGCGGTTCTGATGAACCGGTACACAAATTCCTCGTCCGACGCTCCCTCAGCCATTATGTAGCGGCGGCAGAAGTCCACGGTCCTCTTGTCCGTTTCCCGAGCCCAGCCGAGCGCGGTCGCGTTGTCATGCGTTCCGATATAGGCGACGCTGTTTTTCGGGTACAGATACGGCAGGTAGCCGCTTTCGCTGTCCGGGTCGAACGCGAATTCGAGTACCTTCATGCCGGGGAAGCCCGAATCCTCCAGCATTTTTATCACGGACGGCGTTAAAAAGCCCAGATCCTCGGCTATCACCGGCAGCTTCCCCATGCGCGACTCGATAAAGCGGAAGAATTCTATGCCCGGTCCGCCGACCCATTCGCCGCGCTCCGCGGTCGCGTCGCCGTAGGGGACGGCGTAATAGCTGTCGAAGCCGCGGAAATGGTCTATGCGCACCACGTCGTACATTTCGCACGCCGCAGTCAGGCGGTCGATCCACCAGCTGTATTCCGTTTCCCTGTGCCGCGCCCAGTCGTAGAGCGGATTGCCCCACAGCTGACCCGTCGGCGAAAACGCGTCCGGCGGACAGCCCGCGACGCGTTTGGGCTCGAGCGCGTCGTTCAGCTCGAACAGGTCCGGGTATACCCATACCGGAGCGCTGTCCAGCGCGACGTATATCGGCAAATCGCCGATTATGCGCACCCCGCGCTCGTTGGCGTAGCTCTTGAGCTTCATCCACTGCTGTCTGAATTTGTACTGCACGAATTCCCAGAACAGAACCTCGTCCGAATGCTCCGTTTTGAATTCCCACAGCGTATGCGGGTCGCGCCGCTTCAAGCCGACGCTCCATTCCGTCCACGGCGCGCCGCCGTGCGCCTCCTTCGCCGTCATGAACAGCGCGTAATTCGATATCCAGCGGTCGTTTTCCTCCAAAAACCGCAGAAATTCCGGCGCGCCCGCGTCGAACCGCGAAAACGCCTTGCGTAAAACGCCGAATCTTTTCCTGTACAGCGTTTCGTAATCGACCCTGTCATCCGAGCCGCCCCATTTGATATGGCAATACTCGCTCTTTTTGAGCAGACCCTCGTCCGCAAGCAGGTCGAGATCGATGAAATACGGGTTGCCCGCGTGAGTTGAAAACGATTGGTACGGCGAATCTCCGTAACTCGTGGGTCCTATAGGCAGTATCTGCCAGTAGGTCTGTTTCGCCGCCGCAAGGAAGTCGACAAAGCTGTACGCTTCCTCCCCCATCGTGCCTATGCCGTATTTCGACGGCAATGATGTTATGTGCATTAGTATTCCGCTTGCTCGCATATTATGTATACCCCCCTCGGTCAAATCTGTGCCGCTCCGCGGCGCGGAGCAAAAACGCGGCGGACCGCGATACGATCCGCCGCCGTTATTATTTTATGTTGAATGTCTTTGAAAGCCGCGTCTGCGATTCGCTCGACTCAAGCGCGTTTTCAGCCGTTATCGTTACCGGCGATTCGTCGTTTATAAGCCTGTACGCGCGCTGGACGGTTATCGCCTCGCCCGGCGGCACTACCTGGACAATCGTTTCGGGGACGTATCCCTCCGCGCTGAACGTCGTCGCCGGCACCAGATACGCGCCGTCCTGGCTCGCGTCCGTTTTTACGAAGCCGGTGAAGGTTATGCCCTCCGCGGTCGTGTTGCGGAAGCTGAACGAAACAACGATAACCTTATCGCCGTTGTCGTCCGCGACGCGCGCGTCATCTATGGATACCTCCGCATCCGCGAGATCCCCCGACGCTTCGCTGTCCTCGGCGACGCTCGTTTCGCCGCCCTCTATCGCATCCATGTCAACGTCCTCGTCGGCGCCCTCGAAATTCTCGCCGTATTTCGAAACCGCAGGAGACGGAGACGCCTGCGCCGTTTCATTTCCCGCAGCCGCTTCCGTCGCCGCCGCGCTCTGCGCGGGCTCGGGCGCGCCGCCGCCCTTTGAGCAGCCCGCCGCGCACAGCGATATTATGACCGCCGCCGTAAATATTAAATGCTTTTTCATGATAATACCTGTCCTTTCCGTTCGATATCACTGTGTTATTTTTCCTTTTACCGCTTTAAATATACCATAGCGGCGCGGAAAAATCAAGCGGTTTGACGTAATATTAACAATATGTTCACAGCATGACTTGACAAGGTGTGATAGAATATATGTATATGGTTGTTTTCGGAGGATACGCGATTGATAAAGGCATGTATATTTGATTTGGACGGCACGCTGACCGATACGCTGACCGCGATATCGCATTTCGGCAACGGCGCGCTTGCCGCCAACGGATTTGAGACATATGAAAAGGATAGGTACAGGGCGTTCGTCGGCGATGGGAGAGCGAAGCTCATAGAGCGTATGCTCGCCGCGCAGGGCGCGCTTACCGAGGCAAATTACGCGGCGGTATGCGCCGATTACGACGCGGCTTACGAGGCGGATCCGCTGTATAAAACGCGCGCCTACGACGGTATACCCGCCGTCCTCGCGGCTCTGCGCGATAACGGGATACGGCTCGCGGTCTGCTCGAATAAGCCGGAAAATGTGGTCAGGGACGTCGCGGGACGCGTATTCGCGCCGGGGACGTTCGATATCGTCCGCGGCGCATCGGACGGCGGCGCGGTCAAACCCGATCCCTCCGCCGCTCTGTCCATAGCCGCCGCCCTCGGCGCGGACGCGGGCAGCTGCGTTTTCGCGGGCGATACAAATGTGGATATATTCACGGCGAAAAACGCCGGAATGACGTCCGTCGGCGTGCTGTGGGGATTCAGGGACCGCGCGGAGCTCGAAGCCGCGGGCGCGGATCGTATCGCCGCCGCGCCGGGCGATCTGCTGAAAATTGTGATGGAATAAAGGGAAGACTGTTATGTACGAGTTAAGAACATTATCAAACGGAATACGCGTCGTGGCTGAAAAAATACCGTATCTGCGCTCGATATCGATAGGCGTGTGGGTCGGCAGCGGCTCGCGCCATGAATCGCGGGCGGAAAACGGCATATCTCATTTTATAGAGCATATGATATTTAAAGGCACGCAGCGCCGGAGCGCCGAGGATATCGCCGCGGCGATCGACGGCGTGGGCGGTCAGATCAACGCGTTTACCGCGCGCGAATACACCTGCTATTATACCAAAACGCTCGACGCGCACGCCGAGCTGTCCGCGGATATTCTGTCGGATATGCTGTTTGATTCGCGGCTCGACCCGCACGATATGGAGCTTGAACGGCGCGTGATATACGAGGAAATCGGATTGTATGAGGACAGCCCGGAGGATCTGGTCTATGACCTCGCGTCATACGCGGTCTGGGGCGATACGCCTATGGGCAGAAATATCCTCGGGTCCGAGGAATCGCTCCGCGATATGAATCCCGAAATGCTGCGCCGCTATATGCGGACGCACTATACGGCGGATAATATGATCATCTCCGCGTCCGGGAATTACGACGACGGCTTTTTCGATATGCTCGAACGCTATTTCGGCCGCCGCAGCCTTGAGCCGCATTCCCCCGCGGCGGAGCCGGCGCTGTATCGTCCGTCAAATATAGCGCGGACAAAGGATATAGAGCAGATACAGCTCGTGCTGAGCTTTAAGGGCATTGACGTGATGGATGAAAGCGTGTACAGCCTGCTCGCGTTTAACAATGTGTTCGGCTCCGGTATGTCCTGCCGCCTGTTCCAGAATATCCGCGAAAAGGAGGGGCTCGTGTATTCCATTAACGCCAGCCACAGCTCCTATGCCGACTCGGGAGTTTTTGACATAGCCGCCGGGATGAGCCCGGAAAATCTTGAGCGCGTCGCGGAGCTTACCGAGCGCGAAATACGCCGGGTAAAGCGCGAAAAGCTGACGCGCGCCGAGGTCGAACGCGCAAAGGAGCAGCTGAAGGGCGGTTATATCCTCAGCTGCGAAAGCACCGGCGCGCGTATGCAGGGCGCGGGGCGGAGCCTCCTGCTGAACAAGCCGCTGTATACTCAGGAGGAGGTCCTTGAAAAAATCGACCGCGTTGACACCGATTCCGTCGCCGATATAATCGACCGCGTGCTCGACACGGCAACGGCGTCCGCCGCGGCTGTCGGTCCCATTGAAAGCGCCGACGGACTTTTCGGCTTTTGACAGCCCTTATTGTGTGTCGCTCTGCGGCGGTTTTTGTACCTTTTTTGGGACAGCAATTCAATAAAAGCATAATAAATCGTAAAGATTTCAATAAAACACTTGCTTTTTTCGTTATTTTGTACTACACTATATGTAGGTGATAAAAGGAGGTACTTACTATGGATTTAGGAAACACGACCAAAATCACGCTTGAATTTGACAAAGCGAAAGAGGTCAGAGACATAGTCGCTCAGGTTTACGAATCCCTCAAGGTCAAAGGTTACGACCCGATAAGTCAGCTCGTGGGCTATATTTTATCCGGCGATCCGACGTACATAACGAGCTACAACGGCGCAAGAGGTCTTATCGTTAAAATCGAGCGCGACGAGCTTCTGGAGGAGCTTGTAAAAACATATATAAACATAATAGACTAAAAGCGCGTTTTTACGCGCCGTATCAAACCGGTTATTAAAACAAGCCGTCCCATAGGGGACGGCTTGTTTTTCTTCAAATCAGCCGTTGATAAATTCAAACTGCTCCGCGTCGAACGCTCCGCCGTCCGTCACACGTATCTCGGGAATGACCGGCAGCGGAAGGAATGCCAGAGACAAAAACGGGTCGATGTCTTTGTTCACACCGAGAGAACGCGCGGCGCTCATGAGCCTGTCATGCGCCGAAACTACCGTTTCCGCGTCCGCGCGCGTCATAAGCCCCGCGATTTCAAGCGGGAGATACTCCGCTTTCCCGTCTCCGCATACGGCTATTCCGCCCCTTGTTCCGAGCGCGTTCACCGCCTGCGCCATTGATTCGTCATCCGCTCCTATGACTATCACATTATGCGAATCGTGTCCTATCGACAGCGCAATCGCGCCGGATCTCAAGCCGAAGTTCGTTACATACGCGAATCCGCGGCGTCCCGTTCTCTTGTGACGCTCTATCACGCAGACCTTCGACACCGCGCCGCCGCGCCGGACGCGCGCTTTTTTTGTTATTATGCTGCGCGGCACGAGCTCGATCGCCGTAAATTCGTCCGGCTGCGCGTGTCCGAAAAATTCAGCCGTCACAGGCTCAAGATGAACGGTATTTGTCACCTCCTCCGCGCCGTCTCCGCCGCCGGAGGCAAACACCGCCTCTCCGTCCTTCGCGGCAAGTATGCCGTCCTTATACACCTCATATATTTTCCCGGGTACAGGCGCGTCGCAGACGACTATGTCCGCGCTGTACGACGGCGCTATCGCGCCGGTTCTGAGGCCGTAATGCTCCGCGGCGTTCAGCGTAGCCATAATGACAGCGTCGCGCATGTCCACGCCGCACTCCGCCGCCCGCCTTATGCAATGGTCTATGCTTCCTTCGCGCAGTATTTCGCCCGCGAATCTGTCGTCCGTGCAGAACATGCACCGCCGCGCCGTTCTTTTGTTCACCGCAGGAGCGAGCTTTTCTATATCCTTCGACAGCGTGCCCTCGCGCAGCATTATGCTCATTCCCTTTGACACCTTTTCCCGCAGCTCCGACGGGAGAGAGCATTCATGGTCGGTCGTGATACCCGCCGCCGCGTAAGCGTTCAGCGGCGCGCCGCTCAAAAGCGGCGCATGGCCGTCCGCCGGTTTGCCCGGAACAAGCTTCCCGAGCGTTTCCTCGTCACACGCGAGTATGCCGGGATAATTCATCATTTCCGCTATACCAAGGAAATCCGGAGCCATACGCCGCGTATCCTCCGCGCTCAAAGCCGCGCCCGAGTGCTCGAACGGGGCGCACGGCACACACGACGGCAGCATAAAATGAACTCCGAGCGGTGTATGCGCAGCGCTCTTTTTCATGAAATCAATCCCTTTTTCGCCGCACACGTTCGCAATCTCATGCGGGTCGGCTATTACCGTCGTAACGCCGTGCGGCATTACGGCGCGCGCGTACTCGGCGGGCGTGAGCATAGATGATTCTATATGAACGTGCGCGTCTATAAACCCGGGAAGCACGAATTTTCCCGTCACATCATGCTCGTTTGCGCCGCTGTATTCGCCGACGCCGCAGATAACGCCGTCCTTTACAGCCACATCCGCGCGCGTCGTCTCTCCCGTAAACACGTCGAATACAAAGCCGTTTTTCAGTATCAAATCCGCCTCGCTCTCCCCGAGCGCGGCTTTTATTATATCTTTAAGCATATCATCCCCGCCTCTCTTTTTATGACCGTAACGAAAATACGGGGCTGTCAGCGACAGTCCCGTTATTTCAATTTTATTTGTTAACGCCTCTGAGCTGCTCTATCGCATCCTTATGCGACAGGCTTATCTTGCCGGTCTTTTCATCAATGTCCATAACCTTAACAAGCATTATATCGCCCTCGTGACACACGTCCTCGACTCTCGCGACTCTGTGGTCGGCAAGCTTTGAAATATGGCACAGACCGTCCTTGCCCGGCAGTATCTCCACGAACGCGCCGAAATCCTTTATCGTTTTTACAACGCCCTCGTACAAAGCGCCTACCTCCGGCTCCTCGACTATCCTCTCTATCGCCTCGCGGGCGGCGTTGCCGGCCTCCTGCGTTGTGGCGAATATGAATATCGTGCCGTCGTCCTCGATGTCTATCTTCGCGCCCGTGTCGGCTACTATGCCCTGGATAACCTTGCCGCCCTGACCTATAACCTCGCGTATCTTGTCCGGGTCAATCTTCATCGTATCGACCTTCGGAGCATACGGGGAAAGCTCCGGACGAACCTCGGGAATCGCCTCGAGAAGAATTTCGTCGATAATCTTGTATCTCGCGTCGCGCGTCTTTGTGAACGCTTCCTCAATTACCTCGTAGGTCAGACCGTCGTTCTTTATGTCTACCTGGATAGAAGTGATACCCTTCTTCGTGCCGGCTACTTTGAAGTCCATTTCGCCGTAGAAGTCTTCAAGTCCCTGAATATCGACCATTGTCGTGAATCCCTCGTCAGTCGTGATAAGACCGCAGGAGATACCGGCTACCGGCGCCTTGATCGGCACGCCCGCGTCCATAAGAGCAAGTGTGGAGCCGCATACGCTTCCCTGCGACGTCGAGCCGTTGGAGGATACTACCTCAGACACGACACGTATAGCATAGGGGAATTCCTCCTCGGACGGAAGGACCGGAACAAGCGATTTTTCCGCAAGCGCTCCGTGACCTATCTCACGTCTGCCGGGACCTCTCGACGGCTTCGTCTCGCCGACCGAGTAGGACGGGAAATTGTAATGGTGGATGTATCTCTTCGTTTCCTCCATGTCTATTCCGTCAAGCCTCTGCTCCTCGGAAAGCGGCGCAAGGGTCGCTATCGAGAGCACCTGCGTCTGACCTCTCGTAAACAGACCCGAGCCGTGCGTTCTGGGTAAAAGACCAACCTCGGCGGCAAGCGGACGAACCTCGTTCAGTCCTCTGCCGTCCACGCGGCGTCCCTCGTACAGCCACGCGCGCACGATCTCCTTCTGCATCTTGTAAAGTATCTCGCCGATCTGCTCCGGGAAGTTCGGGAACTGCTCCTCAAGCTTTTCCTTCAGCTCATCCTCGATAACCACTATGCGGGCGTCGCGCTCGTTCTTGTCATCCGTATCAAGCGCGAAGCAAAGCTTGTCATACGCCTCCTCCTTAACCGCCTCATACAAATCATGATCGACGCCGCACGCCTCGTAGGTAAACTTTTCCTTGCCTATTTCACTCTTAATATTCTCTATGAATTCGCAGAGCTTTATAATCTCCTTATGCGCGAAAATCAAGCCGTTGAGCATAACGCTTTCCTCAATCTCGTTGGCTCCCGCCTCGATCATTACGATTTTTTCCTTCGTGCCGGCAACGGTAACGTGCATATCGCTCTTTTCGCGCTGCTCCACAGTCGGGTTTATAATGTATTTGCCATCGACTATGCCCAGCCATACGCCGGCTATCGGACCGCCCCACGGGATATCGGAAATGGAGAGCGCGACGGAGGTTCCTATCATTGCCGCTATTTCGGGAGCGTTATCCTGCTCTACCGAGAGCACGGTCGCAACCACAGTCACGTCGTTTCTCAAATCCGACGGGAAGAAGGGGCGTATGGGTCTGTCAATCATGCGCGACGTCAATATCGCCTTTTCCGAGGGCTTGCCCTCGCGCTTTACGTAACCGCCGGGGATCTTTCCGACGGAATAAAGCTTTTCCTCGAAATCAACCGACAGCGGGAAGAAATCTATTCCCTCGCGCGGATGATCGGACGCGGTTACATTTACCATTACCACGGTCTCGCCGTAGCGCACGACGCAGTGACCGTTGGCAAGCTGCGCCATTTTTCCGGTCTCTATCGTGAGCGGTCTGCCCGCGAGCGTCGTTTCAAAGGTTCTGTAATCGGTAAATTCTTTTCTGTTCATTAATCTTACTCCTTTTCATTTTTCGGAAGCCGGATTAACGTATAAAAACAACATAAATTTTTAAAAATTTATGTTCTGTTTATATGCTAATGCCGGCTCGCATTTTGTAATTTGTTTATAAAACATATACAGGCAAACAGCAAAGCGCCGTTTGCCTGATGCTTTGTTACGATTATTTTCTCAAACCGAGCTTAGCCACGAGATTACGGTATCTTTCGATATCCTGACTCTTCAGATAGTTCATAAGTCCGCGTCTTTTACCTACCATCATGAGCAAACCGCGTCTTGAATGATGGTCCTTCTTATGGACATTAAGGTGCTCGTTGTTCAGATGGTTTATTCTCTCCGTCAGAAGAGCTACCTGAACCTCCGGCGAACCGGTGTCGCCCTCGTGAGTGGCAAATTCGGCTATAATCTGCTGCTTTCTTTCCTTTGTCATGATATTCACCTCCTATGATAAATCATCCCCGTATGCTTAGAAACCGTTGGTGATTCGGACATCGCAAGCATAGGTTAAAGTAAAATTTCAAATTTACGTTCGCAGGCAATTACGCCTTTGTCGTTCTGTTAAAGCGTCTGTTGAACTTCTCAACGCGTCCGCCCGTGTCTACAAGCTTCTGCTTACCCGTGAAGAACGGATGACAATTAGAGCAAATTTCGACCTGGATATTTTCCTTTGTCGAGCCCGTCTCAATCACGTTACCGCACGCGCAGGTGATCTTCGTCTGCTTGTACTCGGGATGTATTCCCTCTTTCATACCGGTCTTTGCCTCCTTTCCCGAATTTTTCCGCGGAAAACAAGCGTTATTCCGCACACCGAGAAACAGTATAACACACATGCGTGAAATTTGCAAGGCTTTTTTGCAATTTTTTCACGGATTTTAACCGGCGGCGGGATCCGCGCGCGGCGGCGCGGAAAAATTTTTTTAAAAACAATGCCCTCCCGCGCTTGCGTCCCGGGAAAATTTGTGGTATAATTGCGTATAGCGCATAAAAATACGCGCATAATACAATTTAATCAGAATAAAATGGAGTCGGGCGGAATAAATATAACTTGATGACATTTAAAGCACTACAGAGGAGGTAACGCAAAAATGGATAATATTTTATCAAACAATCAGGCTGTAATCATAGGAACCATAGAAGGGGAATTTACCCTTAACCACGAGATATACGCCGAAAAGTTTTATACTTTCACGGTAAAAATCCCGAGGCTTTCGGGAGCGTTCGACAGCATAAGGGTGATGGTGTCGGAACGGCTGATAATGGACAGCGAATACCACGACGGGGACAAGGTGGAAATCACGGGTCAGTTCCGCTCGTACAACAGCTACGAGAACGGCGAGAACCGTTTGCTTCTGACGGTATTCGCAAAGGATATACGCCTTTGCGGCGATGAGGACGGCGGACAGAACCCCAACTCGCTCTACCTTGACGGATTTATCTGCAAGGCGCCCGTATACCGTACAACTCCGTTCGGCAGGGAAATAACCGATATTTTAATCGCGGTAAACAGAAGCTACAACAAATCCGACTACATACCCATAATCGCGTGGGGCAGAAACGCGCGGTTCGCGAAAAGCCTTAAGGTCGGCGATAACGTGAGGATATGGGGCAGGATACAGTCGAGAAATTACCAGAAGCGCATTTCGGAGGAGGAAACGATAACAAAAACAGCTTACGAGGTATCGGTAAACCGTATGGAGCTCGTGGAAAATAAGCCCGAAGAGACGGAACCGGATCTGCCCGAAAACGGGGAGGAATAAATCAGAATATCGAAAAAGACCGCCAGCGCGGTCTTTTTTTGTGCGATTTGGGTGCTAACAGGCGCTGTTTTGCTATTCTTTGATATGTTCAATAATGTCCGAAACCTCACAGTCAAGCGCAAAACACAGCGCGTCAAGGGTTTTTGTGCTTATCGCCTCGCCGTGCTTCATTCGGTGAAGCGTATTCGCGGAAAATCCCTCTTTGAAAATCATATGATATTCCGTTAACCCTTTTTTATATAAAGTCTCATAAAACGGCTTATAGCTTATCATTTCTATCACCAAATTTATTTTAGCATACTCAACCTCTTGACAATACTCAATATATTGAGTATAATGTAATTATTAAATTTTATGCGGAAGGAATGAACAAATATTATGAAAAAGAAAATCTTTATAGCCTGGATAGTTTTAATAAGCTTGATTATATCTTCTATTACCTGTTTTGCCGGAACGGACGATTATCCGGCAAAATATAAAAATAAAGAACTTGATGCAGTGGTGGATGAATGGAACTTTTATAACAGAGAATGTACATCTTTTGTCGCTTGGCGTTTAAACAGCCGCAATGGTGTATCTTTCACAAACCAGTATAAGGGAGCAAGTAAATGGGGCAAATTTCAATTTTGGAATATCCCATGTTGAACACTGCGGGATAGGAATAGATAAAGACGGACATAGATATTACACAATTGAGGCAACCGGGAAAAGCAGTGCGGCATCCGGAATGTTTTCGTATTAACCGATGATGAAACAGTAAAGCCCACATTCATATACGCGGGTTATCCGCAAGCAAAAAAGCGTATCGCGCGATACGCTTTTTTATATTCCCGTTTTTCAGTCAGCGAAAATATCCTCCTGCGCAAACACGAGCCTCATTTCCTCATCGGTAAGCTCGCGGACCTCCCCGGGCGCTAACGATTCATCCAGCTCCAGTGAGCCTATCTTTACGCGCTTTAAATATTCCACGCTCTTCCCTACCCTGTCGCACATGCGTTTTACCTGGTGATATTTGCCCTCCGCGATATACACGTACACCTCGCGCGGGTCATCGAGTATTTCAAGCTTCGCCGGCTTTGCCGTAAACTCCTTAAATTCCATACCCGCGCGGAACACGGCTATATCCGCCTCCTCCGCCGGGCGCGACAGACGCGCGAAATATTTTTTGTACACGTTTTTGTCGGGGCTTGTCAGCTTATGCGCGAACGCGCCGTCGTTGGTGAGTATCAGCAGTCCCTCCGTGTTTATATCGAGCCTGCCGACGGGATAGACCCTGTAATAATCGTATTCCTCCGGCACGAGCTCTGTCACGAACGGGTAATGCCTGTCCTCGCGCGCGGACACGTACCCGGCGGGCTTATTGAGCATAAGATACACATACCGCCTGTAATATACTCTTTGTCCGTCCATATATACCTTCGCCGTATTTTCGTCCACGCGCATTCCGCTGTCGTTTACGCTCTCTCCGTTTACGGTCACAAGCCCATCGTGAATGAGCTGCTTTATCCTCCGCCGCGACGATATGCCCGAATGGGCGATATATTTATCAAGCCGTATCACAAACCCGCCTCCGTTTTCATTTTCCCACGCAGAACGAGCTGAATATCTCGTTCACAACCGATTCCGAAACGGTTTCGCCGGTGATCTCGCCGAGCGCATCGACCGCCTCGCCTATGTCGATAGACGCTATATCCGCAGGCATACCCGATCTGAGCGCGTCTATGCCGCTTTTGAGCGCCGCCTCCGCTTTGACAAGCGCCGCCTTATGCCGCGCATTTGTTATAATCCCGCCTTTTCCGCTCTCCAGCGCTCCGAGACCGTACATCGCGGATATCTCCTTCTTCAGCGCGTCCATGCCGGCTCCGGTAAGAGCGCTTATTTCAATCACCGCGCAGCCGTCCGCGCTCCTCCTTACAAGCCCGGTGTCCGCGCCGGGCGCGAGATCGTTTTTGTTAAGCAGTATTATACGCTTCATACCGGCGGTGGCGTTTAGTATTTCCTCGTCGTCCCCGTCAAGGCTGCGGCTCGCGTCGATAACGACGAGCGCCATATCCGCGTCGTCTACCGAGCGCCGCGAACGCTCCACGCCTATCTTCTCAATCTTGTCATCAGTCTCGCGGATGCCCGCCGTATCAATAAGCACAAGCGGAACGCCGTCCAGATCCACGCGCTCCTCTATAGTGTCCCTCGTGGTCCCGGCAACGTCCGTCACAATCGCGCGGTCGTAGCGCGCAAGCGCGTTGAGAAGCGACGATTTGCCGACGTTCGGCTTGCCGGCTATCGCCGCGCGGATACCGTTTTTTATTACCGCTCCGCCGTCCGCCGTGGACAGCAGCGCCCGGACGCCGGAAAGAGCATCGCAAAGGACGGCAAGGATATCCTCGTCCGTTACATCGGCAAGGTCCTCGTCCGGATAGTCAATCAATACCTGCATGGACGCCGCAAGCTTTACCAGCCTCCGGCGTATCCGTTCTATTTCCCCCGACAGCGCCCCGGTAAGCTGCGATACCGCGTTTCTGCGCGATAAATCGCTTTCGGCGTTTATCACGTCTATAACCGCCTCCGCCTGAGACAAATCTATCCTGCCGTTTAAAAAGGCGCGCTTCGTAAATTCCCCGGGTTCGGCGGGAACGGCTCCCGCCATTATACACGCGCCGAGCGTCCTCTGCGCCGTGACCGCGCCGCCGTGTACGCTTATCTCAACCACGTCCTCGCGCGTGAATGACCTCGGGGCGCGCATTACCGTCGCGAGCGCCTCGTCTATCGTTTCTCCGCCGCTGCGGACAAAGCCGTAATGCACCGTATGCGTTTCGGCGTCGCAAAGACGCTTTCCTCCCGAAAAAACCGCGTCCGCTACCGAAACGGCGTTTTCGCCGCTTATTCTTATTACCGATATCCCGCCGCGTCCCGCCGGCGTGGATATCGCCGCTATAGTCTTGTCCATATCGTCCTCCGTGAAAAAAGCGGGGAATATCAGTATCCCCGCTTCCTGTAGTCCAAAAGCCGTTCGTATACGCTGTACGGCACCGTCATGGAGCCTTTGTTCACAATGCCTATCTTAACCTTCGGCTTATTTTCGCCGTGAAAATCGCTGCCCCCTGTAACGAGCAGTCCATGCTTCGGAGCAAGCTCCATGCTTCTCTCGAAAAAGGTTATGCTGTGCGAGCTGTGATACGCCTCCGTTCCGTCGAAGCCCCATTCCTTTATCTGCCCGAGAAGCCCGTCGAGCACGCTCTTTTTATGGGTTATCGCGAACGGATGAGCCAGCACGGCGATCCCGCCCGCGAATTGTATCATGCCCGCGCACATTTCGGGCGAAAGCTTGAACCGCGAAACGTAAAACGGTTTTCCGTTGCCTATATAGTCGCGGAACGCGAAGCTCGCGCGCGGCACGTATCCCTTGTCCGCCATCGCCTGCGCGAAATGCACCCGCCCGGTATTATAAAGCGTTCCGCCCTCCTTGCGGCTTATTATATCCTCCTCAGATATTTCAAAGCCGCTGCGGTTTAAAAGCTCCAGCAGCTTCACGTTCCTCTCATAACGCGCTTTCCTGAGCCGTTCAAGCATATTCGCAAGCTGCTTGTTCTTATGGTCTATGAACAGCCCCAGAACATGCATCTGATGCTCGCTTTCCGCGCTTATCTCAACGCCCGCCACGCCTTCTATGCCTATTCTCCGGCACTCCTCAAGGAACTCGTCCACGCCGTCTACCGTGTCATGGTCGGTTATAGCGGCGGCGGATATTCCGTTCTCCTTCGCGTACCGAGCAAGCTCGGACGGCGTCATTGTCCCGTCCGACGCGGTGGAATGAAGATGCAAATCTATTATTTTATTTGTCATTTATTAACTCCTGTAACTCCGCCATAAACGTATCGAGATTCTCAAATCTCTTATATACGGACGCGAAACGCACATAGGCGACCTCGTCCAGATTCTTAAGGTGCTCCATAACCTTTTCGCCTATTGTCGTGCTTTCTATCTCGCGCGTCATGCTCTGATAAAGCTCGCTCTCCACGTCGTCCGCGATTTTTTCCATATCCGCCAGCGACACCGGACGCTTCTCGCATGCCGTTATAATGCCCTTTAAAACCTTATCTCTGTCATACTGCTGCCGCGACTGATCCTTTTTTATTACCACCAGCGAAATAGACTCAAGCTTCTCGTATGTCGTGAAGCGCTTCTGACATTTCAGACATTCGCGGCGGCGGCGGATCGAACTGTATTCGTCCGTCGGGCGAGAATCGATAACCTTGCTTTCCACAAATCCGCAATACGGGCACTTCATATTATTTCCCCCTGATTTCTTTGATATTCGTTTACATAATATCATAATCCGCGGATTTTTGCAAGAATTTAACATATTTGTAATGAAAATTACGCATTAATGTTACTTTATATATACTCTGCGCATATCCGCGAGCACGTATTTCTCGCCTATCGCGGATATATTCTCCCACGGGATTATAAACTCGCCCATGCCCAGCAGCCGCCTCCAGCCGCCCCGCATTACGACCAAAGCCGTTATTTTCCCGCTGCGCTCGTCTATCTCCAAATCCCATACGCAGCCTATATTTTCAGCCGTCTGCGCGTCGAGCACCTCGCGCCGCCTTAATTTTCCGCCTCTGAACACAAAAACCACCCCATAAAATATTTATGAGGCGGTTTTTGCGTATATTCTAATCAGCCGAAATTACCGGAGCCGTCTGACCGACATACACAGGCACGTCGAACGAGAGCACGGCGTCCGGGAACGCGTCGAATATCGACGATATGCTCTGCGCCTGCTTGACCGCCCAGCCGATATCCGTGGCGTACTGATGATTTCCGGGATCGCCCGGGTTCCAAAGCATTTTATAAAGCGTGTTCTGGCGCTCCTCCGCGCTGTTTATATAAAATTCGCTTATCCACGCCGCGCCGCCCATTATAGCGCTCTCCACGCTTGTCCAGCCCTCCCGGTACGCCTTCTGCGAGCCGGAATACAGCGCGCTGTAGTCATACGCGCCGATGCCGAACATATTATAGACGGTCGTGCCGTTGACCTCCACGCCGCGCGCAAGCTGCGAGGTCCCGTTGCCGCTTTCCAGACATGCGTGCGCGGCAAGATATACCTCGGAAACGTTGTACTGACGCGCCGCGCGTATGAAGGTCTCGCCCTGTCCGTCAAGAACTCCCTTGCCCGCAAGATACGCGTTGAGCGCCTCCGCGCTTACGCCGTTCGGCGAGGACAGGTCGAGGAACTGATATTTATACGCGCCGTCGCAGTAATTGGCGGGGTTCATATATTCTATTACCTCCGCCTCCGTCGCGTTTACGGGTCCGCCCGAGCGCCATATCTGCGGCGGCGGCGATAAGCCCATCTGGAGCTGCGCGAACATCGGCAGATTCATGCTATACGCCGTATACGTAACTCCGCCGCTTCCTGTCACGATAGGCGGCGCGAAATCCTCGTCGCCGTACAAATCAAATCCGTCCGCCTCGCCGGACGGTATCACATTCAGGCTTATCGAAGCTTTGACTCCGTTTACCGACTCGGCTGTAATCACCGCGCCGCCCTCTCCCTCAGCCCGGACGCGCCCCGTCTGGCTTACCGACGCGACGATATCGTCGCTCGACGACCATTTGAGAGTTTTGTTGCGGGCGTTATACGGCAGCACCGACGCCACAAGATTAAGCGTTTTTCCTACCTCCAGCTCCGCGTCGCCGTTTTCTATAGAAACGCTGTCGACCTGAACGGAATAATTTACAACGGTAACAAAGCTGCGCGCGCTGTATTTTCCGTCGGGCGTCTGCGCCGTGACCTCGGTCATGCCTACGCCGACCGGCTTTACGTGCCCCGCGGAATCCACGGAAACGACCCTGTCATCCTTCGTCTTCCATACAAGGCTTGTGTTTGTCGCATCATCCGGAAATATCCTGACCTTCAAATACCGTCCCGAGCCTCCGGTATACAGCGTCACGCTGGATGTGGTCATAAAAATCCCCGTAACGGGCTGAAGCACTCTCAGCCGCGCCTCGGCGCCGTATCCGCTCTTTCCCACGTCGGCTCTGATTATAACCGTTCCCGGAGACAATGCCGTTATATCGCCGCTTTGCGTAACCGTGGCGACGGACTCGTCGGACGAGCTCCATTTTATGCCGAGACGCGTCAAAAACTGCGGCGTTACGCTTGCTGTAATCTTCATATGCGCTTTGCCGTCCACCAGCTCCGTCACTCCGTCCGTCCAGCTAAGCCGCACGGAATTTTCCGTTTTCTCCGTCACAAACCCGCTCATAAACGGACCCGCCGCGCTTGCCTTATCCGACGCGGAGGGCGCGCGGGAAAATGACGCAGCCGTAAGCACCGCGCATGTCAAATATAGGCACGACGCCGCGGCAAACGCAAGTATTTTAAGCGCCGGAATATATTTTTTCGGATCGGACGCCGCATTTTCCGCGGCTTTGCGCGCAGCCGACAATAAGACGCGCAGCTTATGAGGCTCGCGGATAAATCCGAGCACGGCGAATTTCGCCCGTCGGTAGGCTACCCCGAATGGGTAGGCAATCCGCCGCGCGAGAGAAATATTACGTTTTCCCCGGCTCCACGCCATATTCCTCAGCTCCCCGCATACGATAAATTTCCGTCCGAAGCTCCGGTCCGTTTCGGATGCGCAAGGGGTTTTCCCAAGCGCGCCGGACATAAATCTGCCGCTCGATATTACATAACATGATAATACCGAGCGGCAAAAATGTCAACAATACCGGCTCATTATTCAAAAAATGTTCACATAAATCACGGCTTGAATCTGTTCACGATATACTCGTTCGCCGTAATTTCCAGCGCGTCGTCTATCGGCTCCAGACCGCTGAAATCCGGATGTCTGCGTTTAATTGCCCTCGTCAGCACATAATCGCACAGCCGCGGATTTTTCGGCAGCAGCGGTCCGTGAAGATATGTCGCCACGACATTTTTATACGCGACGCCCTCGTATCCGGATTTGTCGTCGTTTCCGAAGCCGTAAACTACTCTGCCCAGCGGCGTATGCGAACCGATATGAGTCCGTCCGCCGTGATTTTCGAAGCCGACGATTTTTCCGCCGATCATATCCGATTCGAGCACCACGTTGCCGATAAGCCGCTTTTTTCCCTGCTCGGTGTAAATATCGAGAATGTCAAGACCCTCTATCGTTTCGTCCTCAAGCTTATAGTATTTCCCGAGCAGCTGATAACCGCCGCACACGGCGATCAGCGCTCCGCCGTCCTCCACGTACTCCTTAAGCTGCTTTTTATGCTCCAGGAGCCTGTGGCAGACTATTTTCTGCTCGCGGTCCGATCCACCCCCGATAAATACTATATCCACGTCGGATAAATCAAACGGCTTCGTGTCATCGCACGTATATTTTTCCGTTTTCGCCGACATTCCGCGCCATTCGAGCCGCTTAACCAGACATGCGATATTGCCTCTGTCGCCGTACAAATTCAGCAGATCGGGGTAAAGATGAAGAATTTTAAGATCAATCATCGTTTCCGCCTCCGTTCTTTAAAAGCGAGTTGAGAACCGCCTCGGTCGAATAAAGCGCCGTGTAATTTACAAGCACATAGCATACCTCGCTGTCCGTTTTCAGACATGCCTTCACAGCCTCGCGCATAGACGAGGTGATCAGATCCACGTCTATATCCTCGTATTTGAACCGCAGACTTATATCCCATACGCGTATTCCCGTTGTCACGAGCATATTTAGCCTGTCGTTTTTGATTTTGTCGAAATCCACGTCCCACAGCCATGAAACATCGCGCCCGTCGTTGGCTTTGTCGTTTATAGCGACGATAACGTCCTTTTTCCTTTCATCGGTGTTGACCGTGGCTATCGCCTGGTTAAAGCCGGCGGGATTTTTAGACAGGCTCAATATGACCGGCTTATTGAACGAGAATTCCTGCATACGTCCTATCTGCGGTTTGTACGCCTTTAAAAGTCCCGCAAAATCATCGGTCCCCTCCCCCATAACATCGAGAGCGCCGTAAACCGCGATAAGGTTATATATATTGTAAAAGCCCTTGTAGTTTACCTTCATCTGTTTTCCGTTTATCGTAAATTCCATAAGCGGACTCAGCTTAACGTTTTTCACGTCAAAATCAATATGCGGACGTCTGAAGCCGCACGAGGGGCAGTAATAATCCCCGAGCTGGCTGTAATGATAATAATTATACACCTGCTCCGCCCCGCAGACCGGGCAGAACCGTCCCTCCTTCGTATCGTCACATTGAGGCAGCACCTTTTCCGATATGCCGTAATAATACGGAATAACGCCCTTTTCGCGTCCGAACTGCACACAAAGGGGATCGTCGCCGTTAAGCACCAGCTTTAAGCCGCCGATCTTCGCCACCGCCCTTTTGATTATGTCGGAGGTTATATCTATTTCTCCGTAACGGTCAAGCTGGTCGCGGAAAAGGTTTGTTATAATCATCACATCCGGCTTTATATAGTCGAATACGATAGGCGTGTACGCCTCGTCGATCTCAAGGCACGCGTAATCCACCGACAGCCTGCCGAAAATATTCATCTCCTGTATCATAGCCGTAACTATGCCGTTCAGCATATTCGCGCCGAGACGATTGCAAAGCACCCTGTATCCTTTGGCTTCAAGCGCCGAGCACATCAGATTGTTAGTCGTGGTCTTCCCGTTTGTTCCGCAGGTCACGATAACGCCCTTCTTAACGCATTTTTTCAGCTCCTTTGCCAGATCCGGATACAGACGCATAGCGTATTCCCCGGGACTTGACGAGGATTTTTTGCCGGCAAGCCTTCCTGCCGCTGTCAGCATTTTCCCTGCCCATACAGCGAGTAATTTTCTCATACCGTTATTTTCCTTTCAGTCTGTATAGAGCTATTATACATTATCCGCACCGAATTTTCAATACAAGATTAAATATATAATAAATTTGTGACGCAATTGTAAAGCCGGCGCGCCGCCTCGGGCGGCTTTGGCGAAAAAAATGTAAAATACTGTTACAAATATTATATTTGGTGGTATATATATTATATCCCGTAAGAGAGGAGTGAGTAAAATGAAATACGCGATAACGATTTCAAGGACCTACGGCAGCGGAGGCAAGGATATAGGAAAGCTGGTTGCAAAAAAGCTTGGGATAGATCACTACGGACACCGCAAGCTCAGCAACGAAATGACGAACGACTATTCCGATGACGAAGCCGTAAACTACTCGCTCATATTAAAGCCCGACGGCTCTGTTGACTTCGAGGCGGAGGATAAGGTGTTCCGCGCTCAGTCGGAGGCGATAATCCGCCACGCGTCCGAAGGCTCGTGCGTATTTATCGGGCGCTGCGCCGACTATGTGCTGCGCGGCTGCGATAATGTTATACGGGTTTTTATAACAGCCGACCGGCGCGACTGTATGAGACGCGCTATGAATATGTTTGAGCTGAATCCCGACGACGCGAAGCAGCTTATCAAAACGATGGACAAAAGCCGCGGCGAATATTATCTTTATCATACCGGGCGTTCGCGCGACGACGCTTCAAATTACGATTTGTCAATCAATGTAAGCGGCATGTCACACGAGGACGCCGCCGACGTTATAATAGCGTATGCGTCGCGCAGGCTGGGATTATAGAATCCCGCGAAAACAAGCCCTCCCCTATAAATCGGGGAACGGCATTACAGCTCTGTTAAAAACGGTACAGGCTCTCCTATGCCGTTTTTTTATTTCCCGCAGCCGCCTCTTCAGCGTCAAAATAAACTGCGGTTTTGACAAAATATGTCCGATATGAAATGCCGAGGGCGCCCCCGCATATGTCGGCGCGCGGAAAATCTTTTAACACAAACAGCGCCGCCGTCATATTATACATTAAAGCAAGCAGCGCGTATGTATTGACACCTGCTGAGAATACATACCACCCGTATATTGCAGGAAGAAAGGCGGAGGGAAATAATGAGAAATAATATAAGTGTAATCGGCGGAGACTTAAGACAGCTCACGCTGTACAGGGAGCTTTCGCGCGAATTTGAGAACGCGGCGCTTTACGGATTTGAAAAGCTCGCTCAGTGCGAGGAGGATTTTTCCGCGCTGAGCGCCGCGGACGTCGTTGTGCTGCCTATGCCGGTCACAACCGACGGAGTGAATGTGAACGCGGTTTACGCGGATAAACCGCTCGGTCTTGAATTTATAGCGGAGCATATCCCGCCCTCCGCCGTTGTTTTCGGCGGTCAGATAAAGCCGGAGCTGTCTTCGGCTTTATCGGCGCGGGGAGTTGTGTATTTCGACTACTTCAAGCGCGGCGAGCTTGCGATAAAAAACGCCGTTCCCACAGCGGAGGGCGCTATCGGGATCGCGATAAACGAGACGGCGTATACGATACACGAAAGCGAATGCCTGGTTTTGGGCTACGGAAGAATAGGAAAAATACTGTCCCGCTCTCTGAACGCGCTCGGCGCGCGCACGACCGTCTGCGCCCGCAGGATTGACGATTTGGCTATGGCGCAAAGCATGGGCTGCGGCGCGCTGCCGATTTCATCCCTGGACGGCGGCATAGGCAGATATGATATTATTTTTAATACTATACCGGCTATGATACTCAAAAGCAGCCTTCTTAAAAGGGTCAAACCCGAATCGCTCATCATTGACCTCGCCTCAAAACCCGGCGGGGTGGATTTTGACGCGGCAAAGGAGGCGGGCGTAAAGGTCATATGGGCGCTTTCTCTCCCGGGGAAAACGGCGCCCATCACAGCGGGAAAAATCATTAAAGATACCATCTTAAATATATTAAACGAATTGGAGGTGTAAAGCTTGGATTTTCGGAATAAAACAATCGGATTTGCGATGTGCGGCTCGTTCTGCACCTTCAAAAAGGCGATAGACGCGCTGCATGAGTTATCCCAAACCGGAGCGAATATTATACCGATAATGAGCGAAATATCCTATTCCACCGACACACGTTTCGGCAAGGCGGAGGATTTTCGGGATAAACTCGTGAAAATCACCGGAAACGGTATAATACATACGGTGAAGGAATCGGAGCCGATAGGTCCGAAAAAATTGCTTGATATGCTGATTATTCTCCCCTGCACCGGAAATTCCCTGGCAAAAATCGCCGGAGGCATCGCCGACACGTCCGTTACAATGGCGGTCAAGGCGCACTTGAGAAACCAGCGCCCGGTTGTTATAGCTGTATCCACAAACGATGGTCTCGGCACCGCCGCTAAGAATATCGGCGCGCTTATGAATGCGAAAAATTTGTACTTCGTTCCTTTCAGACAGGACGATTGGCGAAAAAAACCAAACTCGCTCGTAGCGGATTTTTCGATGCTTATTCCCACGGCGGAGGCGGCGTTTGAAAACAGACAATTCCAGCCAATATTGAGCTGATTATATATATCAGGCTAATGATAAAGCGGCCGTCGGGGTTATGCTCCGACGGTCGTTTACGTCTGCGGCAATTTTATTTCAGACAGCGCCAGTCATTTTTGTTTCACATTGTCAGTCGGACGGCTTTATATTGACTTTATTCCCGGCGAACTGTATTTATCGTATACGGGAACGAGAAAAGCGCATTTTTCCCCGCCGAATGCCTGAAATTTATATTGAAAGATTTTACAAAATAAGTTATAATATAGAAAACGATAAAAAGGAGAAGCAACTATGGAAAAAGAGACAAAATGCATACAGGCGGGCTATACGCCGAAAAACGGCGAGCCGAGAATGATTCCGATTATTCAGAGCACAACGTTCAAATATGACACGAGCGAGGACATGGGCAAGCTGTTCGATCTTGAGGCGAGCGGGTATTTTTACACGCGCTTGCAGAACCCGACAAATGATTACGTAGCCGCGAAAATCGCGGCGCTCGAGGGCGGCACCGCGGCTATGCTCACATCATCCGGTCAGGCGGCGTCGTTTTTCTCCGTATTCAACATCTGCGGCGCCGGCGACCACGTCGTTTCCTCGTCAGCCATATACGGCGGCACATACAATCTTTTTCATGTGACTATGCGCCGTATGGGTATAGACTTCACATTTATAGATCCGGACTGCTCCGACGATGAGCTCGAGGCGGCGTTTAAGCCGAACACAAAGGCTGTATTCGGGGAAACCATCGCCAATCCGGCGCTCACCGTTCTTGACATAGAGCGGTTCGCAAAGGCCGCTCATTCGCACGGCGTTCCCCTTATAATAGACAATACCTTCGCCACGCCTATCAACTGCCGTCCCATAGAATGGGGCGCGGACATCGTGACGCACTCCACAACCAAATATATGGACGGGCATGACGCGGCTGTTGGCGGCTGTATAGTCGATTCCGGCAAATTCGACTGGTTCGCTCACGCGGATAAGTTCCCCGGACTAACCACGCCCGACGAATCCTATCACGGAATCACATATGCGGAAAAATTCGGGCTCGAGGGCGCGTATATAACAAAGGCTACGGCTCAGCTTATGCGGGATTTGGGCTCCATACAGGCGCCTATGAACGCGTATCTTTTGAACCTCGGACTTGAATCGCTGCATGTGAGAATGCCGCGCCACTGCGAAAACGCTCTTGCGGCTGCGAAATTTCTTGAAAAGCATGATAAGATAGCATGGGTAAATTATCCCGGACTCGAGGGAAACAAATATTACGAGCTGGCGAAAAAATATATGCCCGAAGGAACCTGCGGCGTAGTGTCGTTCGGTGTAAAGGGCGGACGCAAGGCTGCCGAAAAATTCATGAAGGGACTGCGGGTCGCAATGATCGCGACGCATGTGGCGGACGCGCACACGTGCGTACTTCATCCCGCGTCAGCCACGCACCGCCAGATGAACGACGCGGAGCTTGCGGCGGCGGGCGTAAGCCCTGATTTGGTGCGCCTTTCGGTAGGAATTGAAAATGTAAACGATATTACAGCGGATTTGGACAACGCCTTAGCGTCCGTTTAAACCCGCAAAGGAGAACGGTTATGAAGCTCGAGCTTAAGGAGGACGTCGTAAATATTCTTAACCGGCTGCGGACAAACGGCTATAAGGCGTATGCCGCGGGCGGCGCGGTGCGCGATTTATTAATGGGTAATACCCCGCACGACTACGATATCGCCACCTCCGCGCGTCCGGAGGATGTCAAACGGCTTTTTGAAAAGACGATCGATACCGGACTTAAGCACGGAACGGTTACCGTTATATACAACAAGGTCGGCTATGAGATAACCACCTTCCGCCGCGACGGCGAATACCGCGACGGCAGGCATCCTTGCTCGGTGCATTACGTATCCGACGCGCTTGAGGACTGCCTCAGACGCGATTTTACCATTAACGCCATGATGTATTGTCCCGGCGAGGGGATAATAGACCGCTTCGGCGGGATAGAGGACATACGTCAAAAACGGATACGCTGCGTCGGCAAGCCCGAGCTGCGCTTTAAGGAGGACGCCCTGAGAATGCTGCGCGCCGTGCGCTTTTCCGCGTCCTTATCATTTGAAATAGATGATCAGACACGGCGCGCAATCCGGAAATGCGCGCCTCTCATCAGACGCGTAAGCGGAGAGCGGATATTGGAGGAGCTGAATAAAATTCTTCTCTCCGATAATCCCGACTACTTTCGCGAGCTGCATAATCTCGGGCTTTTGCAGTTCATTATCCCTCAGCTCGAAAAATGCTTCGGCGAGCCGCAGCGCAATAAATACCATGTTTACGACGTCGGCGAGCATATAATGCACACGGTAAAAAATACGCCGCGCGATTTTATTCTGCGCTGGGCTGCCCTTATGCACGATATCGGCAAGCCGTGCTGCGCGAGCGTTGACAGCTCCGGAATCATACATTTTTACGGACATCACCGCGAAAGCAAAAGAATAGCGGTGGATGTGCTTCATCGTTTAAAAATGGACAGCGAAAGCATAAGGAGCATCGCCGTGCTGGTGGAGAATCACGATGTGCGCGTAGAGGCGCTGCCCGCGGCGGTCAAGCGCACAATGGCGCGATGCGGCGCAGGCTTATTTGAAAAGCTCCTTTTGCTCCAGCAGGCGGATAATATGGCTAAAAACGAGAAATACTTAAAAGAAAAGCTCAGGCGCATCGAAGCCGTAACGCGTATATATAATGAAATTCTCGCCGAGGACCAGCCGTATCTGATATCCCAGCTTGTTATAAACGGCTCGGATCTGATAAAGCTCGGATTCCGTCCGGGACGCGCGATCGGCGATACGCTGCGCGTTCTCATTGACGAGGTCATTATTAATCCCAGGCTCAACAACCGCGAATATCTGCTGCGCAGAGCCGCGGAAATAAAAAAGGGAAATAATTTGAGAAAATAAAAAAATAACGCTTGACATTTAACCTGTTTTCTGGTATTATAGTCAAGTCAGCAGCGAACGTTGCGGAATTGTGTAAAGGTAGCACGACTGACTCTGACTCAGTTTGTGAGGGTTCGAATCCTTCTTCCGCAGCCATATCGGCGCGGACGCCAAAGGCGTCCGCGCTTTTTTTATCCGTCAAAGCGGCTCTCCCCTTAAGCCGCGCTCAAAACGCAAAGCGGCATGAAGCGCCTTTCCGCCGCTCCATGCCGTAAAATCACGTTCCGCTGTTTTATTCTGCTCCGCCGAAGCGAAGTCCTTTTTTATTTGCCGCGGATCATTCGTATACCACGATAAGCCTTACGGCGCCGCGAAGCATACATACGAGCACCTTCGAGCAGCTTATGCCGTAATTTTTGGCGTCACGCAAATCCGTAAACTTCAAATCCGTAGTTGTGCCTTCAATATATCTGTCAAAGCCTCTGTGACTGCTCTGCATACGAATCACCTTGACCGACGACGATACCGGAACCTCCTCGTAATCCGCCTCGTCATATTTCCATTCTCCCGCGTCATTCTTATAGAAGCCTCTCTTTGTCAGATAAAGCTTATTTTCCTCGGGAAGCACCTGCGCCACGTTAGCCATGTATGCGCGCAGATACGGCACCGTTCCGATAGACGTGCTCGTATACGGCTCGTCCGTATAATCTCCGCCGGAGCCGGCAACGGGCTTTCCGTCGGAACCGAGCGACTTAAATCTGTAGTCGAATTTATATGACTGATAGTTATTGCTTTCATTGGGCACCTGCTCGGCGCTCCAGTCGTAAATCTCGCTGCTCTCCGTATCCGACAGAACCGCGGATATATCGGAATAAGGTATATTCATCACAAGCCCCTGCGCAAGGTTATCGCTGTCGTAAGCGAACTGCACGACATCGCCTATACGCACATTGGCAAACTCCTTATTGTCGTAGGTCAGCCATTCCGTCGGCGTATTGACCGCGCCTCTGTACATGCTCACTCTGAATACATCCGTATTCTTTGCGTCGTTATATTCCTCGCTCGGGTCAGACGCCACTATCGCGAAGTCCGTATTTTTGGTAACGTTGGTCATAGCGCCGTCCGAGCCGTAAAGCATTACAAGGCTTGCCACCTTGGACGAGTTAACGTTATACGCCTCGACATAATACGATTCGCCCGAGGTAAACGCCGATGACGGCGTTCTGTTGGAATACTTGTCGCGGTCGCCTCTGGTCATCGGAACATATATTACCGACGTGGATGAATTGGTGGTAAACAGCGACGTTGAAGCCGACGAGCTTTCTCTGAACGAATTTGACGTATAGTAATATCTGCCCAGCTGCTGATAACGCACAAGCTTATCGATCTCCTCGTTCTGGCTGCCCTCAGCCGACCCGTCAAGCGTTACGATCTCGGAAACCTTGCCGTCGCTTGTAAGCTTCATTCTGACAATCTGAGCCGTATCGGAAAACTCGGGGGATTTATTCGCGCCGTATATCTGGCTCGCTATATCGGCGTCCTTATTTGAGCCGTACTGCGTTTCTCTGAGCGCGTCGATAGCCGCATCGCTGCGCATAGACGACCCGTTTATTGTAACCCTTGACGCCATAGGAAACACCTTCGCTCCCGAGGAGCTGTTGGAGGGCATATACGCCGTAACATACGCCGTATTCGTTTCTATATCCATAGACGCGTTCACGATATACGCGTAAGGCATCGCGCTCTCGGCTGTCAGAGTGGCATAGGCTATCGTTCCGAGCGCATCCACATAGAACGTGCCGGAAACGCCGCTCTTTACGTCGCGTCCGTCATGGCTCTGCAAATACTCGCGGCACGCGTCGCTTATACGATGCTCCTCGCCGTTTATTGTAATAGTCTTTTCCGTATCGTTGACCATAGTAATCGTACCTGTTATCGGCTTAGCCGTATCCGTTACGGTGATTACCTTATCCGTGCTGCCGAGGCTGCACGCGTAGAGCAGCACATCGTTCGCGGCTATATCGGTCACGGCAATGGTTTTGTTGTCCTTGGTTATAGTGTAGCTGTATTCCACGCTGTTGGGATCGAGCGTAATATAATGCGTGGTCTCCAATCTGTCCTGCACACGGTAATCCGAAGCGGTGGGCTTGGCATAAGCCACAAGCGTGTCATAATCGAGGATCTCGATCATGTCCACTCCGTCGTCGCCGCTGTCCACAAGCCTGACGCTGCCGTATATGAAATATCTGCTGTTGGAATTGAGCCATTCGTTAAGAGCGTCCTTCGCCGTAAAGTTCTGTGAGTTTCCGTCGTCATCCGTAAGCGTTACGACGTCGTTGGCCCCTATAAGCTTTCCGTTATAGCGTATGGATATGCTTGACGAATCCACTCTTTGAGATGAACGCCGCCCGTTTTCGTTGTAATACGAAAGCTGCACTCCGTCATAGGAATCCACATCGAACGACGACAGCTCCATGACCTTGTTATGCGCCGTTTCATAATCTATAGCTATAACCTCTTTGTACACGGAGCCGGCCGAATCCTTACTGTATACGGTAAGCTCCTTGCCCAGATTCCTTCTGATCTCATTCACGTCCTTCGTAAATGATGTAAATGTCAGTATATGCTCTATTCCGTCCGCGGAGCGCACGTCCATAAGACCGTATCCGAGCGAATGTGTACAATCGGCTGTTACCGCTTCCTCAACGCCGACGAGAGTTCCCTTTATTTTCTCCGTCTTAAGATAATCGGTAAGCAGCGTGCGTCCCGTCGCTGTGGTTATGCCGTCGTATGTCTGCGCCATGCTGACCTCGAGCGCGTTATATACGATCTGCGCCACAACGCCGCGCGCCGCGGGCTCGGAAAATCCCTGACCGCTTATCTTCTCAAGAAGTCCGAGGTCGTTCGCCTCTGATATGTATCCGTCGGGATAGCCGCCTTTATATTCCGCGACAGGCGTATAGCCCAGCATACAAACCGTCATTTTCAGCATCTGCTCATATGTCACCTGATCGTCCGGTTTGAAGGTCCCGTCGCCCATGCCGTTTATTATGCCGAGACTCGCGCAGACCCCGATATTATCCTTTGCCCAGTGGTCATCCACATCCGTAAATCCGCCCGAAGCCACCGTAACGGTATCCGCGTTCATTACGCACGTTATAATTTTCGCGCATTCCGCGCGCGTAATAGCACCGTCGGGCTTGAAGGTTCCGTCCTCATAACCGTTTATTATCTTCTGTCCTTTTGAAGTCTCAAGCATGGACAGCGTGACAATCGCTTTTTGGTACGGGTTTTCCTCCGAAACATCGGAAAACGCCGCCAGCGCTGCCGGTGCGCCTAAGCTTGTAATGAGCAATACCGCGCAAAGCAGCATTGATATTTTTTTCTTCATTTTAGACATCCCTCCGTGTTTTGTAATAGTATTCACTGTAATTTTACCATATTAATTATTACATTTCAAGCGATAATATATGTCATATTTGTAAATATTAATAAAAAAATGTAAATTGATATGTTTTTCATTGAAATAAATCAAATATCGTGATAGAATAGATAATGGAACACCTTGTGAAAGGAGAAAATTTTTCAATGGATAAGAAGAAAAAGCCTTCGCCCCTGAAAAACCCGCTGGTTATATTCCTGCTCATATCGGTCATAGCTACAATAGCGCTTAATATGCTGATTTCGGTAATAGGCTCGCCTTCAAAGAAGGAAATCACCTATAACGAGTTTCTGGATATGGTGGAAAAGGGAGATGTGGACGAGGTTTCAATACGCGCCGACCAGCTTTATATATACGGCAAGGCGGACCCGTCGGAAATAGAGCTGACCGGACGCGAAAACAGCATAATAGACATGTTCGGGGTTTCCGAGGAGGAAATCCGCGGCGAGCTTGCGAAGGAAAGCCGTCCGGTGTACTATACCGGCTACCTTCCCGATGACAGGCTGCTGCCGCTTCTGGATGAAAAGGGCGTTTCCTATTCCACTCCGATACAATATAATAATCCTATAGTAAGCTTTTTCCTGTCGTGGATACTGCCGCTGGGAATTATCTATCTTGCGTTTTTCCTGATTATGCGCTCCATGTCCAAGAGAATGGGCGGCGGAGGCGGAATTATGGGCATAGGTCAGTCCAACGCAAAAATGTATAATATCGAAAACAAAACCGGCGTAACGTTTGCCGACGTCGCCGGACAGGAGGAGGCGAAGGAATCCCTGAACGAAATCGTGGACTTCCTTCACCACCCCACAAAATATACGGCTATCGGCGCCAAGCAGCCCAAGGGCGCGCTTTTGGTCGGACCGCCGGGAACCGGTAAAACGCTTTTGGCAAAAGCGGTTGCCGGCGAGGCAAACGTACCCTTTTTCTCGCTCTCCGGCTCGGAATTTGTCGAAATGTTCGTCGGCGTCGGCGCGTCAAGAGTACGCGATCTGTTCAAGCAGGCAGCCGCGAAAGCGCCGTGTATAATATTTATCGACGAAATTGATGCGATAGGCAAATCCCGCGACGCTCAAATCAATTCCAACGACGAGCGCGAGCAGACGCTAAACCAGCTCCTGTCGGAAATGGACGGCTTCGATTCATCGCGCGGACTTGTCATTCTTGCCGCCACGAACCGCCCCGAAATCCTCGACAAGGCGCTTCTGCGCCCGGGAAGATTCGACAGACGCATAATAGTTGAAAAGCCCGATTTAAAGGGCAGAGAAGATATACTTAAGGTGCATATTAAAAATGTTAAAACCGACCCGTCCATAGATCTTCACGCAATGGCTCTCGCGACCTCCGGCGCCGTGGGAGCGGACCTTGCCAATATGGTAAACGAAGCGGCGCTCAGAGCCGTGCGGCTCGGCAGGCAGCTTGTCCTTCAGGAGGATTTAATGGAGGCTGTCGATGTAATTATCGCCGGCAAGGAGAAAAAGGACAGAATTTTATCCGACAAGGAAAAACGCATCGTCGCTTTTCACGAGGTGGGACACGCGCTTGCGACCGCTCTGCAAAAGAACACGCAGCCCGTGCATAAAATTACAATCGTTCCGCGCACAATGGGCGCGCTCGGCTATACGATGCAGATGCCCGAGGAGGAGGAACACTACCTTATGTCAAAGGATGAAATAATCGAGCAGATAACGGTATTTCTTGCCGGACGCGCAGCGGAGGAGCTTGTATTCGGCATAAAGACCACCGGCGCGGCGAATGATATAGAACGAGCCACATCTATGGCAAGGGCTATGATAACCCAATACGGCATGTCCGATCGGTTTGGCATGGCGGGACTTGAAAGCATAGAAAACAAGTATCTTGACGGCAGGAGCGTGTCAAACTGCTCCGAGGAAACAAAAACGGATATAGATAAGGAAATAGTTACGGTGCTTGAGGATTGCCATGCGCACGCGATGACAATGCTCAAGGAAAACCGAAACGCGCTCGATGAGATATCCGAGTTTCTTATAGAGAAGGAAACGATAACCGGAGACGAATTTATGAGCATTTTCAACGAGGTCCGCAGCCGCGGGAATGCTTCCGGCGACAGCGCGGATACGGGAACCGCCGGTCAGACGGAGGAATCGGAATGAAAAACGCAAAAACCGGAATACCCGCGAGGCTTAAACAGCTGCGCCGCGAAAAAGACATTACACAAACGGAGCTCGCGGCTGTTATAGGCGTGGGACGTGCGGCAGTCGCAAACTGGGAAACCGGTGTGCGGCTGCCCAAAAATGACGCCGTTACAGCGTTATGCAAATTTTTTGATGTGACGCCCGATTATCTCTACGGACGTGTTGACGCGAGAAATGTCGTCATTGCCCCGCCCGTATTTCGTTTGGACTTATCCAAGCTTAACTACGACGGACAAAAAACGCTCTATACCTTCTACACCTTCCTGACGACTCAAAAGGAGTTCACCGAGTAATTACGCGGCATTATCGGGATATTACAACATTTGCGCGTTCGTTACAAATTGATAATAAAAAAATTTCATTTTTTTCAAAAAAACTGTTGACAAATATTTGCCGTCATGCTATAATAGCTACAGATGGGGAAATAAGCGATTGTTTCCTTATGGAAAAAGCCTTTTATCCTTTTACCTATACTAACCATATGGGTAGTTAAAACCGACCTTCACCGGGTCGGTTTTTTTTGCGTTTATTTCTCCCCTCCCCCGCGGGTTCAGTTGAATCAACCTCAACCGGCACAGTCGCGGCGCCGGTATCGTATGCGGAAGGTACCATCACACATGATGATGACGAGGTCGGCGCTGCGGGCGTCTTTAAGCAGAACCAAATACCCGGAGGACTGACATCTACTGTAGAGGCAAGTACCGATGATAACAAGACAAATGTAGAAAAGTGGGTTTCTGGCGCCGGTAATCCGCGCGGCGGCGGCTATCAGCCGTTTTTGGGTACACATGCGCTTAAAGGCTCGGAAGTTAAAATTTCCTTTGACTTTAAGTTTAACGGCATAAAGACATATGTTTCCATTCATGGAAATACTGATATCTTATCTAATAGAAATGGTGAAAACGCCAAAGGTACAGGTAAGGTTATAACCTTTAACGGCGGTAATGAAACAGCAGATAAGAAGCTTTATGTATACACAGGCTCCGGAGACGATGAAGCTACATGCGAGGAAATACCAAACGCTACCAGAGAAAAATGGTATCATATAGAAACCGTATCGGATGTGGCAACTGAAAAAAAGGTTACAGTTAAGGTTTATAACTACAAAGCCGACAATAATTACACAAGCGAAACCCCGCTTCTTGAAAAAACATATCCGTTCAGAGACACCGCTGTAGACGGAATATCAGGATTCAGCGTATGTACGAAGCAGAATAGCGTTACTAACTATATAGATAATATCTATATTAATGACGCAACTTTTGACGGTATATTTGTAACAACCGATGGTAACGCGACGGTTAATAAAGAGATTACAGCAGCAGGCGAAACAGTGGAGATAACACCGGTAGCTAAAAACGGTCAAAAGGTTAAATCCGTAACTGTTAACGGCGCTACCGATAATCTTGAAGAAAGCGGCGGTAAATATACTTATACCGTTCAAGAAGGTGACGAAGCTGTCGATGTAAAAGTCGTATATACGAGATCCGACGTTAAATCCATTGAAATTGCGGGCGACGCGACGGTTAAGAAAGGCGAGGCTGAGGCGCCGCACGAGGTTACATACACGGCAACCGTTAAAGACACGAAGGATTATGACTTTACAAAGGATGAGGTTGAAGTTGTTTGGGAGCTTCGCGATGAAGCCGGTACGAGCGTAACTTCTGTGGACGGCGTTACGCTTACAGAAGATCCGGAAAACCAGCTGCAGGCTACGTTGTCTGTTAGCAGTGCTCTTGCTTCTGCGACAAAAGTAACAGTAACGGCTAAGGTTGCTACAAATATTGATGTTCCTGAAACGTATTCAGAGGGCAAAAAGGCTGTATCACTTGTTACAGAGAACGTTTACAATATACTGGCGACAAACGTAACTCCCGAAGGCGAAGTGGGCGGTACGGTTCATGTTAACGTAAAGGACGGAGACAGCGATATTTCGCAAATCACTGAGAACGCTACGCTTCAGGTTGTTGCTGAGCCGAAGGCTGGTTATACGGTTGAGTCGGTTAAATACGCTACCAAGACAGCTTCCGGCGAACAGAAGGCTATAAACAATGCAGGCGGCAACAACTACGAGGTTGCTATGAATACAATTAACGACGATATAACGATTTATGTTGTATTCAAAGCAAACGATCTGACGATTGCAAACAGCAGTGCCTCGGATATTGAAATCGCGGTAAACGGAACGGTTACATCAGACCTTACAAAGGTTCATGTTGGTGATAAGATCAACGTTTACGCTGTGCAGAACAAGAAGATTAGCACTCTTACCGTTCAAGAAACCGAAGGCAGTGCAAATGTAGACGGCGTTACCGGTCATTCGTTCACAATGCCCGCTAAGAATGTCACCGTTTCGGCTACAACCGAAGAGTGGAACGACGGTAAGTATTTTGAGGCTGACTTTAACCATGTAACAACAGGATCAGACGGTCAATTCAAACTTACCGAAAAGGATAAAGTGTTCGATAGCACAGGAGAAGGTACGCTTAAGGGTGCGTGGGAAACCAGCACTTCAGCAATAAATCGCCAGACGACGGTAAACGTGGAAGAGGTTGTATCTGAAAGTGATCAGGCTCTTAAGTTTACGTTTACTGATAACAATCGCTCAAAGAGTGTTTATAAGCTTACAGATGCGGTTTCTCTTGCAGAGTCACAGTCAACAAAGATGTCGTTTGACTTCAAGATGACCAACGCATATGACATGACGGGTACCAATGATAAAAATTGTGCAACTGAGATTTCATTCGTAAACAGCGATAACGATCTTCTCTTCGCTATTCGTTGGAACCGTCAAAGAACATCTGCCGGAGAGCAAGTAGATCATAAGCTCCAGATTTATGCTACCGAGCCGGCTAACTTGACCACCGGTAAAGTTAGCTACCGTGACGAGAGCGGTAAGTACGATAATAGAGACGCGTGGGGTTCCAACGCGTTTGTAATGACTGCGGGACTTACACCTGCTCAGGTTCAGAAGGAAGCAGCTGATGTAACGCCGGCAGCGGATACGTGGTACACGGCTGAGGTTACATTCACCGGCACGCAAATCGACGTAAAGATTAGCGCTAAAAGCGGCGGTGAAGAGCTCGGCTCGGCGACGTTTGACCTGACAGGCAAGAAGGATCTTAAGAGAGATCTTAAGTCGATTATCTTCTTCCTTGATTCGGGTAGTGCAAGTGCGCCCGGCGCAAGCGGAAACTATATCTCATTCGATAACTTAAAGGCTCAGGCAGGCTGGGTTGAAGAATAATCGAAACGCACGATACAAAACACATAATTTAAAAAAGGACCGCATATGGCGGTGTGAGATAAAACAGTAAGGTATGTTTTGGCGAGGTAAGGTCGTATTATGCGACCTTACCCTGCTTTTCGTTTTGAAACAGCGACATTGGCAGAAATCCTACCAAGTCGTAGTAGATGTCGATTTGCTGCGTCCGTTTGCCGTTAATCTTTTCCGGCGCGTGGACGTAAATCCGTTGAACCATATCGTTCAGTATGGTTGGCGTTAATTCCTGCAAGTAGAAGTATTTGTGAACTTTCTCAATAAACCGTTCCAAATTGTCGGACTGCTCCTCTTGTTGTTCAACCTCGGCAGAGAGAACAGTTATTCTTTCAGATAATTCTTGTTGCTCCCGCTCGTAATCATCCGCAAGCATTTTGAAACGGCTTTCATTGAGCATACCGTTCGCTTTATCCTCGTAGA
>CANQQZ010000007.1 GCA_947626135.1 uncultured Clostridia bacterium
GTTTCAATGTTCTCACAGGCATCGAAATCTATGACTTCGATTGTTTCGTGAGGTTATTCTAACATAACAGCAAGGCGACAGAGTCGCCGCAGCGTTATGTTTCAATGTTCTCACAGGCATCGAAATCTATGACTTCGATTGTTTCGTGAGGTTATTCTAACATAACAGCAAGGCGGCAGAGTCGCCGAAGCGTTATGTTTCAATGTTCTCACAGGCATCAAAATCTATGACTTCGATTGTTTCGTGAGGTTATTCTAACATAACAGCAAGGTGGCAGAGTCGCCGAAGCGTTATGTTTCAATGTTCTCACAGGCATCGAAATCTATGATTTCGCTTATGCCGTGAGGTTATTATAACATAAAACAGATGAAAAATCAATGCTTTTATGGTTGTCAAAATGAAACAACGGTCCGGCGCGCTTGGGGGACAAGCGCATAACCGTGCGGAATGTTATACATCGGTCCGCTCCTGCGGCAATTTGCGAAACAGCTCTTTCACCTTTTCATATGCCAGCTTCGGACGGCGGTATTCATCGACAATTCCCTTATTATTCATTGTTTTCGGGCGTTTGTCAAACCAATCGTCACATACTCTTGTATCGCAAAACTGCCAGATGTAAATCCCGCTGCATCCCTTGTGGGCAAGAACTGCGCGTATCTGCTCCTCCAGCGCCTGAGCCTGATATTCCTCAGACCATTTGACTCTGCTTGGCGTCCGATATCCGTAAACGGCGCCCGCACCCGTTTCGGTTATCAGAAACGGCTTGCCGCGCCCGTCCGTGCTGCTCTGAACCCAATCGTACAACTCTGCCAAATATTGCGCCGCGGGGGTGTCATTATACCATTTCGGATATATGTTATAGGATACCACATCGGGCAGGTCTAAGCAGATATCGGTTTTAAACTGACAGCTGGCGGAGGATACCGGACGGCTCCGGTCCATGCTTCGTATGAGCTCATACTGGCTTTTATAACACATTCTCCCAAGCTCGGTATGGCTGGCGCATTCATTCAGAATTCCCCATATATATATTGACGGATGATTATAATGCGCGTCAACCATTTCCCGAATGCAGTCCTCGCACTGCTTTTCAAAATTTGGGTTACTCATCTGTTCATCTGACAATCCTCTGGCGTGGTTTTCCTCCCAGACAAGAATACCTTGTTCATCGCACAAATCAAGAAACAGCTCATCATTTGGATAATGACTGGTTCGCACGGAGTTTCCGCCGAGATCCTTTATAAGCGTCAAATCGTATTGCATGGCGGAAAAGGGGATGGCGCAGCCGAACTGCGGGTGATCCTCGTGTCTGCAAAATCCCTTTATCAGGAGCTTTTTGCCGTTAAGCAGGATATCCCGACCCTCAATACGCACCTCGCGGAAGCCGATCCGTTCCGTAAGGTCATCCACCTCCCGCATGGAGGCTTTATCCCGCAGCACCGCATTAAGATAGTACAGAACCGGTGTTTCCGGTGACCACGGACACACATTCCGGCACGGCAGATCATCACAGGATAGGACAGAGGTTTCTTTGGGACCAATTTCAACAGGCAGGATCTTATGCGGCTGTCCTTCAATATGAAGCTCAATATCGCCCTCAAATGGCTTTTCGGATAAATTTACAAGGCATACCTGAACTTTGCCGCTCCATTGATTCGTTTGAACGCTTTTGCAGACGGGCGTAAAATGTATCCGGCATATATAGACGTCTTCCAGAAGCTCCAGCATAACTCCGCGGGAAATACCGCCGTAGGACTGATAGTCGTTCGGTACATGCAGCGCGGAAGCGGAGGAGAAGGAGTTGTCCGCAATCACATCAAGAGTATGCTCTCCCGGTTTAAGACACGGCAAAACAGCATCAAACGGAGTATAAGCATTATAGTGACCGCACACCCGCTGTCCGTCCACCATAATTTCAGCCGTATGGCTCACACCCTTGAACACCAGACGGATATTCGCTTCGGTATCTGTTACAAATTTACGCGAATAAACCGCTCTTCCACGGTAGTTTGCTGTTTCGGGATATGCTTCCCAGCAGCCGGGCACTGCGGCCTTTATCGGCGACGGAACCGGTCCGGACGGCGCATCACCTGACGCAGACAGAGTTCTGAAGTCCCAGAGGCAGGATGATAGCTCTTCGGTTCGTCTGATTTTATGAGTGGTAAAAGCGCGAATCATATTCGATCTCCTTTTTTCGTAATGCCCAGCGGCAATATTACAGCGTATGTGTGATTGGTATTATTAATATAAGTATAATACCGCAGCCGCGCAATGTCAATACCTATTAATCCTATTAATAACGTATATTTTTGCAGCCTTGAAGGGAGGAACAGGAAAACATCTATCCAAGTATAATAAATGACGGTTTATTACGCTTAGATGTAAAAATATACTCCCGGCTTTAAAATAATAAACAAATTCAAAATACTAAAAAACGAGACCATTGCATGGTCCCGTTTAATTTTCACGTCAGCCGTGGCATATTGCGTCCGGAAGCTTTCTCTAAATCCGTAAGCAATATTTTTCCGCAGCTGTTACGCCATAACCGCATCGTTTGCCGTATATTCTTCAAGCGAGCCGCATTTTACCTGAATGCACAAATACTTAATAGATTCATCCGCAGATGCAGAAAGCTGTCTTTTCGCTTCCGGCGATACACGCAGAAAATCATTCGCTTCAAGAGCGATCCTTTCTCCGTCAATTTCCATGCAGCCTTTGCCTTCGAGAATTATATAAATTTCCTCGTTCTGCTTATGCGCGTGAACAAACGGCACGCCAGCGCCCGCAGGCATAAAGTTGACGCTTACCTCGGCGCCGGTAAGTCCGAGCGTATCATGCAGCTCTGTTCTGTCCGTGCCGCTTACGTTTACTTTACTGTAGTTTTTCATAAAAATTCCTCCAAAATAAATATATAGTTGTAATCTTTTTGATTACAACTATATATTAACACACTTTTGATGTAATGTCAATAGTTACAACAAAAAAATGTAAATATTTTCATATATTTAGCTGCTCTGTCAAATCGGCGAGCGTCACGCTTTTAAGCTCGTTTTCCAATGCCGCTTGAGCATCTGAAAGATGTGAATCCAGCACCGCATGAATATTTTTTCCCACCGGGCATTCCGGATTGGGATTTTCATGGAAATTAAACAAATCGCCATCCACGCAGTCGACCGCAGTGTAAATGTCGTAAAGTGTAATATCCTCCGCGTCCTTTGCCGGCAGCGCGCCGCCGCTTCCCGCCTTTACGTCAATTATACCGGCAGCCTTGAGACTTGAAAGAGTGCGCCGTATCACAACAGGATTTACATTAACGCTCGATGCGATAAAATCCGATGTCATTTTATATTTATTCCCGAGAACATAAATTGCGAGCAGCGTATGGACCGCTATGGTAAATCTTGATGTGATCTTCATGTTTAACACCTCTTTGCTGTATTATATATTATTTTAGCTGTAATGTCAACGGTTACATAAAAAGCCCGTCAAAGCAAGACGAGCTTTTGCGATTTTCTGCCGTTTTGACGCGTTTAACGGTTCGATGATAATAAGTCAATACGTTCAGCTTTGCATATCATATGATTTAAGTGGCTTAGGACCTGTTTTTGATTTCATTATTTATAAGCTCTATTTTCTGTTCATCCCGCTTATTTTTTATGTTCCTCCTGTAGCCGTCCTTTGCCGACGCAGTGTATACCTTTAAATAGTCGCATAAATCTAATAAATAATAATTAACTCCGGCTTCTTCAATAACGGGGATATGCTTTAAATCTACTCCCGCAAACGGCGTCAGGCTTTCAATTGCCGCGAACGCAATGCTTAAGTCCGATTTTTCAAACGCATGCTCGTGCAGATCGTAAAGAGTATACCCGGCGCCGGACATTAAATCTACGATACTCCCCCACTTCTCGTTCAGGAAAATCCCGGGAATAAGCACGTCAATATCGTCCGCGTTCAGATTTTTATTAAGCCTTTGCTCCAGACCCAGCGAGCCGAACAAAAGCGGAACAATGTTAAGCTTTTCATTTAGCAATCCCGCGATATGCATAAATGCTTCCTTTTTCACCGCTGTTACCCTCCTAAGCGACGCCCATAATCTGTTTCTGTTATAAAAAGGGCTGTATCCTCCCGGTTGGAATTTGTCGTGTCAATCAACGGCGGTCGATGTGTTTGAAACATAGTTATACGGTATGTCGCTCGTTTTCAAAACCGCCTTGCATACAGGCGTTTCTCCCGTAATGTTTTTCCACATCATAATTTTTATCGTATCATAATTGTCGGTATCCATATTTATATATTTTAAATCTATTGTCTGTCCGCCCGCACCGTGCGGAAAGGGAACTATCTGCGTTTTATAGCTCTCAAAGCTTCCGTCTTCATTAAATGCCGCGAATATCAGTGTATAGTCATAGTCTCCGTCCTCGGCGGCAAACACGGAAATTCTGTCGCTTATGGCATTATAATACAGCGCGTCCTCGGTCGGTTGATACAAACCGAGCCGAACCCATACTCCATCCTCGTATTTAAGCTGATAAATGTGCCCTCCGATTGTTGTTATAAGAGTATGGTTTCGGTTAGCCATAAGCATATGAGTCGCATCGGCTATTTCCACCGACTCGTTTGTGTCAAAATCGGTTACTGTGATACCTACGCTGCTATCAGCAATCCGGCCGAAGGCAATTCCGCCGCTCGATGCAAAGGCATTTTCAGGATACAGGCTTGTAGCGTCTGTGGGAGCCGTAAGCATTCCGCCGTAAAGCTTAAGCATGGAACCCGAATCGCTTATAATATTCGGACTCTCCGGCGCGGTGTTGTTATATATTGAGCCGCCGCGTATCGTAACCGTACAGCCGGTTGTGTTATAAAATCCGCCGCCGCTTTCAGCTGCGTCGCAGCCGGTAATTACGCCTCCGTTTATGTTTATGCTTCCGTAAACATTATTTGCGGAAAAATTATAAAATCCGCCGCCGCTCTTGTCCGCGTCACAGTCGATAATCATCCCGCCGTTTATATTTACGGTTCCGGTATTGCTTATGCCGCCGCCGGTGCCGCCGTAAATGAATCTGTCGTCAATATAATATCCCGTGCAGACGCAGTTTATAATCATACCGCTGTTCAGGTTGAGGATTCCGGAATTATGAACTCCCCCGCCGAAAAATCTTGCGCTGCAATCCTTTATTATCCCGCCGTTTATATTTACCGTACCCGTTGCGCCGTTCCTTAATCCTCCCCCATACGATGTGGACGCGCTTCCGGAAAGAACGGCTCCTCGTTCAAGATTAATCGTTGAGTAATCGCCGTTGTCTATTATAGCGTCCCTGGTATTGGCTGTAATGGTAAGATTTTCAATCGTAAGGGATGAATCATCGTCTAACACTATCAGATTTACGGCATCATCGGCATTATACAAAATTTCCTTGCCGGTCAGCCCGACGAGCTTGACGTGCCCTGCAATTTCCATTTCCGCCGTGGGTTCAGGGTCGTTTACAGTGGTCCTTACCCCGCAGTTTAAATCCATAACCTTTACAATGAGCGGGTTATCCGGATCCTCGCTTCCCTGTATATAAACATCGTAATCACCGTCATGAATTTCGGCGTATTCTTCCGCATGGGCGCAAACCGCAGTGCCTATAATAACGGCAAACAGCAATAAAATTGCCGCCGCAAACCGCTGCTTCACCATATGTAGTATCACCTTCCAAATCAAATCACAAGGATTATAACATACGCAAAGAATTAATGCAAACCCTTTTTTGCCGTACAGAGAAAAATCTGCGGAGAAAATTCCGCAGATTTTTGTATATTTTTACTATTCCACTCTCGCGTTCGCGAATTCGCTTATTATCGTGTCCTCATCGTCGAGCGATACGTATTTAACGTATCTGGTATACGGCGGTACGCCGAAATAGAATTTCTCATACTGACCCGCCTTGCCATCGCTTACGCGCTCCGCAATACCGAGCTGCCAGTTTTCCAAATCGTTTCCGTACTCGATCTGGAAATGGTGCTCCTTGTTGTCGCCGAACGCGACGACTATCGCGGGAACGCCGGGCCACTGCACGTTGTCGAGAATAATCGAGCCGCCAGCCGGACACGTCCAAGATGTGCTTAAGTCATAATCGTTTACTACCGAGCCATCGGTGTCGTTTGACGTTATAACCGTCTCGATAGGCAGTCTTGAGCCGGCTTTTTCATCGCCGTAATGCTCCGCGAGCACGCTCATGTCCTTAGCAGCCGCCGGAGCCGTCGTTTCGATCTCCGTCTTTACTGCCGCCGCTGCCGCGTCGGACAAGCCGACGTCAAGCGTCGAGATATACACAAGTCCGCCGTAATACTCGACCGTCTTGTTAAGCGCCTCCGCAACCGTGCGGACCGGTACGAACGTCCTGTCGTTTACGATTTCCGGCGCGGTATCCATTGTCATATGCGCGGGAGAGCCGCTGGTATTATCGCCCGGCTTTGAGTGCTGACCGATTACATAATCGCTCTCGCCCGGAACCATCGTAAGATACCTTCCGTCGGCTGTCGAAATGTCAATCTCTCTTGTATCGTCGTTATAATTGACCTCCGCGCCGAACGCCTCCGCTATAAAACGAAGCGGAACCATCGTTCTGTCGTCGCTGTTGATATACGGCATAACGTCGGCGTTATCATTATCGATACGCGTTTTCGCGCCGTTGATCAACGCCGTCGGATATCCCGGAACCATCTCGACCGTATCGCCGAAATAGAGCTCATCTATCTTCCATGATTTTTTAGCAAGATCGGGGTTTGTAATCTTTATGCCCTGCTCGTTTGTGATATAAACCTGCGGAACAGGTATCTCCTTCGTACCGTAGCCGAGGTAATAGTCAAGGTGCGTCGTCTGGTTATAGCAGTCGTTCTGCCAAATAGCGCAGTTCATGTATTCGCTGTCGCTCATAAGCGTCGGTATCCTGTATGATGTCGGCGTGGTGGTCGTGTAGATTCTTAAATGCTCCATATCGTCCGCCGGGAAAATCAATTCCTCGCGCCAGTCGCCGAATATATCCGCCTGAATACACGGGTTTGACTTCGCCGCGTTGATAGAATGAGCGCCTACTGCCTTAAATATCGCGTTGACCTCTTCGCCCTGTACGCTCCACTTGTAAACAGCGTTTCCGTCCTCAATTTCTCTGCCTATATCGCCGTCCCAGTAAATGGCGAAATTAGCGGGCATTGAATAATGCGTCGAAATAACCGTGCCGTCGGCGGCAGTCAGAACGCCGTATGCCGACCACGCCTCCTCGCCGTCGTAGCGCGGGTCGATATCCGCCGTGCAGGCGCGTCCGTTATCGGTTTCGGTCTTTATTCCGTAAATGAACTCGCCCGTTCTCGCATCGCGCATATCGAAGCCGTAATCCGCGCCCTTCCACTCGTGGCAGGTGTAAACCTCAAGTCCGGGGCGGCTCGGCACGAGATCGCCCACATGCATGGAATCGCCGTGACCCATGCCGGTCGAGTACATCGGAGTGCCGTCATTGTCGAGCACAAGGTTTCCGTAAATAACCTCGTCAAAGCCGTCGTAGTCAACGTCGGCAGTCGCCATGTTGTGGTAGCCCTGACCGGATATCGACGGGCTCATATCGTTATATTTTGACTCCTTCGAGTCGAATTTCCAGTCCATTACTATTTTACCGTTTTCAAGGTGATACGCCGCCATGCAGGAGCGGTCATAATAGCCGCGCGCCTGAATAAACGACGTCGTAACGCCGTCAAACGTTCCTACGGCTCCCAGATAGCGCTCGGAGCGATTGCCCCAGTCGTCACCCCAGGAATCGATACCCCATTCCTCGCCGTTTGAATATTTGCCGGTGCTCTGCGGGTAGAACTCCTGTGAATCAATTATAGAGCCGTCCCCGCCCTTGAATACCGTTATATACAGCGGACCGTCAAGGTTCTTGCCCTCGTGCATCTTGTACCATTCCGCGTCCGCATCGCCGATTACCGTACCGTCTCCGGCAATCGTGCCGTCAGCCGTGCGGCATGCCATTTCAGCCGTGCCGTCATTGTCGAAATCAGCAACCATAAATTGTGTATCATGCTCGCCCGCGCGGATATTCGGACCCATATTTATGCGCCATATCTGCGTACCGTCAAGCTCATACGCGTCGATAAGACACAGGCTCGTGTATCCCGCCTTGCCGGCGTCGCGTACATTGGCGTTCCATTTAAGGACTATCTCATACTGACCGTCGCCGTCAAGGTCGGCAACCGCCGCATCGCCGGGTGTAAAATCTCCCGCCGGCTCGCCGTCCGTCTGCGGCATATTTTCCGGTCTTTGGAGGGGAATTTCAAAATATCCGCTGCCCCATACCGAGACCTCCGCGCACCTTTCACCCTCGTTAGCACCGGAAACGGCGCTTACGGAATATTTATCATTTGCCGTGCCATCGTTATCGGTATAATTTGTCAGACTCATCGGCACATTGTTAAGTTTCTCGCCGTTCTTGTACAGGTTATATTTTGTGTCAAGGCTCTCGGTGCCGTTCCAGCGCCACGAAATAAACACGCCGTTATCCGTTTTTACGGCGACAAGCCCGCGCCCCATGTCCGGTATCTGCCGCTGAATATCGGGACGCGCGTCAATAAGCCCCTGCGTTTCGGCGGCTGTTTCCGCGCTCGCGTTAAGCGACAAATTATCACCGTCGTCACAGACGATTGTTTTTGTTCCGTTTAAGTCCGACGCAGCAGCGTAAGGTATTACGCTTGCCGCTATTGCCGCCGAAGCCGCAAACGAAACGGCTTTCTTAAGAAAATTCATCATATAAATGCTCTCTCCTTCGCAATATATTTTAAATATTCTGACATAACTGCAAGTCGGCAATACTGCCGCGGCGTTATGTTTCAATGTTCTCACAGGCGTCAAAGACGAAAGCCTTTTGTTACACCATAAGCTTATTCTAACATAATTGACCGCATGTGTCCATATATTCACATTATTTTATGTGTTTTTTGGTGCAATCCTACTGATTTTTAAACCGATTATATTAAAATACGGAGCGGCACTTGAGCTGCTCCGTATTTTAATTACCATCTGCCGTCGGGAGGAGGAAGCTCGTCACCCGAGGTTATATATATTCTGTCAAAGCGTATGCCGCTTGTCCGGGAATATATTTTAATCGTGTGTATACCCTCCGTCAGAGCAATTTCCGCTGCCGGGACCCAGAACCATATCTGTTCGTTTTCATATCTCCACAGTTTTCCGCCGTTGTACAGCTTTTCCTCCGCCACTGCCGCGCCGTCGACGGACAGAGCTATATAATCGTTGCCGCGGCGCGTTATCTTCACAAATGTCCAAACGGTATAAAGCCCGCTTTTAACGTCAATCATATAGCTTATGTACGGCGCTTTGCCGATATCCGCTTTTATATCTGTTCCCTCCGCATAAATTGCTGCGGAGCTTCCTCCGAAGCATTCACCGGCACAGTAATTCCAAACTCCCCCGCCCGCGGACGCAAACGCGGAATCGGACAGAGCGGCGGCAGCATCAATTTTAACGGCATTATTTTCCGCGCGGAAGATCTGGTTCCCGGTAGAAATAATCTCCCGAATATCCCTTACGCCGCCGCTGCAATCTGCGCATATCGTCTCGTTAGTTGAAAGCAGCGTATTTTCGGGAGGATTTTTCCGCGCGTAAACCGTCGGGCGCGGCATAAGCTCGATATCGTAAAAGCTGTTGACTATACGCTCAGGCAGAGCGGCGCCGAAGCTTTGCATACCCATATTGTTTTCGCGCCGCTTTCGCGTATAAACCGCGAACCGCGAAAATGCAAAATACTTATCCACAGCCGTCAGCGCAATTTCATGTTCTCCGGCGGATAATGAAGGCAGAGCAAGGTACAGCTTATCAACATTGTTAAATACATTGGAGCTCCACCTGCCCTTATGTTCATCGTTGGAATCGGATTCAACGATTTCGGCTTCACCTCCGTCCGCCGATACTCCGACGCGTATGCGCCCTGTGGAATTAAGCGATGGAAAACGATGTATTTCCAGAACCGGAGCCTGTGAATCATCCTTTAAATGTATGGAATATTTCAGCGCGCCTCCCGGCTTTGCAGCTTCCATCAGCGAGCCTTCACCGCGTCCGAGATTGGGAATTTCCGTCCATCCCTCTCCCCTTCCGGAATTTGCCTCAACCGAAATTATTCCGCCGTCCTCGGCATTTTCCGACGCGGAAAATGCCGAGCATATCGGGATTGCTACAACACTATCCGCACCGCTTACGATGATTTCGCCGGATCGTCCGCCGCGCTTGGCACTTATAAACACGCGCGTTTCATATTCGGCTTCTCCGGATTTTCGGGAAACATTTACCCACTCCGGAGCCGCAATTTCAAATGGCACAGGCTTTGCCCCTGAGGGCGCTATATCGATCCATTTTTCTTTATCATTTGTAAATACCAGCTGATTTTCATCACCCCATACCGAAACGATCATATCGCTCTTTTCCGGAACATCGATTGGCGGACGGCATATGGGATACATTGCGTTTACGGGCGGCGGGAAGGTCTCGGGCATTAAAATTCCGTTCCACCTGCCGCCGCTTAATTTATGGTTATAATATTCAATTAACTTTCGCTTCTCATCATCGTATCGGCGCGATTCCTCCGTATATTTTTGAGCTGCCGTAAGCATCCCGCGGTCATGGCAGTATACGCTTCTGTCGGCGTAATAATACTGCGCGTTCATAAAATATCCCGCATGGATTTTCATAAGAAACAGCTGATAAAACGCATCCTTCTCATCGTCCGGTATTCTTTCATATACAGCGTTCGCGCGGTCATACAAATCACGGAGCTTGTTTATCCTATCCGACCATTCGTCGCCGTAAGCGGATAGCGAAAACACGCCGTTATCAAGGAATTCCGCCTTTCTGACGTTTGCGAGACTGTCGAAATCATTGAAAATCTCAGCGCATTCAGCGCCATGTCCGCCGCTGAAATTTTTGTTTATCAATTGTTCGACAAACGATTTTGCATCCGCGGTCGTCGTTTCCTTTGTTATTTCCCACGCATAGCGCAGGAAAAAATCTATTTCCGGCTCAAGCGGCTTTATCGCGCCGACGTTTAACACCCAGAGCTTACGCACTCCTTCTGAAAATGCTTTCTTCAGCTCATTTTTCGTGTGCGCCAGAGGGATTGTATTTATAAACAGATACGACGCGTTCGCGGGCGCCCAATAGGAATTGTGATAATAGATACCGTTGCCGCCGCGCCGCGCCTTTTCGCGCTCGTCAGGATAGCGCCGAATATATCCGTAATTGTCATTTGACCAGATAAGCGTCAAATCCTCCGGAACGTTTAATCCCGCGTCGTAGAGGTTCAAAACCTCCTTGTACGGCACAAACGTTTTCATTGTATCTCGCCCCAAAACGTCCGACAGCATCTCCTTCTGGTCGGCGATTATTTTTTCCAGAAGCGCGATTTTCGCCTTTTGAAGCTCCTCGCCCTTCAAATCTGCAAGCGCGCGCGTTTCAAATCCGGAGTCGTGTATCCCGCGCATACCGAGCGTGTAGCTCACTTCAAAATCCTTATTCTGCTCAATGCTGTCCCGCCAGTATTTTTTGAGGATTTCCCTATTTTGTCCGCCCAGCGAATAATCGTATTCCGTCCCCTCATATCCGTTTTCCTTAAGCCACGGCAGCCACTCCCGGTTATTGCTGCGCATGAGCATATCACAGTGCGACGTTCCGACAACGATACCCATTTTATCGGCTAACGCGCCGTTTTCGCGCTTGACATTAAAGGAATTGACATGCATCGCGGGCCAGATATAGTTCGCCTTTAGCCGAAGCAGCAGCTCGAAAATCTTTTCATACGTTTTCACGCCTATAGTATCCTCGCCCATATTGAGCGTAACCCAGTGTTCAAGCTCTTCCTCGTCGTTGATAAAAATCCCTCTGTACTCAACCGTCGGATAATCCTTTTTAAAATAATCGTCCGCAAGCTCTATTTTATCCCTTTCCTTTACCGGCACATCCGCGAAGAAATACCACGGAGACACTCCTATGCTTTCCGAAAATTCGTATATTCCGTATATCGTGCCGCGTCTGTCGGTACCGGCTATAATCAGCTTGCCGTCAACGATTTTATGCAGATATGTTTCCTTACGCGTCCCGATTTCCTCCGCCGTAACATATTCGCCGATTATATCCGATACGCCGACGGTACCGATTATAATTTCCGCGTCATTTCCTTCGTGTGTCCGTGCTGCTTTTTTTAAGTCCGTTCTCAGATTGCCCGCGGCAATTTTTACGGCGTCCGTTTCGCGGTCGGAAACCCGTATATTAACCCCGCCGTTTTTAATAATAGCAAACATGTTATCCCTCTTATTTTGAATATTTTGTAATACTCTCCCACAGTCCGCACAAATATGCCGCTCCAAGCGCGCGGTCATACAGACCGTAGCCGGGCATAGCCTTTTCGCCCCAGAGCATTCTGCCGTGATCGGGACGGATTACGCCGTCGAACCCGGTATCGAAAAGAGCCTTCATAATCGCAGCCAAATCAAGAGACCCGTCCGCGCTCAGATGGCATGCCTCCTCGAATTTGCCGGGCGCGGTGTGCCTGACGTTTCTTACATGCGCAAAATGTATGCGCCCCTTCAGCGCGTGTATTATATCCACGATATCGTTGTCGGGATTGGAGCCCAGCGAGCCAGTGCAGAGCGTCACGCCGTTATAAACGCTCGGTACGGCATCGCACATGCGCAGCAGTCCCTCCTTGGACGTTATGATTCTCGACAGCCCGAACACACTCCACGCCGGGTCGTCGGGATGTATTGCCATTTTTATGCCGTATTTTTCGCATACAGGCATTACAGCCTTTAAAAAATACACAAGATTATTGAATAATTTTTCCGCGTCCACATCAGCATATGCCTCGAAAAGCTCTTTGATTTTCGACAGTCTCTCCGGCTCCCAGCCGGGCATTACAAAGCCGTTGGAATTTTTATCCATACTCTCAAACAGCGTATTCGGGTCGATCTTATCAACCTCCGCCTGGTCATAGGCAAGCACATTGGAACCGTCCCGGCGCGGCTTCGCCAGATCCGAGCGCGTCCAGTCGAACACAGGCATAAAATTGTAGCATACGAGATCGATTCCCTCCTCGCCTAAATTTTCAAGCGTTTTTATATAATTCTCAATATACATATCCCGGTCCGGTGAACCGATCTTAATCGCGTCATGTATATTTACACTCTCAATCCCGGACAGCTCCAGATCCGCGTCCTCTATTTCCTCCTTGAGTGCGCGTATTTCTTCGCGCGTCCACAGTTCGCCCGCCTGCTTATAATATAATGTCGATATCAGTCCCTCTACGTAACGGATCTGCCGTAATTGATCCAGCGTAACGCTGTCGTATCCCTTTCCGTAGTACCGCATAGTCATTTTCATGGTATCAGTTCCCTCCATTCATTATTTTGGCTGTTTACAGCTTTTTTAACGTTTCCCTGACGGCGCCGGCGCCTTTAAGCATGGACTTAACCGCGGCTTCGATTTTACAGCCCAGACCGGCTTCGTACAAATCAACGCCGAATATCGTTTTATCGGATAAGATTACATTCAATTTGCCGTCCTCGCTTTCCGGCTTGCCAAGCTCCGTTCCGTTAAGCTTTGCCGTTAAATCGCCGAGCATCGGGTCGGCGCTTCTGTCAAATTTGTTTCCGTTATCGTCCACCGCCAGAAGATATCTTATCCAGCCCGCTATCGCCATAGGTATCGCGTTTAAATCAGCCGTGTTAAGCTTATCGGATTTTTCATATGATTTTATTGTCTCCCCATAGCGTATTCCTACCTTCTGCGACGTGTCGGTAGCGATCCTCTGCGGCGCGTCGGGGATGTTGGGATTGGGCAGCCGCTCGCATATAACCTCGTTTACAAAGTCCCGCGGGTCGATAATGCCCGGATCTGTCACGACCCTCATTCCCTCGTCCGCAATCGCCTTGACGAGCTTTTGAAGCTCGGGATCGTTCATTTCCTCCCATATGGTCGTATAACCGAGCAGACAGCCGTACACGGCAAGCGCTGTATGGAGCGGATTTAAGCATGTGGTAACCTTCATCGTCTCGGATTTATTCACCACATCGCGCGTCGTCATATACACTCCCGCCTTTTCAAGCGCCGGTCTGCCGTTGGGGAAATCATCCTCCACTACAAGATACTGCGGGATTTCCGCGTTCACAAACGGCGCGATATACGTACCCTTTGACGTGACAACCGGCGACATATCCTCCACGCCAAGCTCCGTCAGCTTATTTAAAACCGTATCGGACGGACGCGGCGTTATTTTATCAATCATGCTCCACGGGAAGGATACGCAGTCGTTAATGTAGCCGATAAATTCCTTCTCAGCTTTGCCGCCGCCGACCCATGCTTCCGCAATTTTCATAACGCTTGAACGAAGCTTCTCACCGTTATGCGAGCAATTGTCCATACTTACCACAGCGAGCGGATATTTTCCCGCCTTAAATCGTTTATAAAGCATATATGCCGTTACGCTCATGGCGTGCCTTGGCTTATGCGGACCGTTCTCCATATCGGCTTTTACCGCGTCCGTCACATTCCCGTCCGACGCTAAGATGCCGTAACCCTTTTCCGTAATCGTAAAGCTTATCATTTTAAGCGTCGGGTTTTCGGCAATTTCGCAAAGCCGCGCGTAATCGGTCGATTTTATGCCGTCCGTAATTCCCGCCTGAACAGTCATGTCAAGATTGGAAAATTTATCCATCATAACGTTGAGGGTAAGCGAGCCGTAAGGCTTATAGATTTTGTCTATAATGTCAAAATCGAACGTTTCAACGGCGATTATGCCTGTCCGCGACAAGCCCTGATTAAGTAAGCTCTGTGCTATTGAGCCGATGAAACCTCTGAAAATATTCCCCGCTCCGAAATGGATCCATTCCGGCGCCCGCGCCGTTAGCTCTCTGACCGCGCCGACGTCGTATTCGGGCAGCCGTATTCCGGCGTTTTCCCACGCTTCCTTATCTTTTATGCCTTCAATATTCAGCTTCATATTCAATCCTCCTATGATATTATACGATAATTATAGTATAACCTCCTGTATTTGTCAAAGGATATATTGTTGTTTTTTTTGATTTTTTTAATTTTTTTATACAAGATATATTGATTTTTAAAAATCTTTATGATACAATATATGGCATAAAAATATATTTGAACGGAGATATGGAGTATGAAACAGTTTAACACAACAGATATACCCGTAACGCCGCGCGTTAAGAAGCTTATTGCCGATTTGTTCGCAAAGCTTCCCGAAATAGAAGCCGACCGCGCGGTCCTGCTTACGGAAAGCTATAAGCAAACCGAGGATTTGCCGATTATAAAGCGCCGCGCTCTGGCATTTCACCACATTCTTACAAATATACCGATAACGATCCGCGATATGGAGCTTATCGTAGGCAGCGCGACAAAAGCGCCGCGCGGATGTCAGGTATTTCCGGAATATTCATATGAATGGCTTGAAAGCGAGTTTGATACTGTTGAAACGCGCGAAGCCGATCCGTTTTACATATCCGAACAGACGAAAGCGACGCTTAAGAAGGTATATCCATACTGGAAGGGCAAAACAACGTCCGAGCTTGCCACAGCTTACATGGCGCCGGAGGCGAAGCTTGCCATTGAGCATAATATTTTCACGCCGGGCAATTATTTTTACAACGGAATAGGACATGTTACGGTCGATTACGGCAAGATAATAAAGATTGGCTGGCGCGGTCTTATGGAGGAGGCTGCCGCGGAATTATCGTCCATTAACATTTATGACGGCGGCTATGCGCGTAAAAAGGAATTTTTGGAGGCTGTTATCATCTGCTGCGACGCGGCTGTAATTTATACAAAACGCTATGCCAAGCTCGCAAAGGAAACGGCGGATAAGTGTCCCGACGCGGCAAGACGCGCGGAGCTTATTCAGATAAGCAAAAATTGTGAACGCGCTCCGGAATACGGCGCAGCGACATTTTATGAAGCATGCCAGAACTTCTGGTTTATTCAGATGCTTTTGCAGATTGAATCAAGCGGACACTCCATATCCCCCGGACGTTTCGACCAATACATGTATCCGTATTACAAGCAGGATATCGAATCGGGAATTTTAACGCGTGAATTTGCCCAGGAGATTGTCGATTGTATCTGGGTTAAATTAAACGACTTGAACAAGGTCCGCGACGCGGCTTCGGCTGAGGGATTCGCCGGCTACAGCCTGTTCCAGAACCTTTGTGCCGGCGGTCAGACAAAGGAAGGACTTGACGCGACGAACGATATGTCCTTCATATGCATACAGGCGTCTATGCACACGCGCCTTCCCGCGCCGTCCTTCTCGGTTCGCGTATGGAACGGCACACCCAATATATTCATGATAAAATGCGCGGAGCTTACCCGCACGGGCATAGGATTACCCGCCTATTACAACGACGAGGTTATTATTCCGTCGCTGATGTCGCGCGGCATCACGCTGGAGGATGCGCGTGATTATAATATCATCGGATGCGTTGAGCCCCAGGCGGGGCATAAGACGGACGGCTGGCATGACGCGGCGTTTTTCAACATGTGCCGTCCGCTTGAGCTTGTGTTCTCAAACGGCGTGGATAAGGGCGTTCAGGTCGGCTTAAGAACCGGCGATGTTGAAAGCTTCCGCACCTTTGACCAGTTCCTTGACGCATATAAAAAACAGATGTCATACTGCATCCAGCTGCTTGTAAACGCCGATAACTCCATAGACGTTGCTCACGCTGACCGTTGTCCGCTTCCGTTCCAGTCATCTATGGTCGAGGACTGCATACACCGCGGTAAATCCATGCAGGAGGGCGGAGCAATTTACAATTTCACCGGTCCGCAGGGCTTCGGTATCGCAAACGTCACCGATTCGCTCTACGCGATAAAAACTCTTGTATACGACCGGAAAGAGGTTACGATAGGCGAATATAAGGATGCGCTTGAGCATAACTTCGGCAAGGGATATACAGAAAAGGCGACGCGCAAAATGGTAACTGAAGCGATTGACGCCATAGCGGCGCAGGGACGGCGCGTATCACCGCAGATGGTAGAGCAGATGTGCCGTGCGTATCTTGAAAATTCAATGTGTACGGCAGAGCAGAAGCAGAAATACGATAAGCTGCTTCAAATGATTGACAGTGTTCCCAAATACGGCAACGACCTGGAGGAAATTGATTTGTTTGCGCGCGAAAGCTCATATATTTACACCCGTGAGCTTGAGAAATATAAAAATCCGCGCGGTGGTATGTACCAGGCGGGTCTGTATCCCGTATCGGCAAACGTGCCGCTCGGCGAGCAAACAGGCGCGACGCCTGACGGCAGACTCGCAAATACGCCCGTTGCGGATGGCGTCGGACCGTTCTCGGGAAAGGACCGCTTCGGACCGACTGCCGCGGCGAACTCGGTATCGATGCTTGATCACGGTATTGCATCGAACGGTACGCTTTACAATCAGAAGTTCCATCCGTCGGCGCTGGCGGGTCAGAGCGGCTTGCAGGCGTTTGCCGATTATATCAGAGCGTATTTTGACCGCAAGGGTATGCATATGCAGTTTAATGTCGTATCACGCGAAACGCTTCTTGACGCGCAGGCTCATCCGGAAAACTATAAGTCCCTTGTTGTCCGCGTGGCAGGCTACAGCGCACTGTTTACAACCCTTTCAAAGTCCTTGCAGGATGATATAATAAACCGCACGGAGCAAACATTTAACATGTAACCCGTAACCGGAGAGAATTATGGAACACGATATATTAAGCACAACAGGAAGAATATTCGACATTCAGAGATATTCGATTCACGACGGTCCCGGAATAAGGACGATCGTGTTTTTAAAGGGCTGCGCTTTACGCTGCCGTTGGTGCTGCAACCCCGAATCACAGCATTTCGAAGTTGAAAATATGTTTTTCGGCGGCAAAAATGAAACTATGGGCTATGACGTTACCGTAGGCGAGGTTCTTCATTCGGTACAGAAGGATATGTTTTTCTACCGAAGAAGCGGAGGGGGCTTGACACTTTCCGGAGGCGAAGCGATGCTTCAGCCGGATTTTGCAATCGATTTGCTCAAGGCATGTCACGCCGAGGGTATAAACACATGTATCGAAACAACCGCTATCGCGAAATGGGACGTGATAGATCGTTTCCTTGAAAATCTTGATTTCGTATACATGGATATTAAGCATATGAATAACGAAAAGCACCGTGAGTTTACCGGTCAGCCTAACACAAAAATTATAGAGCATGCGATAAAAATAGCCGCATCCGGAGCCAGGCTTACAATGCGTACTCCTGTAATACCGGGCTTTAACGATACCGTCGAGGAGATACGGGATATAGCCAGATTCGTTCATCTTCTTCCCGGAAGCCCGCGTCTTCACCTTTTACCGTATCATAGGCTTGGTGAGGATAAATACAAGGGGTTAAACCGTGATTATTTCTATGCCGGCGTTCCGCCTATGGATATGAAGCGTATGCAGCCTCTTTTGAGGGCGGCTCAGCTTGAAGGCGTAGAATGTCAGATTGGCGGATAAATGCAAAACAGAAAAACCACTATTTTGTAAAATAGTGGTTTTTTATGTTTTTATTATTCAAATTCGACTGTCGAATTTCATTACGGCTGCTTTCCGATGTAAGCAAGGATTCCGCCGTCAACATACAAAATGTGACCGTTAACCGCATTGGACGCGTCAGAAGCAAGGAATACTGCCGGGCCGCCAAGCTCATCGGGGTTAAGCCATCTTCCCGCCGGAGTACGTCCGACGATGAACTGGTCGAACGGATGACGCGAACCGTCGGGCTGCGTCTCGCGGAGCGGAGCAGTCTGCGGTGTAGCAATATAACCGGGTCCTATGCCGTTGCACTGGATGTTGTAAGCGCCGTACTCTGAGCATATGTTTCTTGTAAGCATCTTTAAGCCGCCCTTTGCCGCCGCATATGCCGAAACAGTCTCACGTCCAAGCTCCGACATCATCGAGCAGATGTTTATAATCTTGCCGTGACCCTTCTTGATCATCGACGGAATAACCGCCTTCGACATAATAAACGGAGCGTTCAGGTCAACGTCGATAACCTGTCTGAACTCCGCGGCGGTCATATCGCACATCGGGATCCTTTTAATTATGCCGGCATTGTTAACGAGAATATCAACTATGCCCACCTCAGCCTCGATTTTGGCGATCATTTCCTTAACCATGTCCTCGTTAGTAACGTCGCAGACATAGCCGGTAGCATCAATGCCGTCCGCCTTATAGGACGCGAGACCCTTGTCCACAAACTCCTGCTTTATGTCGCAGAATACGATCGTTGCTCCCGATGCCGCCATCGCGGACGCGATGCCGTAACCAATGCCGTAGCTCGCGCCGGTTATAAGCGCAACCTTGCCGTCAAGTCTGAAATTCTTTGAATAATCCATTTGTAAAAAATCCTCCCTTGTTTTATTTTAATTCATAAAATTAACGTTTCAATTATCCGCCCCATATAACCCACCGATACATTTTTCTATCGCGCCTCACGCGCCCATATGCCGTATGCCGGCTTGCAAAGCATCGTGGATTTATGTAAGCTGTATTCTCCTTGCGCTTCTCAGAAATTCGTCCGATCAAGGCAGCCAACGCGCCGACGTATGTTGATACTTCAAGCGTCGGATAACGCAGAGCGGGCGGATTTATGTAAGCGCAGCCTTATACCAACGGTTCGGGTCTATAAATTAAGTGAGCGAAATTTCCGTCTATATCCCTGTACCAATATGTTTTTAATCCCTTTGCATTTTCGGAAACATCATGAACCTCTTCAACGCGCTCGTCCGCCTTTAAAACCGGCACGATCCTGTCAAATTCCTCCGACGAAACAGCCATAGCAATATGGCGTATACCCGCCGACTTTTCCACGTCGTCCGGCTTATCCGCCTGGGCGGCGACAAATTCGATCATCGACTTGTCCTCAAACGCGAGGAAATACGTACCCTTGCCGTTATCATAGACAACCTCGCCGCCGAAAATTTCCTGGTACCAGTTTTTCAGCGCCAGAGAATCCTTTGAAACGATACCTATGTGTTCAATTCCCATATAATCACTCCTTCATAAATTTAATCATTTGTAACATTATACCATATCCCGCGATGAATTTCAATATGTTTTTACGCAAATTTCATAAAAACCCTTATAAAAAATCCCTGTCTCCGCACAGCAGCGCGGCGCGGTGCGCCTTGAAAAACCCTACCGTCACGCCGTCCGCGTACTTATTCACCGCGTCCATCACCGTATCGGGCTTCAGATTATACGCGCTTCCCGCCGCCACAGTCATCTTAAACACCGTAACGCCGTCCGACGGCTTCGCGCTCAGATCGTAAATATACGGCCGTATATCCGCGTCCTTAACGCCGCTTTTTGTTTTTTTCGGCACAATAAGCTCCGTATTCGCCATAAATTTTTCCGCGTCGAACACGCCGTCCGCCTCCGCCTCGACGACATACGCCGCGCGGTCGATTTTCGTCAGGTCGATTTCCTTGCCCTCGACGCGCTTCACCGCCTTGATCTCGTACCCTCTCGGCAGCGCGGCGTTGATCTTGTCCTTAATCTCCGATTCCGTATAATCGCCGTCAAAGCCGACCTTCATATATTCGCCGTCAGCCGTTACACCGACCGATAACGGCAGCGCGACCGTCATAACAGGGTGCGGGTTGAATCCTTGAGAAAATACGAATCTTAAATCCGTGCGGCGGACGGTCCGATGAAACAAGCGCACAAAATCAAGATGAGATACATATTTTACGCGCTCGCCGCGCGAGTATTTTAAAATATAATTACTCATGACACACCCCCGCATTAAATCCGGCTGCGCCGCAGCCCGCACATTTTTCGCGGCAGTTCGGAGTGGTTATTCCCGCCTTCGCCCTTTCATTTTCCCGCATAAGAAAGCTCTTTGTTACTCCTACGTCAATATGATCCCACGGCAGAACCTCGTCATAGCTTCTCTCCCTGAGATTATAAAAATCCGGATCGATTCCGCATTCCTCAAACGCCTCCATCCACTTGTCGAATTTGAAATGATCTGCCCATGAATCGAACCGGCATCCCTTTTCGACCGCTTTGATTATAACGTCGCACAATCTTCTGTCGCCTCTCGCAAAAACCCCTTCGAGATAGCTCGTTTCGCTGTAATGCCAGTTATATCGTATACGCCTTGAGCGGATGGCATTCTTTAAAATATTCTGCTTGTATATAAGCGATTCCCTTGAGTTCTGCGGCGCCCATTGAAAAGCTGTAAACGGCTTTGGCACAAAGCTTGACGTGCTTACGGTAATGTTTATATTTTTCGCGCGTTCCTCCTTCGGGACCGAAAAATAAACGTCGAGAACCTTTTGCGCCAAATCGGCGATACCCAAAACATCATCATCCGTTTCCCCGGGCAAGCCAATCATAAAGTAAAGCTTTACGTTTGTCCACCCGCCGCGGAACAGCATCGCGGTCGAGTCAAGCACATTTTCCTCTGTGATATTTTTATTTATAATATCTCTTAACCGCTGAGTTCCCGCTTCGGGCGCGAACGTTATTCCCGATTTTCTTACCGCCTGAACACGGCGCATTAAATCCATAGAAAAATTATCGATTCTGAGCGACGGCAGCGACAAGCCTATTTTTTTCTCCTCAGTCATCTCTAAAAGCCCCTCGGTCAGTTCCTTAAGCTGAGAATAATCGCTTGAGGACAATGAGGATAAAGAAATTTCATCATAACCGCTGCATGACAGCAGCTTATCCGCCAGGTCAAGCAGCGTATCGCTGCCGCGTTCCCGAAGCGGACGATAAATATAGCCCGCCTGACAAAATCTGCATCCGCGAAGACAGCCGCGCATTATTTCAAGCATAACTCTGTCGTGAACAACCTCTCCGAACGGCACAATAATGTTGTCCGGCGTATATGCCTTATCAAAATCTCTCATAATGCGTTTTTTGATTTTCGGCTTCGCATTCGGATTGTTCGGCGCAATACTCCTGATCGTGTTGTCCTCGTTATATTCTACGCTGTAAAAAGACGGAACATATACGCCCTCTATTCTCGCTATGGCTTCAAGGTAGTCTTTTTTATTTGTCTTTCCGCTCTTTTTCCATTTGACATATTCATCGACAACCTCGTTGATAACATCCTCGCCCTCGCCGAGCATAAAAAAATCAAAAATATCCGCGACCGGTTCCGCGTTATAAGCGCATGGACCTCCGCCGCAGATTATGGGGTACTCTTCTCCCCTCTCCCGCGCGCGCACCGGGATTTGCGCATCCATAAGCATACGAACTACATTGGAATAGCTGAGCTCATACTGCAAAGTAAAACCAAGCATATCGAAATGGGTGATTTCATCGCCGCTCTCCAGAGCCCAAAGCCGCATATTATGCCTTCTCATTTGCTCCTGCATATCCACCCACGGCGCGAAAACACGCTCGCACCAGGTATCGCTGCGCCGGTTTAAAGCATAGTATAAGATTTTAAGTCCCAAATGCGACATTGCGATTTCGTAAGTATCCGGAAAACAAAAGCCAAACCTCACAAACACATCCTCGGCGTTTTTTACAGCCTCATTTAGTTCGCCGCCGGTATAACGCGTGGGCTTCTCCACGCACGCTAAAATTTTATCCTTTTGAGTTATCATTCCGTACTTCCGTCCATGCCGCCCTTATTGAAAAATCCGCTTACCTTATCCACCATGCCCGGAACCATATCCACGATTTTATCGGCTGTGGACGCGTTTTCCGTTACCGGAACAATTCTGACATTTCCGTTTGACACTACCAGAAACGCTTCCGCTTTGACCGATGTGCCGCCGCCTATCCCGCCGGCGAAGCTGTTCTTGTCGGAGCCCGCTTTTCCCGCCATGTCGGAGCCGCCGCCGCCGAAGCCGCAGCTGATTTTTGCAATCGGAATAATCATCGTGTTCGCATCCGCCCGGATAGGATCTCCGACGACGGAGTTAACATCTATCAGCGTCTGCAAATGCTTCATCGAATTTTCAATCATTTCACTCACTTGATTGCTCATTTTTTCTTAACCTCCATGCTTTATATAAAATTTTAACCGCCGTTTTTATAAACATTCCGCCTATAACGAAAATGTGCCATATATTTGTATACAGCGAAGCATACGCGCCCGCCAGAAATTTTTCCTCGTCAAAATCCGGAGTTATGCTGACTGTACGCTCCTTTAATTTCATGTGCCTATCCATAAGCCCTATCATATTATACACCGCAGCATACGCCGCGCCGGCAGCTATGCCGGTTTCCGCGGGATCGTCAAGCCCGAAATCCGCGCTTATGTTAAGCTCGCTTACCGTGACGGCTTTTGTTAAAATATACCCTGCGATTTTAAACAATCCGTCCTTTAATGCCGCGTGTACGGCTTTTAAAAGCTTCAGCATCCGACCGTTGTCCCGCTTTTTTTCTTCCTTCCGTTTATCCTCGGTTTTTTCGGTGCGGACTTCGTCCCGAGCCTTTTTAGGCAGTATACGAAATTTCAAAAAACCGTAACGAAGCTCAATTTTATTATCGCCATCCGCCGTGAATGACATATTTACTTTGATATGCAGCGAGAACAGGACAATAAGCAGCGCCGCAACCGCAAGTAATATACATACAGCCGCCATAGCTTCGCCCCTCTCTGTTTTCATGATTGCTTTTACGCCTGCGCGGTCTCCGTCTGACGCATAACCGTCATACCGATAAAAACGCGGTTATTCGTCTTTGATTTCAAGCTGCTCTCCCTGAGAGTCGGCGTCGAATTTGCTCAAATCCATATACGGAAGCTCATCCGGCGAACGAAGACCGAAGCACCGCAGAAACGTGTCGGTGGTTCGGTACAATATAGGCTTACCGGGCGCGTCGAGCCGTCCGCATTCCTCTATTAAGCCGCGCTCGTAAAGCCTGTTCACACAGCCGTCCGAATTGACCCCGCGTATCTTCTCGATTTGCCCGCGCGTTACCGGCTGCTTATACGCGATAATCGCCAGCGCCTCCATAGCTGCATTCGACAACGGCTGATTACGCTGCTCGCCGAGTATTTCCTGTATATATGCGTAATACATCGGGCGGGAGCAAATCTGATATCCTTCGCGGATATCTATTATATTAAATCCGCGCTCGTCTCGGTTATATTCGTTTTTCAAATCCTCAACCGCTTTTTCGATATCTTCTGTTTCCGCGTCCAGCACAGCCGCAAGCTTCGCCGCGTTTACAGGCTCGCCCGCCGCAAATAATATGCCCTCGATCGCGTATTTAATATTCTTCATCATATGTCGCTGCATCCTCCGATTCAAGCTCTTTTTTTGAATATCCGGATGTAAGGATAAAATCGTCCTTTCTCTCGTCGTATTCGGCAAACAGCTTATTGCTCTTTATCATATCAAGCACAGCCAGAAATGTCGCAATCATAACGGGACGCGAATCCTTATTTTCAAACAGAGAATTAAAGCTTACGCGTTTATTCTTTAAAAATCTCCGTTTAATTCTGTCGGACATTGCGCGGACCGAAACCTTCTCTCGTCCCACAATGCCCGAAAACGCGCGCTTTTCCGGTTTCGCGCTTCGGATCCGGCGCGCAAGAATATTCTGAAATGCCGCGAGCAGATCCTCGACCGTATGCTCCCGCGAATATTCGGGTATAGGGAATTTTATATTCTCCTCCGCACGAAATACCATGCGGTCGGCTGCGCCCTCCGTTTTCCTAAGCTTTTGCGAAGCCTCCTTGTACGCTTGATATTCCGCAAGCCTTCGGGCGAGATCCTCTCTTGGGTCCTCGTCGTCCTCGTCATCCTCGTCCTTTGGAAGAAGCATACGCGATTTTATCCACAAAAGCTGTGCCGCAAGCACTAAGAATTCGCTCGTATTGTCAATTTCCTCTTCCTCAATGCCTTCAATCGCATCCAAATACTGCTCTGTAATTTCCGCTACAGGTATGTCCCAGATACTGACCTTATTCTTTTGAATAAGCGTCAGAAGCAGATCCAGCGGACCTTCGAAGGCGCTTAGCTTATATTGTATCTTCTCCATTTGTCACCTTAAAACAGCATATCAAATAATCCGAGCATGCCATACAGGAAAAAGGATATTCCCCTGTCTATAAAATTAAACGCCCCGATTCTTGATAAAATAAATATTATACCAAACAGGATCAGCGTATAGTACCGCTCATAATTAAGCATTTTATAGTAAATCCTGTCCGGCAGCAGCGCTCCGAGCACCTTCGAACCGTCGAGCGGCGGTATCGGTATCAGGTTAAACAGCATAAAGCTCAGATTATAGCTTGCCAAAAGTATCGCTATAGTTCCCGACCAGTCTGTCACCGCACCGGGAAGCGCGTTCCATATACCTGTCTTGACGCATACAGCGCAGAAAATCACGTACAGCAAAAGCGATACAAACGCCATGCAAAGGTTTGCCAGCGGTCCGGCAAGCGCCACAAGCGCCGTGCCCCATTTGCGGTTCTTATAATACTGCGGGTTGATCATAACCGGCTTCGCCCAGCCGAATCCCGCAACAAGCATCAGGAGCGCGCCTATCGGGTCTATATGCCGCAGCGGATTCAGCGACAGACGTCCGTATGCCTTTGGCGTCGGATCTCCAAGCCGGGTCGAAACATATCCGTGAGCAAGCTCGTGTCCGACAAGCGCTATTAAAATAAGAGGAATACTTATAAGCTTTTGTATAAGATAGTCCGTATTGAACATTATTTTTTACCTTTCGCAAAAATTTTTGTTGTGTCTATTATACATTTTTTTTGACTGTTTGTAAAGAGTTAATTAACTATCCGCCGCGCATGCTTCAAACAATACCGGCGTTATTATGCCGCACAATGCCCGATATCGTCGGACTGTAACGCGTTTTTAACCGTTTATCGAAAAAATGCATAATAATAAACGAAACCGCCATAAGAGCAAATCCGCACAAAATACCGGCGTTTTCGCTTTTGAAAATATAATCTCCCGCCGCGCATCCGGCGACAAGCAGAATAACCGGCACAATATATGCCAGAAACGCCGCGTTTAAAACTCTTCCGCTGCTCATATTAAGCAAAACGATATCGCCTTTGTCCGCTCCGCATACGTTTCTCGCCTCGATCACCGTTTCCTTGTTTGCGCACATTCCGCACGATGCGCAGTTATCCCCGCACGCCGACGAGCGCGTGATTTTTACCCGCGCCATGCCGCCGAAGCATTCCTCCACTATTCCCGTCTGCTCCATACCTGTTTCTCCTAACGCTTAAGCTTTTACTCTATTATACCCCAAATATGCTTTATTTGCAAGCAAATAGCATTAAATTCTTCCGTATATATGTATCAAAATAATCACATAAAAAAACAAAGCGTCCCGCTGCCGGAACGCCTCGTTTTTATTCATCAGTCGGGGATTGTCACAATCGGAAGCGTGTTCAGTATACCGTCCGCTATGCCTTGAGCGAGCTTATTCTGATAAGCGTCTGATGACATAAGCGCCGCCTCCTCGGAATTACTTATAAATCCGCATTCCACGAGTGACGCCGGCATATTGCATCTGCGCGTTACCGCATGGTTCGCGGTTCTTACGCCGCGGTCCGACGCTCCTGTCTGGTTAATCATATTACGCAATAGCTGCGACGCGAGATACGAGCTGGTTGTGCCGTATTTGTCGCCGTTATTTTCGGTCGAATAATATGTTTCGATTCCGTGCGCCTCGGAGGCGTCGGCGGAATTAATATGTATACTTACGAAGAGCGCCGCGTTTTCACCGTTAGCCTGCGTAGGTCTTTCGACAAGCGACGGCAGCGTATCTCCGGTTCTTGTCATTGATACCGTAACTCCGTTGCTCTCCAGAATCGCCTTTACCCTATATGTAATTGACAGCGTGAGCGTTTTTTCATATACAGACTGTCCGTTAACCGTTCCGACCGCTCCCGAATCGCTTCCGCCGTGCCCGGCGTCCAGGATTACGAGCTTTGTTGAATTTTCCGCGCGGTTAAACGTTTTTGACGGTTTTGCATCCGCCTTTGGCGTCTCACTGTCCGCAGCCGCGGCGCTGCTCTGAATAAGCGAATGCGGCTTCGCTGCCGGAACCGGCGTGGGCTCCGGAGGATTTGTTGTTACAACAATACGCAGCTGAGTGTCGGAAACGCAGTCAACGCTGTAGTTATCAATATACTCGCTGTCCACAACGAACCTTGCTCTCTCTCCGTTATCGCCGAGTCGTATGGTGGAAATGCCTATATCGTTCACATATCTCGTTCCCTCGTATTTTCCCATACCGGAACCGTTTAAATCCACGACAAGTCTGCCGGGTGAATTCATCATGAAATCATCCTCGTTTTCTATCGGATAATCAGTTTGTATGTCTATTGTCAGCTCCGTATTGCCCGTAATGTTGTATGCAAAGCCCGTAACCTGCGGCTTAGGCGCCGGCGTTGCCTCCGGCTCCGGTATGAAATCCTCATAATCGTAGCTGTCGGACGCAACGAGAATAGCTCCCGCATCAGCATCAAAATCAACGGGCATGCCTATACTCTCGCTTATAAATCTGATCGGCACCATTGTTTTTGTCTCGCCGCCAAGCTTTGAAATAAGCTTTGGAACGACATTGTCCGGTATTGCGCATTTCCGCCCGTTTACATAGGCGATGTTATTATTTATAAACATGAGTATAGTCGTGTCCTCGTCATAAATACGTATTGACTGGTCGCTTCCGTCGTATTCAACCGTAGCTCCTACCTCCTCAAAAATCTCACGAACAGGTACAAGCGCTCTGTCGTTAAATATAATAGGAGAAAGCGGCGGGTCTATTTCATGGTTGTTAACCACAAGCGCGTATACAGCTCCGTCATACTCGTGTACTCCGCCGTCATACTCGAGCAGCATTCCATCCGCATTTGCCGTTGCCGCACCGAGTATCATTATTGTCATCATGCATATAAGCGTTATTAAAATTTTCCTCATCAGCTTTAGCTCCTTCCCTTTTATTTTTTCCTATTTGGCATATGGAATCCCAAAATGCTCGTAAGCGTTTTTTGTCGCTGTTCTTCCGCGGGGCGTGCGTACTATGAAGCCGAGCTGCAACAGATACGGCTCATAAACGTCCTCTATAGTATTCGGCTCCTCGCCTATGGTCGCCGCGAGCGTATCGAGACCGACCGGCCCGCCGCCGAAGCTCTCGATCATGGTCATGAGCATTTTTGTGTCGATCATATCAAGACCAAGCTCGTCGACCTCCATATCCTTTAAAGCCGCGCGCGCCACGGACACGTCGATTTTTCCGTCATAGCGCACCTGCGCAAAATCGCGCACCCGCTTTAAAAATCTATTGGCAATTCTCGGTGTGCCGCGCGACCGCGACGCGATTTCCGCCGCGCCCTCGTCATCTATAATAACATTTAAAAGCTTTGCCGAGCGTATAACGATCTGCTTTAAATCGTCAACCGAGTATAATTCCAGGCGGCTTATTACGCCGAATCTGTCACGAAGCGGCGCGGAAAGCAGTCCCGCGCGCGTGGTTGCGCCGATAAGCGTAAATTTCGGAAGATCAATACGTATTGATTTTGCCGCCGGACCCTTGCCTATTATAATGTCTATGGCATAGTCCTCCATCGCCGGATAGAGCACCTCCTCGACGCTCCTCGCCATACGATGGATCTCATCTATAAACAATATGTCATGCTCGTTTAAATTTGTCAGGATCGCCGCCAGATCTCCCGCTTTTTCAATGGCGGGACCGGAGGTGATCCTTATGTTTACTCCCATTTCATTTGAAATAATTCCGGCGAGTGTTGTTTTGCCGAGACCCGGAGGACCGTAGAGCAAAACATGATCGAGCGGCTCGCGCCGGTCAAGCGCCGCCTTTATATACACGTCAAGATTGCCCTTTACCTTGTCCTGACCTATATATTCATCGAGAGTCCTCGGTCTGAGTCCCGACTCGATCTCAACATCTTCATTGATGAATCCGCCGGCAACAAATCTTTCGTCCTCATCGAACAATTAATATCACCCGCCTTAAAAGCTCATAAGAGCTTTCTTTATAATTTCCTCGACGCTCAGATCCGCGTCTGTCTTCCTGACCGCGTTTCTCGCGTCAGCCGCGCTGTATCCGAGCGCCACAAGCGCGCTTACAGCCTCGGCGCGGTTATCCGTCAAAATTTCCGTGGAAGCGGCGTCCGCCGATACGGCATCCGCCCTTAAATCCTCTCCATTCAGCTTATCGCGCAGCTCCAAAATAACGCGTTTGGCAAGCTTTGGTCCTACGCCCGCCGCCTGCGTGATCGATTTTACATCATCCGTTACAACCGCGAGAGCAAATTTCTCCGGCGTCAGCACCGACAAGACCGAAAGCGCCGCTTTGGGTCCCACTCCCGACACGGAAAGAAGAAGTAGAAACATTCTTTTCTCATCCTGCGACATAAAACCGTAAAGCTCCATGATATCCTCGCGTATATGCAGATACGCGTACATTGTAACCTCATCGCCGATATTCCCGGCTGCCGCCATGCTCGCAAGCGTGGTATTCATATAGTACGCGACGCCGTTTGCATCGACCGCGATGCCGTTTTCATCCTTATGAACAAGCCTGCCTTTGATATAGTAATACATCCGCTTTACTCCTTTGCTGTCACTATAATACAACAATGTTACAATTATGTCAACTTTGAAATTGTTACAAAATTGTTAATTTTTCATGATATGCTTAAATACTTTTTAATAATTAGAAAAAATTGATGTGCATATTTCACATATAATGCACATCAAAATGTATAATTTTAGTTAAAATTTCCTAAAATTTTTATATTTCATAAAAATTTCTATTATGTTACAGGCGGATTACATCAAATGCTCAGATCCTGCCCACCTATAGAATTCATTCTGCTTGAATGCGCGTGGCATACAGCCAGCGCCAGCCCGTCGGCGGCGTCGTCGGGCTTTGGTATTTTATCAAGGCGCAGCAGCATTTTAATCATTGTCTGTACCTGATTTTTATCCGCGCGCCCGTAGCCGGTTACAGACTGCTTTACCTGAAGAGGCGTATATTCATATACCTTCACGCCGTTATTCGCAGCCGCGAGCAGTATTACTCCCCTCGCCTGCGCCACCTTTATGGCTGTCTTTTGATTGCTGTTAAAAAACAGCTCTTCTATAGCTATTGCGTCAGGCTTATATTTTTTTATGTAGTAATCCATACCGTCGTAAATATATTTTAATCTGTCGGTCGTTTTTTGCCCCGCCTCGGTTGTGAGCGCGTTATACTCCATCATTCTGAATTTGCTTCCCTTGTATTCTATAATGCCCAGACCGACTATGGCGTATCCCGGGTCAACTCCTATTATAACCATAACTTCTCAATGCCACCTTAATTTTATTATTATATTTATACACTTTTTACAATTGAATATTTTTCAGTAATAGTGTATAATATTTTCATATTATAAAACTTTTTAGGAGGAATTGCAACTATGGCAAAGGAAAAAGTTGTTCTCGCCTATTCGGGCGGGCTTGATACGTCCATAATAGTCAGCTGGCTTATCGAGAACTACGGATATGAGGTTATCTGCGTATGCGGCGACGTAGGTCAGGGCAAGGAAACGGACGGACTTGAGGAAAGAGCGAAGCGCGCGGGCGCTTCAAAGTGCTACATTGCGGATTTAAGAGACGATTATGTGAAGGATTATATTTTCCCGACTTTAAAGGCGGGAGCCGTATATGAGGGCAAATATCTTCTGGGCACATCTCATGCACGTCCGATTATCGCAAAAAAATTGGTCGAAATCGCGCATAAGGAAAAGGCTGTGGCAATATGCCACGGCGCGACGGGCAAAGGCAATGACCAGGTGCGCTTTGAGCTTACGATAAAGGCGCTCGACCCGACCATTAAAATAATTGCTCCGTGGCGTATCTGGGATATCAAATCGCGTGAGGACGCCGTTGATTACGCGCAGGCGCACGGCATTGAGGTTCCCGTTACAAAGAAGGACTTATATTCGCGCGACAGGAATATATGGCATATCAGCCATGAGGGCATGGATTTGGAGGATCCGGCGAACGAGCCGCAATTTGAAAATCTGCTTAAGCTGGGAACGTACCCCGAATCCGCTCCCGACGAGCCGGAATACGTTACGATAGGCTTTGAGAAGGGCGAGCCGGTATCAATAGACGGCAAGAAGATGAAGCCGCGCGCTCTTGTTGAGAAGCTTAACGCGCTGGGCGGCAAGCACGGTGTCGGTATCGCGGATATTGTTGAAGACAGGCTCGTCGGAATGAAGTCGCGGGGCGTGTATGAAACGCCGGGCGGCACCATTCTGTACGCGGCAATACAGGAGCTCGAATATTTGTGTCTCGACCGCGATACGCAGAGCTTTAAGCGTCAGTCGGCAATCAAATTCTCCGAGCTTGTTTATGACGGCAAATGGTTCACGCCTCTGCGCGAATCAATGTCGGCAATGTTTGATAAGATGGACGAGACCGTTACGGGAGAGGTTCGTTTAAAGCTCTACAAGGGCAACTGCACTCCCGCCGGCGCAAAATCCCCGTATTCTCTTTATAACGAGGATATTGCTTCCTTCGGCGACAGCCATGAGCTCTACAGTCATAAGGACAGCGAGGGCTTTATAAACTTATTCGGTCTGCCGCTCAAGGTCCGCGCAATGATGAAGAAAAGAAACGGTATTAAGGATTGATTGCATCCGTTACACGCAAGCCCCTCTCCAAAGAGGGGCTTGTTCCGTATTTATACGGATGGGGACATTGCCTCTCCTTTAAAATATTTTTTAATAAATACTTGAATATACGAGAAAATTGTCTTATAATAGTATTGCTTTAATTTTTGAAAGAGGAAAAAAATATGCGTGCAATTAAAGATAAAAGAGCTGAAAAAACAAAATCATTTATGGGCAATGTAGCCATAGTGCTTTTTGCGCAGCTTGCCGTCAAGATTTTGGGTCTGGTATACAGAGTTGTGCTTACCAATATTGACGGCTTCGGCGACGCAGGCAACGGATTTTACACAGCGGGATTTCAGGTATACACGGTACTTCTCGCCGTATCATCGGTGGGCATACCCAACGCGATAGCGAAAATGGTATCGGAGCGCGCCGCTCTCAACGATTACAAGGGCGCTCATAACATCTTCAAATCCTCATTTATACTGTTTGCCGGAATCGGCGCCGGGTGCGCGCTGCTGCTTTATTTCGGTGCGGATTTTGTATCGACATACATAATCGGCAATTCCGAAATTCAATATGTAATGCGCGCGCTCGCGCCGTCCATATTCTTCGTGTGCGTGTCGTCGGTAATACGCGGATATTTCCAGGGATTAAGTGACATGAATGCGACAAGCCGCTCGCAGATTCTGGAACAGGTTTTTAAAAGCGGTCTGACTATACTTTTCGTTATATTGACGGTCGGCTCGATGCCTTTGATAATGGAGCTTTTGTCGCGCGGCTTCCTGCTTTCCGACACGCTTTATTATACCGAGACGGTAAACGGCGCGGAAATAACAAAGACACTTCCGGAAATTATGGCTGCGTGGGCGAATCTGGCGAGCTCCGCGGCAACGCTCATATCCTTCGGATATCTTGTACTGTTCTATCTGCGCAGGAAAGACGGTCTGGATGAAAAAAAACGTCAGTCTGCCGTACAATCGCTCAACGAGTCCACCGGTCATATTATGAAATCGGTTCTCATGCTGTCTATACCCATATCTCTCGCGTCTATTGTCACCGCCGTAAACCGCGTAATTGACACCGCCACGATAACCCGCGGCATAGAAATTGCGTTTGCGGGAGGCATTCCCGCATACGCCGGCAATCCGGCGATTCCAGACCCGACCGTCAAGCAGCTCAGCGATTACGCTATCGTTTTAGCTGGCAGACTGTCCAAAAGCGACACTATAATTAATATGCCGCTTGCACTGAACGTCGCGTTTTCAACCGTCCTTGTGCCTTCAATAGCCGGAGCGCTCGCAAAGGGAGACAAAAATGAGGCAAGCGGCAAAATAACCTATTCGTTCCTTATATCCATTCTCCTTATATTGCCTTGCGTTATAGGGCTTATAGTGCTTGCCGAGCCTATCTACAAGCTGCTTTATCCCGCCGCGTCGCTCGGTTCCGACCTGCTTGCTCTTATGGCTATATCGCTTATATTCAGCGCGCTGTTCCAAACGATGTCCGGGGCTCTTCAGGGCATGGGAAAGGTATTCTCTCCCGCCGTGGGACTGATAGTGGGATGCGTTATAAAAATCGTTTTAAATCTTATCCTGATACGCCAGCCTGCCATAAATATCTACGGCGCGGCTATAAGCTCTATAATATGTCAGTTCGCGGCGTTTGTGATATGCTATGCTATACTGTCGCGTCATCTGACGATAGGTATTTCATTTAAAAAATATATTTTAAAGCCGCTTATTGCCGGAACGGCAATGGGCGCCGCGGCATGGCTCGTATACAATGCCGCATATGCAGCCGCGGGCAAAAACATAATAGCAGTGCTTTCAGCCATCTTAACGGCTGTAATCGTTTATTTTGTTCTGCTGTTCGCGCTTAAAATACTAAACGAGAACGAAATTAAAATGCTTCCCGGCGGAAGCAAGCTTTACAGCCTGCTGGTAAAAATGAAAATTTATAAATAAATATAAAAAAATCCAAAAAAACTGTTGATTTTTTTCAGCCGATATGTTATGATAATTCGGTATGAAAATACACACATACGCGGATTTCGTTTGGTTTGCCCTTTTGCCGGGGTTCATTCGGGAGCTGATGCGTATGGAGGAAATAAAACAATCAGGAGGATAAAAAAATGGCAAACATTATTTCAATGAAGCAGCTTTTGGAAGCCGGCGTTCATTTCGGACATCAGACAAGAAGATGGAATCCCAAAATGGCTGAGTACATCTTCACGGAGAGAAACGGTATTTATATTATCGATCTCCAAAAAACAGTAAAGAAGATTGAGGAGGCGTATTATTTCATACGTGAAATCGCTGCCTCCGGCGAGGACATTCTCTTTGTCGGCACAAAGAAGCAGGCTCAGGACTCGATCAAAGAGGAAGCCGAGCGCGTAGGCATGTATTACGTTAACGCAAGATGGCTCGGCGGAATGCTTACAAACTTTAAGACCATTCAGCAAAGAATTAACCGTCTTGCTCAAATCAACAAAATGGAGGAGGATGGCACATTCGATATGCTTCCGAAAAAAGAGGTCATCAAGCTCAAGCTCCAGCGTGATAAGCTTGAAAAATATCTCGGCGGAATTAAGGATATGAAGAAGCTCCCCGGGGCTATGTTCGTTGTCGATCCCCGCAAGGAAAAAATCGCAATTTCCGAAGCGCATAAGCTCGGCATTCCCGTTGTCGCTATCGTGGATACAAACTGCGATCCCGATGAGGTTGATTATGTTATTCCCGGCAATGACGACGCTATCCGCGCCGTAAAGCTTATCGCGTCTACAATGTCAAACGCTATAATTGAAGGCAGACAGGGCGAGGACGCTCTCATTCAGCAGACGGCGGAGGAAGCGGAGGAGTCCGCGGAAGCTCCCGCTGAGGAATAATTACAGATTCAGAATTTAACCGGAGGAATATATAAAATGGCAATTTCAGCAAAAATCGTTAAAGAATTAAGAGAAATGACAGGCTGCGGCATGATGGACTGCAAAAAGGCGCTTACCGAAACGGACGGCGACATGGACAAAGCAATCGAGTACCTGAGAGAAAACGGTCTTGCCAAAGCCGCAAAAAAAGCCGGCAGAGTAGCCGCGGAGGGCGTTGTTTTCGCGTATACCGAAGGCAAGGTTTCCGTTGTCGTTGAGGTTAACGCCGAAACGGACTTCGTTGCGAAAAACGAGCAGTTTATTGATTTCGTAAAAACCGTGGCAAAGGCTGTCGCGGATGCCGCTCCCGCTGATGTTGAGGCATTAAAGGCTGTTGAGGTCGACGGAACGACAATAGGCGATATGCTCACCGAAAAGATTGCCACTATAGGCGAGAATATGAATATCAGACGTTTTGTACGCTATGAGGGCGACTGCGTAACATATATTCACGGCGGCGGCAAAATCGGCGTCATTGTCAGATTTGATACCGATGTTGCGGATAAGGACGGCTTTGAAGCAATGGGTAAGGACGTCTGCATGCAGATTGCCGCTATGAGCGCGCCGTATCTTAACCGCGAAAGCGTACCTGAGGACGTTGTTGAGCATGAGAAGGAAATTCTGACAGTTCAGGCAATGAACGAAGGAAAGCCGGAAGCTATCGCAAAGAAAATGGTTATGGGCAGAATTAATAAATTCTACAAGGAAAACTGTCTCCTTGAGCAGGAGTTTGTTAAGGACGGAGACCTTAGCGTTAAGCAGTATATCGATAACGCAGCCAAAGCATTGGGCGGCACGGCTTCTCTTGTTGAATACGCGCGTCTTGAAAAGGGCGAGGGCATTGAAAAGAAAGAAGAGGATTTCGCCGCTGAAGTCGCTTCGATGATTAAATAATTTTTATATAAAAACAGTCCGCCATTTCATGGCGGACTGTTTTTTAAATTTTTCCCGTATGCCCGAAGCCTCCGGCTCCGCGGACCGTTTCGTCAAGCTCATCCGTTTCCTCGAAATCCACAGACGCAAACGGAATGATTATAAGCTGAGCTATCTTTTGCCGGGGGATAATTTCGCGCGTATGCGCACTGTCATTGTGCAGCGATACCATAATTTCTCCCCGGTAATCCGCATCGATCACTCCCGTACAATTCGCGGGACGCAGACCCTCCTTCAGGGATAATCCGCTCCGCGCAAATATTCCTCCGAAATATCCCTCCGGTACAGCTATGGAAACGCCGGTTTTTATCAGCTTCGTCTCCCCTGCCCCTATTTGCGTTTTTTCCGGCAGATCCGCGAACAAATCATAGCCCGCGGAATATTCTGTGCCGCGTTCGGGGATTTTTGCCGTTTCGGTTAGCTTTTTTATTTTTATTTTCATAATTGGTTCTCCTTAACATACGCGCCGTCTATTTTGCATGCAGCACGATTTTCCCGAGCGCGAGGCTTTCCCTCACATCTATAACCTTCTGGTTGGTGCTGCCGCGCCACGGCAGATTTACGTCACGCAGATCCCTGCGGTATTTTCCGTCGACTATGACGTCAATTTTATCAATGAAGCTGAGTTTTTTTATATCATCCCACTCATAACCGGTGTAAAGCCATATGGTTTTATTCGGGAATTTCCTGCGTATTTCAACGATCAGTCTCTCGATATCACCGCGGTTCTGCGGATGCAGCGGATCTCCGCCGGACAGGGTCACCCCGGATATATAGTCGCGTTCTAATTCCGTGAAAAGCTCGTTTTTTGCCTCTTCATCGAACAACAGACCGCAGTTTATATCCCACGTAACCGGATTTTGACATTCATCGCAGTGATGCTCGCAGCCGGACACCCAAAGCACAACACGCAGCCCGTCGCCGTTGAGCATATCATCCTTCGTTATGTTATGATATTTCATTACATGCTTTTCCTTTCGGCAATCTCAGCCATTTTTGCCGCGTTCAGACGCGTGTCGCCTTTTACGCGCGAGTATGAGAGATAACCGTTCATTCGGTCGATTTTGGTCAGATTCCGGCTTCCGCATTTGGGACATACGTCCATTTCCAGCTCCTCGTGACCGCAATCGTCACAATACGCGAGCGATAAATTAACGCCTTCATAAAATCCCATCCTCATTGCGCGCCGTATGAGTGTGCGCACGGCGTCCTTATTATAGCTGACCGGATAACGGCAATACTGGATTTTTCCACCGTTTGAGAAATTCCAGAACCTGCTTTCTATATTCTGTTTCTCTATCGGCGTAATATCCTCTGTAACATGGCAGTGGAAGCTGTTTGATACATACGGTCTGTCGGAAACGTTTTCGACAATTCCGTATTTTTTCCTGTACTGCTCTATCTGAAGCCCACAAAGAGATTCGGCAGGCGTTCCGTATATGGCGTAAAGCTTGCCGTCCTCTTTCTTAAACTGCGCTATTTTATCGTTTATGTGCTCAAGCGTCTCAAGAGCGAACTGTCCGTCCTCCGCAAGTGATTTTTTATTGTGAAGCTGCTGGAGCTCATTTAACGCAGTAATTCCAAAGGAAGCCGTCGCGGATTTGAGAAGCGGCTTGATCTTATCGCGCAGCTTCAGATGACCGCCGTAAAAGCCGCCCTCGCAATATGCGAGCGGATTTGTCGATGCTCTCATTTCGCCCAGATAATCATATGTGCGCAAATGGAGGTTTCGTATAAGCTCGAGATAATAGTCAAGCACCTCGTAAAAATCACGGCTCTCCTGCTTAGCCTTTGAATAAATCATAGGCAGATGAAGTGACACGGCGCCTATATTAAATCTGCCGACAAATACGGGAGAATCCTCTTCATCCGCCGGCTCTATACCGCCGCGCTCATACCACGGCGACAAAAACGCGCGGCACCCCATAGGCGATATGATCTTGCCGTATTTTTTATACATTGACGGCACATACCCCTCGCCCGTAAGCGACAGCCAGTCGGGATACATAGTGCGCGAAGAGCATTCGATTCCCGCTTCAAAAACATCCTCCAGCTCTCCTCCCGGACCGTGGAGCTTTTCATCGTAGAGAAATACGATTTTCGGGAACAGCACAGGCTTCTTATGACCCGCCTTCCCCTGACCGTTCATATGAACCTTCAGCATCGAAATGGTAGCCATTTTTGCAAAACGTCCCGTTCCCGTGCCCGCCGTTACGGTAATAAACGGATAATCGCCGCGGCTGGATGAGACGGAATTGAATTTATACTCCCAGCCCTGAAAGCCCTGTTCAAAATCACGCCGGACATCGGCTTCGGCAACCTCTTCCGCCTTCTCCGCGTCAAGTCCGAGCTTTGTATATTTTTTTATATATTTTTTATATGATTTTTCCGCATACGGTTCCAGAATAAGCTCAACGTTCGGAACGGTAAATCCGCCGTACTGCTGCGACGCTGCCGAAAGAACTATATCCCCTATAACATCAAATGCCGTATCAAGCGTTTTGGGCTCATTGTACCAGAGATTGCCCATCTCAAAGCCGCCGGTAAGTACCGATTCGACGTCGAACAGACAGCAATTCATCGTGTCGCGCCTCGCGGACATGTCGTGAATATAGATATATCCGTCGCGCGCCGCCTGCAATTCCTCGGTTGTAAGGAAAAACTTTTTGTAAAGCTCTTTATTCAGCTGATTAAATATCAGGCTGCGCTTCGTCGATACGAGCGCTGAATCGGTATTCGAATTTTCTTTGTCGCCTATATACATAATCGACTGGCTCTTTTTATATACCTCGTCGAGCATCTGAACAAAGTCCTGCTTGTAATTGCGATAATCCCTGTAGCTTTTCGCCACCTTCGGATTCACTCTCTCAAGAGCTCCTTCAACTATGTTATGCATTTCCGCGATGAGAATATTATCCTTCCCCATACGCCGCGCCTCGTCCTCCACAAACCTGCATATGAAGCTAAGCTCGTCATCCGTGAATTTGACAAGCGCTCTCGCCGCGCTTTTATTTACCGCCACGACCACCTTTTGGACGTTAAAATCCTCTCTTGTGTTATCCTTTTTTATTACCTGCATTAGTATCTCACTCCCCCGCGCACCGATTTTATCAGTTATATTTTCATTAAGCTTTCGCAATGTGATTTTATTTGAAAAACCACAATATCTTGTGGTTTGCGTTTCATATTATACCACCTGTGTATAATGTTTTCAATTACAAACAACTTACATTTAGTTACGGTTACATGACAAAAATAAAATTTATGTTCCATTTTACCGAATCTATGTTCGTATATATTCTACCATTTTTCATGAGCTGTGTCAACATATTTTACAAGCTTTATTAATTAAAAATCCGGCTAATAATATCGGATATAAGATTTTAAACACAATTTCGGAGGTATAAAAATGGGAATAATTTTAGACGCGGTTTCAATTTTCATGTACGGAATATATGCCGATTTTTATCGGCGTACTTTTGAATATGACCTGAAAAAAAGATTTCTTTCGGGCATGAGCATATCCTGTCCGCATTTAACCGCGAAATCCAATAAAATCTATCGTATTCACAGCAGATTAAAGAATATGGAACGGGAATTCCAACGCAAAATTTATATAAAATATCAAAAAGTTACAGACTATTCAATCTGATTTTAGTGCAAAATCCACAATATGGCAAATTTTATGCAAAAAATCATAAAAAATTGCTTCAAATCTTGATTTTGTCCAAGAAAAGTGATATTATATATACATGTATAGTACAAATACACTACACTAATATTAAGGGAGGAAGAAAACAGATGGGAAGAAAAAAGAAAACCATGGACGGCAATAACGCCGCGGCATACGCTTCCTACGCGTTTACCGACGTTGCTGCCATCTATCCTATCACACCATCATCAACTATGGCGGAAGTTACCGATAAGTGGGCTGCCGCCGGACAAAAAAACATTTTCGGCAACACTGTAAAGGTCGTTGAGATGCAGTCTGAGGCAGGCGCGGCAGGCGCTGTGCACGGATCGCTTACGGCGGGTGCTCTTACCACAACCTACACCGCTTCTCAGGGTCTTTTGCTTATGATTCCGAACATGTATAAGATTGCGGGAGAACAGCTTCCGTGCGTATTTAACGTATCTGCACGCTGTATTGCTTCGCACGCGCTCTCCATCTTCGGCGATCATTCGGATGTTATGGCATGCCGTCAGACGGGATTTGCCATGCTCTGCTCCGGAAACCCGCAGGAGGCTATGGATTTGGGCGCAATAGCTCACTTAACGGCTATTGACGGCAGGATCCCGTTCCTTCATTTCTTCGACGGATTCAGAACCTCGCACGAATATCAGAAGGTTGAGTGCTGGGACAATGAAACGCTCGCAAAGCTTGTTAACTGGGACGCTATAAATGAATTCAGAAGAAGCTCGCTCAATCCCGAGCATCCCGCTCAGCGCGGCACAGCTCAGAACGGCGACGTATTCTTCCAGGCAAGAGAGTCGTGCAATAAGGCTTATGACGCTATCCCCGATCTTACGCAATCCTATATGGATAAGGTCAACGCGGAAATCGGCTCAAACTATAAGCTCTTTAACTATCACGGCGCTCCCGACGCGGAGCATGTAATCGTTGCTATGGGCAGCGTTTGCGATACAATCGCCGAAACGGTTGATTACCTTGCCAAGAACGGCGAAAAGGTCGGTCTTGTAACGGTAAGACTTTATCGTCCCTTCTCGGTCAAGCACTTTATATCAGCTCTTCCCGAAACTGTTAAGAAGGTATCGGTGCTTGACAGAACAAAGGAGCCGGGCGCTCTTGCCGAGCCGCTTTATCTTGATGTTGTCGCGGCTCTTGAAGAGGCAGGCAAGAAGGATGTAAGCGTATACGCGGGCCGCTATGGTCTTGCTTCAAAGAACACCACTCCGGCGGACATTATTGCGGTTTACAGAAACACCGAAAAGAAGCACTTTACAATCGGCATAGTAGACGATGTGACACATCTGTCTCTGCCCGTTGTTGAAAATCCCGACACCACTCCGGCGGACATCACAAGCTGTAAGTTCTGGGGTCTCGGCGCGGACGGAACCGTGGGAGCGAACAAGAACTCAGTTAAAATTATAGGCGACCATACGGACATGAACGTTCAGGCATACTTCGATTATGACTCGAAGAAGTCCGGCGGTCTTACATGCTCGCATCTTCGTTTCGGAAACTCGAAGATTACGTCTACATATCTTGTTGACAAGGCTGATTTCGTCGCATGCCACAAGGCATCCTATATCCGCCAGTATGATATGGTAAGCGATGTTAAGCCCGGAGGCACATTCCTGCTTAACTGCTCTTGGGGTCCGGAGGAGCTTGAAGAGCATCTCCCGGGTCAGGTTAAGAGATATATCGCTGAAAACGATATCAAGTTCTACACAATAGACGGTGTAAAAATCGGTAAGGAGATCGGACTCGGTTCAAGAATCAACACGGTATTGCAGTCGGCATTCTTCAAGCTTGCCAATATAATTCCCGAGGACGACGCCATTCAGTATATGAAGGACGCCGCTAAGGCTTCATACGCAAGAAAGGGCGACGATATAGTTCAGATGAACTACAACGCTATCGATGCGGGCGCTCAGCAGGTTGTTAAGGTTGACGTTCCCGAGAGCTGGAAAAACGCAGCTGACGAGGATATAGCTGTTCATCACGACGGCGAGGGCGAGCTTATCGACTACGTTAACAACATTCTCGTGCCGATCAACGCATTCGCGGGGGCTAAGCTTCCGGTATCCGCGTTTGAAAAGTATCAGACCGGTCAGGTTCCGCTCGGTTCCGCGGCATTTGAGAAGCGCGGTATCGCGATAGACGTTCCGTCATGGAACAAGGATACGTGTATCCAGTGCGGACAGTGCTCGTATGTATGCCCTCACGGCTGCATCCGTCCGGTAGTTCTTACAGAGGAGGAGCTTAAAAACGCTCCCGAGGGCATTAAATATGCTCCCGCAAAGCAGCTTGACGGATATTATTACACAATGGCTATTTCCGTGCTCGACTGTACGGGCTGCGGAAGCTGCTCAAATGTATGCCCGGGCAATATGAAGAACAATACGCTTGTTATGGAGCCGCTCGATAATCATTATGACGATCAGCCATATTATGATTATGCCGCGGCGCTCGGCGAGAAGCAGGCGGTTCTCGATAAGTTCCCGATTGACAAGGTAAAGGGCTCTCAGTTCAAGATGCCGTATCTTGAGTTCTCCGGCGCATGCGCAGGCTGCGGCGAAACTCCTTACGCGAAGCTTGTTACACAGCTCTTCGGTGACAGAATGTTCCTTGCGAATGCCACCGGATGCTCGTCGATCTGGGGCGGCAGCGCTCCCTCCACTCCGTATACGACAAACGAAAACGGCGAAGGTCCGGCCTGGGCTAACTCGCTGTTTGAGGACAACGCGGAGTTTGGTCTCGGTATGGCAATTGCCAACAGAACATTAAGAGAGCAGAATATAGAAAAGTGCAAAAAGATTGCAGAGGATAATGCCGGGGTTAAGACGGCTCTTGACAAATTCCTTGAGACTAAGGACTGCGGCAAGTGCAACAAGGTTGCGACAGAGGAATTGTTAAAGGCTGTAGCGGCTGTTCAATCCGGCGAGGCTAAGGATGTTCTTGCGGATAAGGAATACCTTTCCAAGAAATCCTGCTGGATATTTGGCGGCGATGGCTGGGCATATGATATCGGCTTCGGCGGCGTTGACCACGCGCTCGCGTCGGGCGAGGATATCAACATCCTTGTATTCGACACCGAGGTTTATTCCAACACCGGCGGCCAGGCTTCAAAGGCTACGCCTACAGGAGCTATCGCGCAGTTCGCGGCGGCAGGTAAGGAGGTTAAGAAAAAGGATCTCGCGGCAATCGCTATGTCCTACGGATATATCTATGTCGCTCAGGTTGCTATGGGCTACAACATGCAGCAGTGCCTGACCGCTATGATCGAAGCGGAGAGCTACAACGGTCCGTCGCTCATTATCGCTTACGCTCCGTGTATCAACCACGGTATCAAGGGCGGTATGAAGATTGCTCAGACCGAGGAGAAAAAGGCTGTTGAGTCCGGTTACTGGCATTGCTTCCGCTACGATCCGAGAAAGACCGCAGAGGGCAAGAATCCGTTCACGCTTGACTCCAAGGAGCCCAAGCTTGACTACAAGGACTTCATTATGGGCGAGGTTCGTTATAACTCCCTCGCGCGCGCCAACAAGGAGAGAGCCGAGGCTCTGTTCGAGAAGGCGGCAGCCGATGCAAAGGCTAAATATGAAAAGCTTGCAAAGATGGCGGCTGAGGATTAAATTTCTTCACGAAATCAAAACGGTCAGGGCGTTTGCCCTGACCGTTTTTCAGTATTATATTTCGCCGATTATCGTCCGGTACGCGTCGTAATACGCGATACCGTGCTTTTTGCAGATTTCGCATATACTTTCGTATTCGGGATACGCCCGCTCAAATCCGTCCGTAAAGCATTTTTTTATTTTGACCTCGCCCAACGAGGTAAGGACCGTTTCAAACGTTCTTTCAAGAATTGTCCGTTTCGTTTTTATCCGCCGTATTCCTATTGTCGTTGTATTCTCAAATATAATTTTTTCACACGCCTCCGCTTTATCAGCTTCGCATATTACGTTCAGCACATACGCGGGACGATTTTTTTTCATATACACCGGAGAATAATAGACATCCTTTGCGCCGGCGTCAAAAAGTCTTTCCAGTGTGTATCCGAGCGCCTCACCATTGCAGTCATCAATATTGGTTTCCAGTTTATACACCGCGTCTTTGCTGTCCGCCTCGATAATCATCGCGCGCAGAATGCCCGTTACCTCGTATTCGCGCTTTCCCGCGCCAATTCCGCACTTTACGATTTTGAAGCTCTCGGGGAGCTCGGATTCCGTTTTCAGCGCCGCCGCAATTGCCGCTCCCGTCGGCGTGACAAGCTCGCCTCGCACTCCTGACATCTTCAGCGTCAATCCGTTCGCTTCGGCTATATTTACAACCGCCGGCACGGGAACGGGAATCACGCCATGCTGGCAGCGAACGAATCCGCTGCCTTCCGTAAGGGCGGGCACAATGACGCTGTCGATTCCCAGACTGTCCGCACATACCGCCGCGGCAATAATATCCACAATAGAATCCACAGCTCCGACCTCATGAAAATGTACGCTGTCAGGCTCAACCGCATGAGCTTTCGCTTCGGCTTCGGCAAGTATACGAAAAATCCTGTGCGCAAGAGCTCTCGCGCCTTCGGTCAAATCGGCACGGTTGATAATTTCCGTAATTTCATTTAGTCCGCGGTGCGCATGTCCGTGCCCGTGATTATGCTCGTGTCCGTGTTCATGCCCGTGATTATGCTCATGATCGTGATTATGTTCGTGATTATGCTCGTGTCCGTGTTCATGCCCGTGATTATGCTCATGTCCGTGCAAATACTCCATATCATGATCGTGATTATCATGCTGCAATATAACATTAAAATCACACGCATCAATACCGCTTTTTTTTACCCGGCTGATTTTTACTTCAAACCCGCCTATATCGAGACTGTTCAACGCCCTATCGAGCGCCGCGCGGTCGGCGCCCAAATCAATCAGCGCCGCGGCGGTCATATCTCCGCTGATTCCCGAGGCGCATTCAAAATACAGCTTTTTTGCCATGTCTGTTCCCTCCTCCGCTTTTATCAATTGTTAAAGCCGTTCAAAAGCCTTGTCGCGTAAGCGCCGTCAACCGTTTCCCAGTCGAAGCTGTACGGCTTTACGCCCGATTCCAGGAGACTCTTCCAAATCGTATCATAGCTTTCGACGGGAACAGACGACGTGTATATTTGATTTTCAATGGTATCATGTACCATAAACTCCAGAGCGCCGCCATCCTTCTTCCCGAATCGGCATATACGCTGCTCGCTTTTATCAATCTCCTGCGATAAAATCATCAGCTTTATAACCTCAACAGCCTTATCGTTTAAACCGGCGTCAAATATTAAAATCTTTTCAAGCAACGCGTTGAAATCCGTTATAAAACGAAGATTATATTCCTTCAGCCGTTCCAGCTCTCCGGATTCCTTTGAGGATTTTCGTATTTTATCGTATTGCCGGCTTGCCTCAATCGGGTCGGCGCACGGTGAGAACGACAGCATAAGCCTTTCACGCTCATCATGATATAATATCGGCGTCGGCATAAGTCCCGTTTGATCGCATTCCGGACAACGGAATATGTTTACCCTGCCATGCAGCAGATCCTCCTTTAAATCCCGGCTGTCTCCGACCGTGATAGAGTGCCAGACCGTTATATCGCTTATATTCCCGCATTTGGGGCATTTAACCTGCTGCTTTGAATTAATACTCATTTTTCAATCTCCGTTATTTTCTGTGCCGCCGCCATTATTCCCAGCTTAGCGGATTCATATGTTAAGCCGCCCTGCATAAATGCCGTATACGGAGGACGTATCGGACCGTCCGCGGACAGCTCTATTGACGCGCCCTGCACAAACGCTCCCGCAGCCATTATTACCCGGTCCTGATACCCGGGCATATCCCACGGCTCGGGGGTAACAAAGCTGTCGACCGGGGCGCCCTTTTGTATACCCTGACAAAAGGCCTTCAGCTTTTCCGCATTGTTAAAGCGTATTGATTGAATAATATCATGCCTTATTTCATGAGGCTTCGGCTCTACGTAAAATCCCATTTTCTCAAATACAGCCGAACATAAAACCGCCGTTTTAAGAGCCTGCGCAACAGTATGCGGCGCTAAAAAAAGTCCTTGATAAAACAATCTGTTTAGTCCGGGCGTAGAGCCGCATTCCCTGCCAATTCCTACCGACGTCATACGATACGAGCATAATTCAATCAAATCCGCTCTGCCCGCTATATAACCGCCTGTCGGAGCAAGTCCTCCGCCGGGATTTTTTATAAGAGAGCCCATTATCAAATCAGCGCCGTAATGCGTCGGCTCATAATCGTCCGCAAATTCGCCGTAGCAGTTGTCAACCATACAAACGGTATCCGGCGACGCGGCTCTGACGGCATTCACTATTTTGCCGATTCCTTCGGCGCTGAGCGTCGGACGGGAATCGTAACCCTTTGAACGCTGTATCAAAACTGCCTTGGGCTGTATTTTGCCGCATTGCTCCGTAATCTTTTCAAAATCAGCCGAACCGTCTCGCTTCAAATCAATCTGACTGTAATTTACGCCGAAATCACGCAGGGAGCCGTTTCCCGCTTTGCCGTTTATGCCTATGGCTTCTTCAAGCGTATCATACGGTTTTCCGGTAACGGCGATAAGAGCATCTCCCGTCCTCAGCACCCCGAAAAGCGCTGTCGATATCGTATGGGTGCCGTTAACGAACGTATGGCGGACAAGAGCGTCCTCCGTTTCAAACACCTGAGCGTATATTTTATCGAGCGTGTCTCTTCCCAAATCATCGTACCCGTAGCCTGTCGTTTCGGCAAAATGCGCTTCCGACACGCGGTTATCCGAAAACGCCTTCATAACCTTCATCTGATTAAGCTGCGCAATTTCATCTATACGAAAAAATTGCTCCGACACGGATTTTTCCGCTTCATCGACTATGGAAAGCACTTCATCGGAAATATTGAAATTATCCTTTATAAATTTACTTTTATCCATTTTTTGTTCTCCCTTTCAAATGGATATTATATACCATATCAAATATTCTTGTCAACCAAAAAGAAAATTTTATCAATATTTTAGGTTTTTACTTGTAAAATAATACAACATATGGTATAATTAATGTATTACAGATATCGGGGTGTTGATTATGATAACAATTATAGCAAAATTTGATGTGAAGCCGTCATGCACGGAGGAATTTATCCGTTACGCCACAGATGTTACGCGCGAGACCCGCAAGGAAAAGGGCTGCCTTTCCTATAAAATCCTCACCGCGAGACGTGACAAGTCTAAATTTACATTTATTGAAGAATGGCTAAACGATACAGCTATTGAGGAGCATAATAATTCTAAGCATTTTATGCGTTTTACGGACAATATCGCTCCGCTTCTTAACGCCGAAATTAAAATCGAGCAATTTGAGAAAATACCGTCGGTATTTTTTTAAACCGGGAGATGAATTTTCTTGAACAGTCCATACATGTATTATAAGCAGCTCACAGACGGCGATATGGCGTCAGCACGGGAAAGCGCTGCCGCAATGCAGGAATACATAAAGCATTCCGAGGCGGTATATACGGTAGCTCCAAACAGACAGATGGTTCTGTATTCTCTATATATTCCGCAGCTTTTTACAGGCGACGCCGCTGCTTTTCTGGAGAATATATGCGATACGACATATAAAATACTGGAAAAGATAATATCGGAATACGAAAGCAACGCGCAATACCGCTCCCTGTTCGGATTTGACAAGCGTCTCGAGGAATTGATTGCGCGTCCCGCGCGCTACGCTTCAAAGCTGCCTATTGCAAGATTTGATATCTTCTTTAATCCCGATGATTTTTCATTTAAATTCTGTGAATTCAACGCCGACGGAACAAGCGCGATGGATGAGGACCGTATTTTAAATATCGCCGTCAGAGAAACGGAAACCTTTAAAAAATTTTCCGAACGCTATGAAATAAAAACCTATGAGCTGTTTGACTCTTGGGTCGACGAGTTTTTGAATATATACCGCACATGTCAAAGCCCTAAAGCGCGTCCGAATGTCGCTATTGTCGATTTTATAAAATACGGACCGCCATTTGAATTTAAACGGTTTAAAGCGGCTTTTTGCGGCAAGGGTATAAATTGTGAAATATGCGATATACGCGATCTTTCCTACGTCAACGGGAGACTTGTTTCGCCGTCCGGCATGAAAATCGACGCCGTATACCGCCGCGCCGTGACATGCGATATTATGGCGGATTATGATAATGTTCAGCCGTTTATAAACGCTGTCATGGATGAAAACGTCGTGCTGATAGGTGATTTTAAAACGCAGGTGATTCATAATAAGCTTGTATTCGCAATATTGCATCATGATATGACAAAGCAAATATTGACGCCGGAGGAAAACAGCTTTATAGAAAAGCATATTCCATTTACGGCTGTTCTTACAGAGAACGCCGTAAAATCATATAACGTGCTGTCCGAGAAAAACAAATGGGTTATAAAGCCGCAGGATTCTTACGCGTCGAAGGGCTTTCATGCGGGCGTGGAATGCGAAAGCGCGGAGGAGTGGGAAAAATACGTTACCGAGAATATCGGCGGAGGATATATCCTACAGGAATATATACAGCCGTATGAAACGGAGAATATAGATTTGCTCCACGATCCGTATGCCGAATATCGGAAATATTCGTCCATCACCGGTCTTTTTGTATATAACGGAAAATTCTCGGGCATATATTCGAGAATAGCTAAAACAAGCATCATTTCCACCCAGTACAGCGAAATGTCGCTCCCGAGCATTGTCGCTCATGAAAAGTAAAAATTGCGGCAAGCTCCGGCTGTAATGCCGCGAAAAAGCCAAAAGCGCGTATCATGAATGATACGCGCTTTAATAATCCTTCGTTACCGATATCTCACAGTCGGCATATCCGGGATACGTCCGATATCACCTGAACATTTACTCGTCAAACAGCGCCCTTGCGAAGTCCTCGGGTATAAACTCCTGTAAATCGTCTATGCCTTCGCCGACGCCGACGAATTTAACCGGTAAATGCTCCTCTCTTGCAAGAGCGATTACTATACCTCCCTTTGCCGTTCCGTCAAGCTTTGTCAGAATTATACCCGTTATTGCAGCCGTTTCCCCAAACAGCCGCGCCTGCGACACGGCATTCTGTCCCGTTGTCGCGTCAAGCACAAGCAGCGTTTCCCGCGCGCTGCCTGGCAGCTCGCGTTCAATTACGCGGTTTATTTTTTCCAGCTCAGCCATAAGATTTTTCTTGTTATGCAGACGTCCGGCAGTGTCGCATATTAAAATATCAGCTCCGCGCGCCTTCGCGGCGGCGCACGCGTCAAATATTACAGACGCGGGATCGCTTTTTTCCCGGTGCTTTATAATCTCGCACCCGCTTCTTTGCGCCCACGCATCAAGCTGTTCGATGGCAGCCGCCCGAAACGTGTCCGCAGCGGCAAGCATTACCCTTTTTCCCTGCGCCGCATAATGAGCCGCCATCTTGCCGATGCTTGTTGTCTTGCCGACGCCGTTTACGCCTATTACAAGCATTACCGAAGGAACGGTCGACGTGTCGACCGAGCTGTCGCATTCGCTCATAATTTCCGATATAAGCGAAACAAGCTCGCTTCTTACCTCCTCCGCATGCGTAATAAATTTGCGCTTGACTCTATCTCTGAGCTCTTCGATAATATACTCCGATGTATCAAACCCGATATCAGCCATTATAAGCGCCTCCTCGAGCTCTTCAAACAAATCCTCGTCCACAGCCACGAACGTGGAAAAAACAGTATTGATCTGCTGCGAAATATTATCCCGGGTTTTCGTAAGACCCTGTTTAAGCTTGTCAAATAATCCCATTGCTATCCCTCTCTTTAACCAATCAATTCCTCGTCAACCTCGTCAATCATTAACGACAGAAGCTTTGATATTCCCTTTTCCTGCATTGTCACGCCGTAAAGTATGTTTGCCGCTTCCATTGAGCCGCGGCGGTGTGTAATGATGATAAACTGCGTGTTGTCGGTATAATTTTTAAGATATGTGGCAAACCGGGACACGTTTACATCATCGAGCGCCGCGTCTATCTCGTCCAGTATACAGAACGGCGTCGGCTTTACGCGCAGTATGGAAAACAGCAGCGCTATGGCGATAAACGATTTTTCTCCGCCCGAATACAGATTAATATTTTGCAGCCCCTTGCCGGGAAGCTGCACCTCGATTTCGATACCGCTTTCAAGCAGATTATCAGGCTCGCTTAAATACAGCCGTGCTCTGCCGCCGCCGAACATTTCACGGAACACCCTGCCGAAGCTTTTGTTTATTTCCTCAAATTGGGACCCGAAATGCTCTGTCATCAGCTCCTCCATCGAGCTGATAAGCTTATTTAAATCCGACTTTGATTTTTCCAGATCGGCGCATTGCCCCGTAAGAAATTCATAACGCTCCCTAACCGCCTTATATTCTTCGATCGCGTCAATATTTACGCTGCCCAGCGCCTTGATTTTCGCCTTGAGCGATATAAGACGCTTTGCCGACTCCTTCTCGTCGTCTATCTCGGTCCTAATCTTAAGCGCTTCGGAATATGTAAGCTCATATTCGTCCCAAAGCCGATTTAAAATCTCATCTCTTTGCGCTTCAAGACGTTCACGCCTGTTTGTTATTCTTGAAAGCTCACCGTTTAACTGCAAAAGACGTTCTGTTAAATCATTGTTTGAGGATTGTATTTTGACAAGTGATTTTGCGACCTCTTCCTTCCGCGCGTCTATTGCTTTTATTTGCGACTGCAATTGACGGGAGGCTTCTTTTAACTCCTCCGAGCGCGCATGCTTTTCGCGGATAGATGAATACAGCCTGTCATTCTCGACCCTAATACGCTCCTGCTCGGCTTTCTTCTCCTTAATTTCCTCCTCCGCGTCATGATTTTCGCCGCGTATCTGAGCTATGGTTCCCTCCGCGGTTTTTATCTCGTTCTCGATACCCGCAAGCTTTATGGTTTCGTCCATAACGCTCTGCGTCTTTTCCTGCTTAACGCGCTCAGCCTCCTCAAACTCATTCTGCAAATCGGCTAATTTCGCCTCCGCAAGCTTTGCCTCGTTTTCCGCTTTTCTTACCGACGACAGAAGCCCGGCTATTTCATCCGAGGATGCCTTGAGCTGCTCCTCAATCCCCGACAGCTCGGTTTCGCGCTCGGAAAGCGTGTCGGCTGTCTCAATGGACGCCTTTAAATGCGCTATGGTATTCTCAAGACGTATCAATTCATCCTCATACTCTCTGAGCAGCGGAATATACGATGATATCTGTCTGTTAAGCGCGTCAAGCTCTGAGCGGCGCTTCGCCAGATTTTTCTCATCATCATTTATCCTTGCCTCCGTCCGTGCTATGTCCTCTCTGAGCGATTTAAGCTGTGCGGCGCGGGATAAAAATCCGCTGCGTCTATTTACGCTTCCGCCCGATATCGAGCCTCCGGCGTTTGCCACGTCTCCGTCAAGCGTTACAACACGGAATTTATATCCGAATTTCCGGCTTATGGCTATTGCGCTGTCTATCGTGTCGGCTACGACAGTTCTGCCGAGCAGATTCGCGATAATATCCTTATACCTTCTGCCGCAATCGACAAGCTCTGATGCGATGCCTATATATCCGCGGCACTGTGACAATCCGTCAGCATTCTCCATGACGCGCCCCTTAACGGATGATATCGGCAGGAACGTGGCTCGTCCGCCGTTTTCGCGCCGCAGAAATTCAATCGCCGCTTTCGCGTCATCCTCCGTTTCAACGACTATATTTTGCAGTGAATTACCCAATGCCGTTTCAATCGCCGTCACATATTCTTTTTTTACATCTATAAGCGCGGACAGTGTGCCGTATAAGGACAAGTTCCTGAGCTCCTGCGACTGCAAAACAAGCTTGACGCTCTTCGCATAGCCCTCGTATGCGTTTTCCATTTCCTCGAGCATACGTTTTCTTGAATGCATTGCGCTTTGCTCCGCCTTTAAATCGGACAGGGATCGCTCCGCATTTTTAATATCCGATTCGTTTATATCCGCGCGCCGCCGCAAATCGTCTGCAAGCTTTGACAGCGTTTTATGCTTTTGCCGCTTTTCTCCGGAAAGACGTTCGCTTTCGGCGATTTCCGCCTTCGTGTTGGAAACGCCTTCGTTATAGCTTTTTATCTGTGCGTTTAAAATATCGCACCTCTCCATATAGCTTTTCCTGAGCGTTTCTATTCCCGCTGTCTTCTCGCGCATTGAAACGGCGTCATTTTGTTTGTTCAAAACCTCCGCGCGGGTCGCTTCGATTTGATTGCGAAGCAGCTCGCTGCGGGAGTTAAGCTCGTTATTTTCCTTGGTCAACGCATCGAAGCCTTTTAAAATCTCATCCGCTAAAACGCGTTTCCTCTCTATCTCTGCCTCCAGCTCGCTTATCTGGATTCCGCGCTGTTCGGCACGGCTTCTTATACCTTCGATTTCCGTGTCGATCCGCCCGATAACAGCATGAGAATTTTTTATATTGTTCTGCGCGAGACTGATTTCATTTTCGTTTGTCAAAAAGCGCGCTTCGTTTTCGCGGAGCAGCTCATTTTTTTTGCTTTGCTCTTCATCGCAGCGCTTATTTTCATCGTACAGCGCGTTTATTTTCCTTTCCGTTTCGGATTCGCGTTCCTTAAGCTCCGCAAGCTCGCCCTCCGTACCTTCATAAAGCTGCGCGAGCTCCTTTTCCTCGGCGGAGCTCTTTTCGATATTGATAAGGCTCATATTAATGTCGAGCGTTTTATATTCGCCGTACATGTCCATATATTTGCGAGCCTTTTCCGACTGGTTTTTCAGAGGATTTATTTGTCCCTCCAGCTCTGTTATTATATCCTTTACACGTGTAAGATTTTCCTCAACATGCGACAGCTTTCTCGAAGCGTCATCCTTTCGGTATTTATATTTCGCCACGCCCGCGGCTTCCTCAAACAAGCTGCGCCTGTCCTCCGCCTTTGTTGACAAAATCTGCGAAACGCTTCCCTGTCCTATTATTGAATAACCGTCGCGCCCCAATCCCGTATCCATAAACAGCTCGTGTATATTTTTCAAAAGACAATTCGCGCGGTTTATTTGGTACACGCTCTCTCCGGAACGGAATAATCTGCGCGTAACTACTATTTCATCATAATCAAGCGGAAAAATATGCGACGAATTATCAAGCACAAGGCTGACCTCCGCAAAATTCAGGGGCTTTCTCATCTCCGTTCCCGCGAAAATAACATCATGCATGCTTGAGCCGCGCAGCGATTTCGCGCGCGTCTCGCCTATTACCCACCGTATGGCATCGGAGATATTGCTTTTTCCGCTGCCGTTGGGACCCACGACCGCCGTCGTTCCGTTTACAAACTCAAGCACCGTTTTATCCGCGAATGATTTAAAGCCCTGCATCTCAAGTCTTTTTAACAGCAAACGAGTTTCGCCTCCCTTATGCCTATATTTTTATCACCTTTTATTTTCAAATCAATATTCCTTTCGTTTTTGAATTTAATAATATTCCTGCGTCCGTTTCCCACAGCCTTCGACACGGCTGCGCTGTTTACGGCGACAACCGCAAAGCGGCTGTCGATATTTTCCAGAACCCGCTCTATTATATCATAATATATCGCGTTCTCAACAAGCTCGCCGAACGCGCTGTGAACCGGACCGGCAACAACGGATCCTCTTTCGCATATTTCGCTCGTTGACTGTAGTCCCATTCGTATGACCCTGACGCCGCCCTTCTCAAACATAAGCGTCAGCGTTTTGCACAGGCTCACGGCTTCCTCAACGGTTTGCGGCGTATATTCGCCCGATAAATACATTTCCTCAAGACGAGTGTCCCGAAGGATAAGCGTCGGATAAATTCTCGCTATCGACGGACGCATATTAATAAGCTCCGCGGCCGTTTTTTCGGCTTTTTCATTTGTGTCGCCCGGCAGTCCCGTCATCATCTGCACTCCAAGCGTAAAACCGTATTCTCTTATAAGCTCCGCGGCTCTTTCGGCGTCCTCAGCCGTATGACCGCGCCCCGCCTTTAAAAGCACCTCGCTGTCCGTTGACTGTACGCCAAGCTCAATTGTCGTAACTCCGTATTTTTTTAAGTTATCCAGGATCTCACGATTTATATAGTCCGGTCTTGTGGACAGCCGTATTCCGTCGATTTCTCCGGAGCCTATGAACCTGTATGCGGCGGATAAAAGCTCAGACTGCTCGTTTATCGGTATTCCGGTAAAGCTTCCGCCGAAAAACGCGGCTTCTATTACCGCGTTTTCTCTGTCCGGAATTGTTTTAAGATATCCCTTGATCATATCCGACACCGACTGCGCCGTTACCGGCGAGGACGCCCCCGTAATACGGCGCTGATTGCAGAATGCACAGTCGAACGGGCAGCCTCTGTGCGGGACGAAAATCGGTATATTATACGTTCTCATCGGTCAGATTTTCGAGAGCGAAACGCGCCGCGTTTTGCTCCGCCTCCTTTTTATTAGAGCCTGTGCCGCGTCCCTTCGGTACGCCGTCAATCATTACATCCACGTCAAAAATCTTATTATGGTCCTGACCGCTTTCCTTTATGACCGCGTATGTCACCCTGCCGACGCTGCCGCGCTGCACAGCCTCCTGAAGCATTGTCTTGTAGTCGCCGTAGCGCTTTCCCGCAAGGACCTCCCTAATCGAGTCCTCCATGATATTCAGCAGCCACGCTTTCGCAGTCTCCATACCCGCGTCAAGATAGATTGACGCCAAAAGTGCTTCAAACGCATCCGAAACGATCGACGCGCGTTCTCTTCCTCCGTTGCGCTCCTCGCCCCGTCCGAGACGTATAAGCGAGCCGAGCGAAATTTTCTTTGACACGTCATAAAGCGACTGCTCACATACGAGCGTCGCGCGATACTTTGTTAAATCGCCCTCGTTTATGTCGCGCACAGTCTTAAACAAATACTCGCTGATAATTATACTGAGCACCGAATCTCCCAAAAATTCCAGCCGTTCATTATTCTTAATCCGGTATTCATTTGCGTAAGAGCTGTGCGTCAGCGCGGTTTCCAAAAGCGCGGGATCCTTATATTTATGCCCCACCTGTTTTTCCGCCGTTGTCATTTTAACACCTCTTTCCGGTGTCCTTTATTAAGATGTAAAGCCGTTTACATTTTAATAAAAGACACAATAAATATTTCTAAGACTGCCGCAAAAATAATCACGGCAGTCTTGTTTACTTTAATCAGAATACTTTTTAAATACAATCGACGCGTTATGACCGCCGAATCCCAATGAATTGGACATGGCGTACTTGACCTCCCGCTCGCGCCCGACATTGGGCACAATATCCAAATCGCAGTCGGGATCCGGGATCTCATAGTTAATCGTTGCCGGTATAAATCCGTCCTCAATCGCTTTTGCGCACACAATCGCCTCAACGCCTCCCGCGGCGCCGAGCATATGTCCCGTCATAGACTTTGTAGAGCTTACGGCGACGGATCTCGCCGCGCTGCCGAAGGTCTGCTTTATTGCCTCGGTTTCAAACTGATCGTTGTACTTTGTTGAAGTGCCGTGTGCGTTGATATATGTCACATCCTCAGGCGTGATTCCCGCGTCCCTTATGGCAAATTCCATAGCCTTCGCGCCTCCGAGACCTCCGGGTATTGGGCTTGTGATATGATAAGCGTCGTCCGTCGCGCCGTAACCGACCATTTCGCATATAATATGCGCGTTTCTGGCTTTTGCGTGCTCCAGCTCTTCAAGAACTATAAATGCCGCGCCCTCCGACAGGACGAATCCGTCGCGCTCCGCGTCAAACGGACGGGAGGCGTGCTTTGGATCGTCATTCCTGGTTGACATCGCCTTCATATTGCAGAAGCCCGCAAATGCTATTCTCTCCACGGTCGCCTCGCAGCCGCCTGCTATAATGACATCGTTATCCCCGTATTGGATATGTCTGAAAGCGGTTCCTATCGCATTTGAGCTTGAGGCGCATGCGGTGACAACATTCTCGTTAACGCCCTGCATTTTATGTCTTATCGCAATCTGAGCTGCCGCCATATTTCCTATCATCATGGGTATGAAAAACGGACTGATGCGTCCCGGTCCCTTTTCAAGCAGGGTTTTGTGCTGGTCGGCGAATGTGGAAATTCCTCCTATACCCGAGCCGGTTATAACCCCCACCCGCCAGGGATCCTCTTTTTTCATATCAAGATCGGAGTTTTTGATTGCCTCGTCCGCGGCTATTACGGCGAACTGTGTAAATCTATCCATTTTCCGGGCCTCGCGTTTGTCGATGTACTCGGTCGGGTCAAAATTTTTCACCTCGCCCGCGATCTGAGTTTTCAAATCCGACGCGTCAAACAGAGTAACCTTGTCCACTCCGCAAACGCCGTTTCTGATACTGCTCCAGAACTCGTCCAAATTGTTTCCGATAGGCGTGACAGCGCCCATTCCGGTTACCACAACTCTTTTCATATTGTCCTCCAATGTTTTTCGTTTATATAAATCAAAAATTTCTTCCGGATAAAATAACGGTTCGTTATTCCCGCGGCGCCATACCGCCGCGGGAATTAAAACCTGTGCGCATTACGCATTTTCCTTGATGTAATTTACCGCGTCGCCGACAGTCTTAATGCTCTCCGCCTTATCATCGGGGATTTCAAGATCAAACTCTGTTTCAAGACCCATAACAAGCTCCACTATATCAAGCGAATCGGCGCCCAAATCGTCGATAAACGACGCCTCCATTGTTACAGCGTCCTCATCCGCGCCGAGCTGGTCAATAATAACCGCCTTTACTCTGTCAAAAATTTCGTTCATTCCCGCGCACCTCCTTTCAATACGTCTTTTATATACTATATAAATCCATATGCAGAATTATATACATTGATAACAATATCACATATGCAGTCCGCCGTCAATATTAATTACCTGACCCGTAACATACGCCGACATATCCGACGCTAAAAATGCCACTACGTCTGCGACATTATCGACCGTGCCGAATTTGGCAAGAGGTATCGATTTAAAATACTCCCGCTTTACCTCATCCGAAAGCTTATCCGTCATAGCCGATTCTATAAAACCGGGCGCGACAGCGTTACAGCGTATTCCGCGTGACGCGAATTCCTTTGCCGTCGTTTTGGTCAATCCGATAAGACCCGCTTTTGACGCGCTGTAGTTCGCCTGACCCGCGTTTCCCATAACTCCCACGATCGACGCTATATTTATAATCGAACCGCTCCGCTGCTTCATCATGGGCTTTACGGCAGCCTTAATGCAGTTAAAAGCGCCCTTTAAATTTATGTCCATGACCAAATCCCAGTCCTCCTCGCTCATTCTGAGCATAAGACCGTCGCGCGTAACGCCGGCATTGTTTACAAATATATCGAGCCTGCCGAATTTGCCGAGCGTTTCATTTATTAGGTTCTGAACGTCCGCCGCATTTCTTACGTCTCCTTTGACAACAATGGAATCAACCCCCAGAGACTTTATCTCCTCGCTTGTCTTATCGGCGTCCTCCGACTGCGGAATATCGTTAATGACCACATCAGCGCCCAGCGATGCAAGCTTCATGGCTATAGCTTTGCCTATTCCCCTGCCCGAACCGGTTATTACAGCCGTCTTTCCCTGTAACATAATTTTTACCTCCAAATCTATAAAAGCTCTATTTAATTCCGAGTCCCGAAAGCGTTTTTTCAAGCGACGCCATATCCTCAACGTTGTATGATACAGCGCTCTTGTCGATCCTGCGCAGGAATCCGCTCAGCGTCTTGCCCGGACCTATCTCTATAAATGTGTCAACACCGTCCGAGAGCATCCGGCGTATCGAATCCTCCCAGCGCACGGGAGAGGATACCTGTTTTATTAAAAGCGGCTTTATATCGTCCTTCGACTGTATATAATCCGCTGTAACGTTCGTTATAACGGGAATATTCATATCCGATACCGCCGCGTTTTCAAGCTCGGCGGCAAGCTTTTCTCCCGCGCCTATAAGCATTTTGCAATGGAACGGCGCGGATACCGGCATCAGCATGGCGCGTTTGGCGCCCTTTTCCTTTGCTGCCTTGCAGCATGCCTCCACCGCAGCCGTTTCGCCCGAAACGACAATCTGCCCCGGGCAGTTAAAATTTGCGGGCGAGCATATTCCGAGCCTGGACGCGTCATTGCAGCATTCAGTTACATCCTCCGCCGTTAAGCCTATGATCGCCGCCATAGCGCCCTGTCCCACCGGGACCTCCTCCTGCATATATTTCCCGCGTTTTTTTACAAGTCTTACGCCGTCCGCGAAATTCATCGATTCCGACGCGATATGCGCTGTGTATTCGCCGAGGCTCAAGCCTGCCGCAACGTCCGCCGTTACGCCGAATTCCTGCAAAACCCTTAACGCCGCAACGCTCATAGTTACAATAGTCGGCTGCGTATTTTCGGTTATTTGCAGCGTTTGGGCGTCGCCGTTAAAAATCATATCCCTTATATCAAAGCCAACCGCTTCGGACGCCTCGTCAAACGCATCCGAGGCGCATTTGAAATTATCCGCAAGCTCCTTGCCCATGCCTACAGCCTGAGCGCCCTGTCCGGCGAATAAAAACGCTGTTTTTCCCATTTATTTTACCTCCAGTTTATCTGAAATGGTCTTTAAAATTTCTGCCGTACCGTCAAAATAGCTCTTTATAATATCCGCGCACGGCTCTATTTTCGTAACCATAGCGGCGCTCTGCCCCGCCATAAGCGAACCGGTTTCCGTGTCTCCATCCATAAATGCGCGGCGCAGTCCGCCCACTCCCAGCTGCTCTATTTCCTCCGCCGACGCGCCGGAGCTTTCCAATCTCATATATTCGCGCGTAAGCTTATTTTTTAAAGCCCTCACGGGTGCGCCCGTTGAACGTCCCGTAACAACGGCGTCCCTGTCCTTAGCCTTTATAACCGCCTGCTTATAATTTTCATGCGCTATGCACTCGTCTGAGCATATAAAACGCGTTCCCACCTGGATCCCATCCGCGCCGAGCGCAAGCGCCGCTATCATGCCGCGCTTATCGGCAAAGCCTCCCGCCGCGACTACCGGAATATTTACAGCATCGACCACCTGCGGGACAAGCACCATTGTCGTAAGCTCTCCTATATGTCCTCCGGCTTCGGTACCCTCGGCTATAACGGCGTCGGCGCCGGATTTCTCCATACGCTTTGCCATTGCGACAGACGCTATAACGGGACATATCTTAATCCCCGCTTCCTTAAGTGCCGGAATATATTTTGCCGGATTTCCCGCGCCCGTTGCCACAACCGCCGGTTTTTCCTCCAGGATCACCTGCATAACCTCGTCCGCGAACGGCGACATAAGCATAACGTTCACGCCGAACGGCTTGTCCGTCAGCTCACGGCATTTCCTTATCTGTTCTCTTACCGCATCCGCCGGCGCTCCGCCCGCCGCGATAAGCCCCAGACCTCCGCCGTTTGATACAGCCGCCGCAAGCTCCGCCGTCGCGACCCATGCCATTCCGCCCTGAATTACGGGATAACGGATGTTCAGCAGCTCGCATAATCTTGTACTCATTCAATGCCCTCCTTAAAATCCGGCGCATCGGTGCCCGGAAGTGAATTTTTTATTTTTTCAACCAGGTTTGTCTCAACCGCTTTTTTTGCCTGGACAATTGCGGAAAACGCCGCGCGCTCGTCGGACGAGCCGTGTCCCTTTATAACGGTTCCCCGGACGCCCAGCAGCGGCGCGCCGCCGTATTCTCTGTAATCAATCTCGCTCTTAAACCTGTTCAGTCCGCCCTTCACGCACAGCGCGCCGAGCATTGCAAGTATGCCGTCGGAAAAAATGTTTTTTAACGCTCCGCCGACAAAGCTGCCCATGCCCTCTATGGTTTTAAGCACGACATTTCCCACGAAGCCGTCGCACGTCATAACATCGGCGGTGCCGTCCATAACGTCTCTGCCCTCGATATTTCCGATAAAATTAATCGGGGCGGTCTTTAAAAGCAGATATGCCGCCTTGGTAAGATTATTGCCCTTACCCTCTTCCTCGCCTATTGACATAAGTCCCACGGTCGGATTGTCCGAGCCGATAATGTTTTTCATATATATGCTGCCCATTACGGCGAATTGCACGAGGTTTTCCGGCTTGCAGTTAGCGTTTGCTCCCGCGTCAAGCAAAAGCTTCGGACCCTTTTTTGACGGCAATATAACTGCGAGCGCCGGTCTGATAATACCGCGTATCCGCCCGACTATAAGCGTCCCCGCAGCTAAAACCGCTCCGGTATTTCCCATAGACAGCATCGCGTCTCCCCCGCCGTTTTTCAGCATAACAGCCGCTTTGACAAGCGATGAATTTTTTTTGCGTTTAACGGCTTTTGCGGGCTCTTCATGATTTGTTATGACCTCGTCGGCATTAACTGTTTCAATGCGCCCGGACGGATATTTATGCTTTTGAAGCTCGCTCCGTATTAAATCCTCTCTGCCTATGAGAACGATATTCACGTCAAGCTCCCGCGCCGCCTTTGCCGCAGCCGCAACCGGGACCCGCGGTGCGTTGTCGCCGCCCATAGCGTCAATGATTATTTTCATATCACGATTCTCCGATTATTCGTTTTCCTTTACCAGCAAACTGAATTTTCCTCTGAAAACCTCATTCATGTTTGCTTTTATAAATACATGCACAATGTATTCGTTTTCCTTTACGCGTATAACCTCCGACTGCGCGAGCAGTCTGTCGCCCTTATGAACCTCGCTTATATATTTTACATTGGCGACCTTCACCAGCGCGGCTTTGGCGTTTATAACGCTTAACGCAAGGCTTTCCGCAAACGCGTACAAATTCTGACCCCGGATTATATCCGTTCCTTCAAATGTCATATTATCATCGGTTTTCAGCACGGCAAGCCCGTTATGATATAAATCAATATCCAAAAGCTCCGCTCTTGAAACCTCGCTTACGCCCTCCGCGACCGATTTGATCCTTTCCCTGTATTCCGCGATCCCCAATTCCGCTCTGTCAATACGTATGGTAGACACGCTTACATGACACGCGTCCGCAAGCTCGTTATCCTTCAAAAACGGATTCTCCCGCAGCTTTTCCATTAAAAATGCGTGCCTTTCCTCTTTCTTTAACGCCGCTCGTCCCATTGAGAGCCTCCCTGAATTTATTAGTAGCTGGTCATAATTTTCATTGTCCTAATTATATACTATGGAAAAATCTATTTCAATATGATTTTCAAAATCTTTCCAAGATTGTAGGATTGCACAAAATTTTATCCATTCTTCCATATAAAATATACAAAATATTGTTCCGCAGCCGATTTATGTCAACTATATGATGTAGCGGGGCAATATATATTTAAATTTATCTGTACAAATACGGAAAAATATTATATAATACGTCAGAGGTGATTTTATGGGCACAGCGGGAATAATCGCGGAATACAATCCGTTTCACAACGGGCACAAATACCTGATTGACGAAGCCCGCAGGACGCACGGCGCAGTTATATCCGTTATGAGCGGACATTTTACTCAGCGCGGCGGCATTGCCGTAACCGACAAATGGACCCGCGCACGCGCCGCTATTTTATGCGGCTGCGACCTTGTGCTTGAGCTTCCCGTGTGCTTTTCCCTGAGCTCCGCCCCGGATTTTGCTTATGGCGCGGCGGCGCTTTTGGACAGGCTCAATGTGGTTGACACGCTTTATTTCGGCGCGGAGGACGCAAACACCGAATATCTTACACAAGCGGCAAACGCGCTTATATCCGAGCCCCCGGATATATCGGAGCGCGTGCGCTCGTATCTGTCCGCGGGATTAAGCTATCCCGCCGCCTACGCTAAGGCATGGGATGGGAAAATACAGCCTGAAATTCTCATAAAACCCAATAATATTCTCGCGCTTGAATATATCAAGGCTCTTATTCGGCTTGACAGTACTATCAAACCCGCCGCCGTCGGACGTCTCGGCGCGGTTCACGACGGCGCTCCGGTCGGCGCGGCGGCATCCTCATCGTATATACGCGGGATGATTTCACGCGGTCTCGACTATTCCGGCTACGTTCCCAAAGCCGCTTATTCCCTTTATAAGGTCTCGGATATGACATATGACATATCCCGTCTTGACGGATTTATAACAGCCGCGCTGCGCGTATGTTCCGCCCGAAGCATATCTCCTTATGTTCCGGAGGGACTGGAAAACCGGATAAAAAACGCTGCTGCCGTCAATTTTGGTTTTGATGATATATGCGCAGCTGTAAAATCAAAACGTTACACCCTCAGCCGCATACGCCGCGCCGTGCTCGCATTTGCGCTGGCTCTTCCCGTCGATCCGACCCCTCCGCAATACGCGAGAGTTCTTGCCCTGAACGATACCGGCAAAGCTCTGCTCCGGGAAATCAGGGAAAAATCCGATATTGAAATTATTACCAAAACGGCGGCGTATAATAAGCCCGATGAACTGCTTTCGGCGGACATACGCGCAACCGACATATTTTCACTGTGCGCGGGAGATAAATCACGGCGTACCGGCGGGCTTGATTATACCGTTACGCCGGCTGTTCTGTAAACGGCTCTCCGGCATAAAACACTCCGTTTTATGCCGGAATATTCAGGTCCTTACTGTTTTGACTTGTTCAGCTCGGCAGCAAGCTTAATAAGGCATTTTTTCTCAATGCGGCTCACATAGCTGCGGCTTATTCCCAGAATTTCCGCAATCTCCTTTTGAGTTTTTCTGCGTGTGCCGTTCAAGCCGTACCTCCAGCGGACGATATTTATTTCATTGGCATTCAGCGCGCGCTTCATCGCGTCGTACAGCTTTTGTATTTCAATCTTTCGGAATATCGTTTCCGCTATATCGTAATTGTCGCTTGTAAGTATATCGGAGAATGTCATGTTGTTTCCTTCCTTATCCGTGCCTATACATTCGTCCATCGATATCTCGTTTTGCAGCTTGCGGCTGCTTCTCAGCACCATGAGAACCTCGTTTTCTATACACCGCGCAATATAGCTTGACAGCCGCGGATTCTTCTGCGGGTCAAACGTATTTATGCCCTTTATAAGTCCTATTGTACCTATTGAAATCAAATCCTCAAGATTTTTTTCATCGGCATACTTTTTCGCGATATGCGCGACAAGCCGTAAATTCCGCTCTATCAATATATTTTTCGCCGTTTCGTCACCGTTCGCGTATGCTTCGATATATTTCTGCTCCTCCTCATTTGTCAGCGGCTTGGGAAACGCGGCGCTGCCCGTAACATATCCGGCCAGAACGAGCACGGTCTTAATCCATTCAAAAAATACCGGTACCAAAATTACACCTCCCGATAAATATTTATGCCGTATCATTTAAAATACTGCCTGTACCCCGCTTGTAAATTTGCCGATAAAAATAACAAAATTATTACAATGCCGTAACACATATGGAAATCCCATGTCAAGTATGATATAATTATTTGAATAATGATATTTTTTTAGAAAGGCGATATTAAAATGGCTAAAAAAAAGCGTGCCGCATCAAGCAAAAGCAAGGCGGCTGCTTCAGCAAACAAAAAACAGAAACGGGACAACGATTGTTTTGTGTGGCACCTTATAATAGTGTCGCTGAGCGCGTTGTTTCTCGGCGTGTTTATATATACCGGAGGCGACGCCATAGTCAGCGCGTTCGTAAGAAATATTATGACAGGTTTTTTCGGCGCGGCTGCGTATATCATTCCGCCCGCGCTCGCCGCGCAGGCGGTATACTTATTCTATACGAAAAGCGTAAGGAAATTCTGGACAAAATTTATTTTGTCCATGCTTGCGTTTGTTAATTTATCCGCCATTATCCATCTTATGACTGCTTCGGATTTTTCATCTGTTGCAAGCTCTGTCGGAAACGGCGGCTACATCGGCGCGGCTGTTTCCGTTACCCTTATCAAGCTCGTTCAGACAATTGCGGCATATATAATTTTGATTATTACAATGCTTGTGCTGTTGGGAGCAATATCCGGCGTTTCCACGCTAAAGGCTCTCGCGGCGGCTGTAAAGGATTTCGTCATATGGGCAAAGGACGCGTTTATAAGCTTCAGGGAAAGTCTTTATGATGATTATGAGGAAGAGGAGGAGGAATATGAGAATGACGAGGATATAACCCCGCCGGAACGAAAACGCACAACGCCGCGCAAAACCGATTCCGGATCCGCCGCCGACGCCAATATCGACGCGGCAAACTCCTTTGCCGCGCAAACGCCGAAAAGCGAAGGACAGGCTCCGGATCTATCCGATTATGATGAGTCGATTGACGCGATTTTCAGCCGCGATTCCGCGGAGGAGGATAATTCCGCAACTCAGACGCTTGATATTCCCGTAGAGGTGAATACTTATAATACCGAAAAACCCGTTCATGAGGACATATCCGTACCCGAAAGCATACCCGGCACGGCAAACGCAGTTCGCACTCCCGCTGAAAAGCCGGATGAAAAGCCACGAGAAAGGAAGATGACGGAAGCCGAAAAATCGGAGTTTAACGACGAGCTTGACGCGGCGATAGAGCAGAACTCAGCGCCCTATGCTTATCCGTCATTAAGTCTGTTAAACAGCGCGCCCGCAATGCCGCGCGACCAGCGCGCGGAGCTTCGCGCCACGGCTGAAAAGCTTATATCCGTGCTCGACAGCTTCGGCGTCAAAGCCCGTCTCCTACAGGTCACACAAGGTCCCACGGTTACAAGATACGAAATTCAGCTTGACAGCGGCACAAAGCTGTCAAAAATTGAGGGCTTGTCCAAGGATATAGCGCTTAATCTCGCTGTGAGCAATGTTCTTGTAGCGCCGGTTCCCGGCAAAGCCGCTGTCGGAATTGAAATTCCGAATAAAAAGGTCAGCACCGTCGGCTTGCAGGAGCTGCTTGCTTCAAAGGAATTCACCTCAGCCAAATCAAAGCTTACATTTGCGCTCGGTAAGGATATCGGCGGCAACGTTGTCGTGAGCGATATAGCAAAAATGCCGCATATGCTTATAGCCGGAGCGACCGGCTCCGGTAAATCCGTGTGCATAAACACGATTATAATGAGCATTTTGTACAATGCCTCGCCGAGCGATGTAAAGCTTATAATGGTTGACCCGAAGCGCGTTGAGCTCGGCGTTTACAACGGTATTCCACACCTGCTGGTTCCCGTTGTTACGGATCCGAAAAAAGCCGCGGGAGCGTTAAACTGGGCTGTCACTGAAATGATGCGCCGCTACGATTTATTTAACGAAACAAACACCAGAAAGATTGAATCATATAATAAGCTTATGCGCAGCACCGGCGGAGAGGAAATCCCGCAGCTTGTAATTATAATAGACGAGCTTGCGGATTTGATGATGGTCGCGGCAAAGGAAGTGGAAAGCTACATCTGCCGTATCGCTCAGCTTGCAAGAGCCGCCGGCATCCATCTTATAATCGCGACACAGCGCCCCTCTGTTGACGTTATAACCGGTCTTATCAAGGCTAACATTCCATCCAGAATAGCTCTTGCCGTTTCATCGCAGGTGGACAGCCGCACCATTTTGGACCATGTCGGCGCGGAAAAGCTTTTAGGCAGGGGCGATATGCTGTTTCATCCCGCCGGAGCCCGCGACGCAAGACGCGTGCAGGGCGCTTTTGTCGAGGATTCGGAAATTGAGCGGGTTCTTGGATTTATTAAGGAAAACTGCGGCGTGACAAGCTACAGTGAGGATCTGGAGGATGAGATCGAGCGGCGCGCAACCGGCGAAAACGGCGTTACGCCTGATGTGGAGGATGACGGCGACTCCCTTTTGCCCGATGCAATAAACCTCGCCATAGAGCTAGGAAAAATTTCCACATCAATGATTCAGCGCCGCCTTGGCGTCGGCTACTCCCGCGCCGGCAGAATTGTGGATCAAATGGAAAAGCGTGGGATTATATCGGGTCCAAACGGTTCAAAGCCGCGCGAGGTGCTTGCCGGCGCCTCAAACGCGATCGTATCCGCCGACAGCTATGGTAACGGAGATGACGAGGATGAATGATTTTCTTCCCGTAAACAGAAGCGACATGGACGAGCGCGGCTGGACGGAATGTGATTTTATATACATTGTGGGCGACGCGTATGTCGATCATCCAAGCTTCGGACACGCCATCATATCGCGTGTGCTCGAAAGCCGCGGCTACAAGGTGGGCATTATATCGCTCCCCGACCGAAAAAGCGCCGATGATTTTAAAAGGCTGGGCAAGCCGCGTCTCGGAGCGCTCGTATGCGCCGGAAATATTGACAGCATGGTAAATCACTATACCGTATCGAAAAAACGCCGCAGCAGCGATGCTTACGCTCCGGGAAACAAAGCGGGGCAGCGTCCCGACAGAGCCGTTATTGTGTACTGCAACCGTGTGCGCGAGGCGTTTGGGAGCATACCGATAATCATAGGCGGCGTGGAGGCAAGTCTGCGGCGCTTCGCGCATTACGATTATTGGGACGATAAAATACGGCGCTCGATATTGTTTGACAGCAAGGCAAATATCCTGATATATGGCATGGGAGAACGTCAGATTGTCGAGATTGCCGACAGATTGAACAGCGGCGAGGATATATCCGACATAAAAAATATTGCCGGCACATGCATTATTTCACGTTCCGATGAAGGAGCCGAAATAATTCCTTCGTATGATGAGTGTACCGAAAGCAAGAATGCATACGCCGTATCATGCCGCAGGCAATATTACGAGCAGAACCCGTACACCGGCAAGACTCTCGCGCAGCGTCACGGCGACAGATACCTGATACAATATCCGCCCGCCCTGCCGCTTGAAACCGACGAGTTGGATTACGTGTATGATCTTCCGTATATGAGAACATATCATCCGTCGTATGAAAAGCTCGGCGGCATAAAGGCTCTCGAGGAGGTCAAGTTCTCTCTTTCGATGAACCGAGGCTGCTATGGAAACTGTAATTTCTGCGCGCTCGCTTTTCATCAGGGGCGCATTGTCACCTCGCGCAGCGATAATTCGCTTATAGCCGAAGCGGAGGCTATGACGCGCGACAAAGATTTTAAAGGATATATCCACGACGTAGGAGGTCCCACGGCAAATTTCCGGGATTACGCGTGCGAAAAGCAAAAATTTTCAGGAGCATGCAAGGACAGGCAGTGCTTATATCCCAAGCCGTGCCCGAATATGCGCGTATCACACAAAAGATACCTGGAGCTTCTGCGCAAGCTTCGAAAAATCAAGGGCGTCAAAAAGGTGTTCATACGCTCCGGCATTCGCTTTGACTACGTTATGGCGGATAAGGACGACTCCTTCCTGCGCGAGATGTGCGAGTACCACATAAGCGGTCAGCTGCGCACCGCGCCGGAGCATGTAAGCAATAATGTGCTGAAATACATGGGAAAGCCGTCAAACGGCGTCTATGAAGCTTTTTCCGATAAATTTTATAAAATAAACGAGCAAATAGGAAAAAAGCAATTTATCGTTCCCTACCTGATGTCGAGCCATCCCGGCAGCACCCTGCGCGACGCCGTAAGGCTTGCAGAATATTTAAACGAGCATCATATTAATCCAGAACAGGTTCAGGATTTTTATCCCACCCCGGGAACCATTTCGACATGCATGTATTACACAGGTCTCGACCCGTTTACAATGAAACCCGTATATGTGCCGAAATCCGGCAAAGAGAAAGCCATGCAGCGCGCTCTTCTGCAATTTAAGAATCCGGATAATTACAGGCTTGTGTACGAGGCGCTTCAAAAAACGGGCAGAACCGATTTGATAGGCTATTCGCCGAGATGTCTTATAAAACCGCCTAAGGGTGATATATTAAATGAGCAAAGGAGAGATAAAAATGGCACAAATTTTAAAAGGAAAGGACGTTTCCCAAAGAATAAAGGACGAGCTGCGGGACGAGGTCAAAGGGCTGAAGGAGGAAGGCATTAACCCCGGTCTTGCCGTAATTATAGTCGGTGATGATCCCGCCAGCAGAGTATACGTCAACAATAAGAAAAAGGCATGCGAATACTGCGGAATAAAATCCGAGGAATACGCGCTGAGCGCCGAAGCAACTCAAAATGAGCTGATAGATTTAATAAAGGAGCTTAACGGCAGATCCGATATTTCAGGCATTTTATGTCAGCTTCCCTTACCCGGACATATAAATGAAGAGGCTGTAATTAACGCTATTGACCCGAAAAAGGACGTGGATGCATTTCATCCGGTAAATGTCGGTAAAATTATGATTGGGGATTACGATTTTGTGCCGTGCACTCCCGCAGGCGTAATGGAGCTTATTCACGAATCGGGCATAGACGCATCCGGGAAAGAATGCGTTGTCGTCGGACGCTCAAATATCGTGGGCAAGCCTCAGGCAATGCTTCTGCTGCATGAAAACGGCACCGTTACCATATGCCATTCACGCACAAAAAATCTCGCCGAAAAGACAAAAAAAGCCGATATTCTTATAGCGGCGGTCGGAAAGCCGAATTTCATAACGGGCGATATGATAAAACCCGGCGCAGTTGTCATAGATGTCGGAATAAACCGTATGCCGGATAAAACGCTATGCGGCGATGTGGAATTTGAGTCGGCTGCAAAAATCGCGGGCGCGATTACACCCGTACCGGGCGGCGTCGGTCCCATGACTATCGCCATGCTGATGAAAAATACAGTCAGGGCAGCGGTTATCAATAAAACAAAATAAAAACAACGGCACGGCTATATCCGCCGTTCGAAAATACAAATAAGCAAGAGGTGGTAGTATGAACCTGTCAAAAAACAACATCAAAAAAATCTGCGCAATAATTCTGTTCGCAATTGTGGCTTATGTGGTGATACAAAATCCCGATAAGCTCCTCGGCATCGCCGGCTTTTTGTGGGGAGTTATATTCCCGTTCGCGCTCGGGCTGATTATCGCGTATATAATGAATATACCAATGGTGTCAATAGAAAAGCTGCTGTTTAAAAAGCGTTTTAAAATTATTAAAAACGCAGCCGGCGAAGAACAGCGCATAGACAAAAAATATGTTCGCCCTTTGGGAATACTTATTACGTTCATACTTCTGATCGCGCTGCTTGCCGGTATTTTGCTCATTATCATACCGCAGACAAGCTCTACGACAGTCGAGCTTGTGCGCACCGCAAATGTGTTTTTCCCGCGCGCGCAGCATTGGCTTATGGAAAATTTCGCATATAACGAATATATTATGAATTTAATACGTTCTGTGGACTTTGACCTGTCAAAGATATTCGATACGGCGATAGATTTCTTTAAAAACGGCGCCGGCAACGTTCTTTCGGGCACCTTCTCCGCGGCGAAAGCCGTTGTATCCGGAATCAGCTCATTTGTTATAGGTCTGATATTCTCTTTCTATCTGCTCGCGAAAAAGGAAAATCTGCTCCGTCAGGTAAATATGCTTATTGACGCGGCAATACCGGAAAAGGCGGCGAAAAAAATACGCTATATTGCCACTCTCAGCAATAACACGTTTTCAAGCTTCATCGCCGGACAATGCCTTGAGGCTCTTATACTGGGACTTATGTTTTTTATAGTGCTCGCCATCGTGCGAATACCTTATGCGCTCCTTATAAGCGTCCTTATCGCCGTGACCTCCCTTATACCCGTATTCGGAGCCTTTATAGGCTGTGTTATCGGCGCATTTTTGGTGCTTATGGTAAGTCCCGTCCAGGCGCTCATATTCGTGGGTATATTCCTTGTCCTTCAGCAGATCGAGGGAAATCTTATTTATCCGCGCGTTGTGGGAAACTCTGTCGGACTGCCCTCCGTATGGGTGCTCGCGGCAATCACTGTAGGCAGCAGCCTTATGGGTATAGCCGGTATGCTGTTCTTTATACCGCTTACGTCGGTAGTGTATACTCTCTTGCGCGAATGGACATATAAGCGTCTCGGCGAAAAACATATTTCCGTGCCTGATGAGATAGCCTCCGATGAAAATAAAGATATAGAGTGATAAAACTTCTGTCATATCCTGGAAAAGTATTCATAATATTAATTGTGAATACTTTTTTTGCATAGGAGGACAGACAAATGGAGTTAATGCAGGAAACCTTTACCGTAAGCCGAACCGTATGTCGCGGCGTGACGCAGACAATGAGCGGCGGGGATATTATTGTCCCCGACACAAAAGCGGATATCCTGAAAATCATACAGGTTGACGCGGAAGCGCATATAACCGACAGTATAATACGAGGCGGAAAATTAATCTTATCCGGCAGAACAGATCTTAAGATTTTATATATCCCCGACTCCGACAAGGATAAAATAAGCAGCATATTATCCTCGTTTGATTTCTCGCAGGACATAAGCTGCGCGAACGCGGTTGAAAATATGCAGGTCATAGCCTCGGCAAGCGTGTCCCGCGCCGAGTTTTCCGTCATAAACAGCCGCAAACTGCACATCAAAACAATTATAGCACTCGATTATGAGGTGACCGAAACGGAAGAGGCGTCTATCGCAACAGATACGGATGAGGAAAGCGGCGCACAGGCAAAGCGCGAAACAATCAATCTGCAAAACATCGCCGATATATGCTCACACAGCTTTACCGTTCAGGAAAACCTTGAAATCCCGGGCTCTCAGTCTCCCGCGCGCGAGCTGCTAAAAACAGATGTCCAAATAACCGATACCGAATACAAAACCGTAACGGGAAGAATTATTTTAAAGGGTATGCTGAGCGTATGTCTGCTTTACATAAGCGACGACGGCAATATAGAGCATATAGAAACAGAGCTTCCGTTTACAGAGGTGGTAGACAGCTCCGGTGTCGGTGACGATTGCGTCTGCGTGACGGATTATGCCGTTTCGGGCGTTGACTGCGCACTGTCAGAGGATTCGGACGGCGAGCGCCGCGTTATAGACGCGGAGATCAGAGTTCAAGCACAGATTAAGGCGACGGAAAGCATGGCTCTTGAAATGATAACGGACTGCTATGTGCCGTATAAGCACACCGAGCTGGTTAAGGAACCGCTGGAAATGGAGGAAATTATCGCGTCGCCGTCCTCGCAGAACACTCTCAAGGATATAGTTGAATTTCCTTCAGGAGTACCCTCGGTAAAAAGCGTATATAACGTTGTAATGAAGCCGTATCTCACAAAGTCCGAAGCGCAGGGCGGACGTCTGCTTTGCGAAGGCAGGGTTGAGGCATATGTGCTGTATCTGTCCGACAGCACCGAAAACCCCGTTTACAGTGTACGGAAAGAGATACCCTTCGGATATGTTCTTAATTATGATGATCAAAGCCCGGATTTGATTGCCAATGTTCGCGCTGATATCAGACACTCCGGATACAATCTTAATTCCGCGGGTGAGGTTGAGCTGCGCTGTATACTCGGCATTGACGCGGATATTATACGCCGCAGAAAGGACAATATTATAACCGACGTCGAGGTAAGTGATATATCAGCCGACGAGGACCGCGGCATTGTAATATATTTTGTTCAGTCCGGAGATACCCTTTGGGACATAGCAAAGCGGTACGCAGTGCCTATGGCAAGCATAATCCGTTACAATGACATCGCCGACCCGGATAAGCTTGCCGTCGGCGAGCGCTTGTTCATTCCGGTATAATTTACAAAAGCCGTTCCAAATGCGGCGCGAAAAGGGTACAGCCAATTCGGCTGTACCCTTTTCTCATGACCGCGGCGCCGGTTCGGTTTGTTTTATCTCCTTCCGGCTTTATATTTTCCGCGCTCTGTATATCTTTTTCTGGACTCAAATTTCCGTCTTTCCTCAAAACGTCTGTGTTCCTCGGTACGTCTGTGACGCTTCGCCTTAATCTCTTCCTCCTTCTTTTTCGTCTCCTTAAATACCCAAAGCTTTTTCTTCGCCATAACCACGAGCGCAAGAACCGCTACGGCAAATACGCCTATTATAGCCTCCGCCGCCGGTATGCCCGCGTCCGGACGATTAATCATATTGAAATCATCATCAAGCTCCGGTTCAGGCGATGGCGTCGGAATCGGTCCGACAATTTGAGCCGGTCCGACCAACGCGGGTTTCTTCGTCGGATTTGGAGTTATTTTCGGTATCGGGCTTGCCGAGGGTGTTCGAGTCGGTCTGGGCGACGTCTGAGCACTCGGTCTTCGCGTGGAGCTCGGTCTTGCCGTTGCTCTTGTGCTTGAGGAGCTTGATGAACTCGGACGAGGCGTTGCCCTTGTTCCTGAGGATGAATTTGATGAGCTTGATCCCGAGGAGGACGACGAGGAGGAGGACGACGTTGAATTTGATTGTGTGTTTGACCCGTTCGGGCTTATCGTTATCGCGTCGCCGCTTTCAAAGTCAAAATATTCCGCCTTGCTTTGCATCTGCCGCGTGTTCGATACCAGCGCGCTCAGAGCAAACGCTGTGGCTGTTTCATCCGTGCCGTTATAATCCTGCGAAAATCCGCCGTCCGGCATCTGATACGTCAACAGCCCGTCCATCACGGTATTTCCGTTTTTTACAAATCTCTCATCCTGCTGTCCCACGCCGAGCGAATCCATTGCGAGCGATACAAGCGCCGTATCGGTCAGCGTGTAGAAATCACCGCTGTCGTTTTGCTGAGAGGACAAATATGACATCGCCTGATCCACGGCATCCTGACAGCTTACAGTGCTCTCTCCCTCCGCGTCCGGATATGTTACATCCGTATCGTTATAATAATCGGACAGAGCTATAACGGCTCCCGCCGTTTCTCCAACGCTGCCGAACGAGCCGTCCGGAAGCTGATATGACAGTATTTTCGCTATATAATCGTCTCTGCTCACGGGAGCATCCTCCGGCAGCTGCGTGTTGCCGGCATCGAGCGCAGTCAGCGCGCCGATATAATCCCCAACGCTGTTCAGAGATCGGTTGTATGTAGCGTCTCCCGCAAGGTCACGCCCTCCGAAATAGCCGCTGTCGCCGCCGAGCGCCTCCACAGCCATGAGACTGAGCTGCATGGACATGGTTGACGAGCTGTCGTTATAATTTTCGGCAACGCTGTCAAGCTCATTCAAATACGCGTCATAATCATAGCTTATGCCGGCTCTTTTCAACGCGGTCACGGATATATCCGAGGCATCCGTTCCCGCGCTTCCGAGCGGATTTATATTTGCCTTCGTCCAATCTGCCGCCGTGGAAATTGCGTTTTCCAAATCCGTCTGCGTATATTGCGCTTTGACCCTGACAATACCCGTTTGCATCGAAAAAGCAGCTGAAAACACCGCGAGCGAACATATAAGTGCAAATAGTCTTTTCATTGTATATTAACTCCTTTTGGAACTCTGATACGTATTATTATATTATTATACCACATTCCATACCGCTTTTTCAATGTTAACCGCCAAAAAAGTTTTGTTTTTTTTCACAAATTATAAGCTTTCGCGGAACGCTTTTGGGGTCATATTATACATTTTTTTAAACATTCTGTTAAAATGCTCCACATTCGGGTATCCTACAGCTTCGGCTATTTTTTCCACGGACAGATTGCCGTGCTTTAACATTGTGCGCGCTTTTTTCATGCGCACCTCCTTAACATTTTCCTGAAATGTAAGTCCCGTATGCTCCTTGATGTACTTCGACAGATACTGCGGAGAAAGGAAAAACACCTTGGAAAGCGTTTCAAGCGTCACAGTGCTGTAATTATTATGGATATAATTAATGATGTCTATCGTTCTCTGCGCTCTCGCCGCGTCGGTTTTTCGTATGCAGGCAAGCTTATTCGCGGCAGCCACAAGCGCGGCGATCGACGCCTTTATTATATCCTCGTCAATTCCCACGCCCCAGAACATTTCGTCATTGTATGTAATTCCCACATACGCCACAGCCTTGGACGACGATCCCCTCGTCAGCGAATGCTCCTCGTATTCAGACAGCTCGTAGGATATTCCGAAGCACTGTTTGATCGCATTGCTCACGGCATCAAGCCTTCCGTTTCCGTTTACGTCGATAACTCTTTGCTCATCGCCGTATGTAATCGTTACCTCGGCGGTTATTCCGTTATGCTGTTTAAAATGACATTCGGGAATAGAAAACACGGCGGGATTATGAATATAATTATCCTCAAATACCTGATACACAAGCTTGGGGCTCAGCTCCATATGCTCCTTATCGGAAACATCCTTTATCTTATAGCTGACGTCCGCCTTCATCTTGTTCGGCAGCGAAAAGCCGTAATTTTTCTTTAAAATATACGCCACGCCTCCCTTGCCCGACTGGCTGTTTATGCGTATGACGTCACTGTCGTATTTTCTTCCGACATCCCGCGGGTCAATCGGAAGGTACGGAACGGTCCAGCGTCCGCCGCTTTTGCCTTCCTCCCACCACGCAAGCCCCTTTGCTATCGCATCCTGATGCGAGCCGGAAAACGCGGTGAATACCAAATCACCCGCATACGGTGTGCGCTCGTAGACGCGCATACCCGTAAGGCGCTCGTATGTTTCGCTTATGCTTTGTATATCGGAAAAATCCAGTCCCGAATCAACGCCGTGGGTATACAAGTTCATCGCCAGCGTTATTATATCGACATTACCCGTTCTCTCGCCATTACCGAAAAGCGTGCCCTCAATTCTGTCCGCTCCGGCAAGCACGGCAAGCTCCGCATCCGAAACGCCGCTGCCACGGTCATTGTGCGGATGCACACACAGCGTTACGGCGTCCCTGTATTTTAAATGCTTGTGCACATATTCTATCTGCGTTGCAAATACATGCGGCATCGCAAGCTGCACCGTCGTAGGTATATTTATCACAGCTTTATTTTTAACGGTAGGCTGCCATACGTCAAGAACAGCGTTGCATACGTCAACCGCGTATTCAACCTCTGTGCCGGGGAAGCTCTCGGGGCTGTATTGGAACGAAAAATTCCCGTCGGTTTCATCCGCGAGCTTCTTAAGCAGCTTCGCGCCGTCCACAGCTATCTGCTTAATCTCATCCTTATTCTTTTTGAAAACCTGCTCCCTCTGCGCCGCCGAGGTGGAATTATACAAGTGAATTACGGCATGCGGAGCGCCCTTTACGGCATCAAACGTTTTCCTGATTATATGCTCCCTCGCCTGCGTAAGCACCTGTATTGTTACGTCGTCCGGTATCATTTTTCTCTCTATAAGAGCGCGTATGAAATCATATTCCGTTTCGGAAGCCGCCGGAAATCCCACCTCAATTTCCTTTATGCCTATTTTAACAAGCATCTCAAAAAATTCCAGCTTCTCCTCGAGGCTCATCGGCTCGATAAGCGCTTGATTGCCATCGCGCAAATCAACACTGCACCAAATCGGAGCCTTTTCTATATGATCCTTTTTTACCCAGTCATATGTCACGTCCTCAGGCATAAAATACTGTATTCCGTACTTACCCATGCTAATTCCTCCCAGAAAATAAAAAACTCTATGCGCATAAAACACATAGAGACACAAATTACATTCGTGCGGTACCACTCTATTTCGCGGAAATATCCGCGCACCTCAAAGGATACATTCATATCCCGCCGTCTTTACGGTCGGCTCCCGTCCGCGCCTACACAGCATTTAAAAACCTTATACGTTTTCCCCAATCTGCCTCACGGTCTTTTGAACCATTCGGCTATCTGTCATGTCTTTTGAACAATCTCCGCGTATTTTGCCTTCGGGCGGCTGCTCCGGGGCGAGTTCACGATTTTTCTCCGATCCGCTTTCACCAACCGCGGATTCTCTCGTTTCACAAAGCCTCGCTACTGCTCCCCTTCATTGCATTATAAACAATATTTATTTTTCGTAAATTTATTTTAACACATAAAAGCGATAATGCAAGTGTTAAATTTAATCTGTTTTATTGATTTATTTTAATGTCACAGTCCCTGCGCAATCCCTACAATGACGGGCATCGTTACAATCGAAAGCAGTGTGCTTACAGATACAAGTGTGGCTGAAAGCGGCGTATCGGCGCCGAATTTATTTGAAAACATCGTCACCACAGCCGCCACCGGAGCGGAGGCGGCAATCGCGCACACAATCAGAACATCGCCGTGAATCCCGCACAGAAGAAGACCTGCTGTCATGATTGCCGGCGATATCAGCAGTCTCAGGACTATAGCAATAATCTCGTTTGCGCCGTTTATTTTAAATTTCGCGTCAGCCAGATGGTAACCTATAATAACCATAGCGACAGGTGTGTTCAGGTCCGCGAGATAACCTATCGGCGCGGATATAACCTCCGGAACCGGCAGGGATGAAAAAAATATCAGAAGTCCCGCCGCCGTGCCGAGTATACCGGGATTTAAAATAACTTTTTTTGGCGAAAAGCGATAGCTTTTATTCATTATGTACTCGCCGTATGTCCATACCGCTATATTAAATACCGCCACATACGCCGCACCGTAAAATACGCCGTCGCTGCCCAGAATCGCGTTTTGCAGCGGAAAGGACATATATCCGCAGTTTGAGAAAATCACAGCCATTCTCAATACTCTTTCGCGGTTTTTGTCCGCATCGCGGACAAACGCCGCGGCGCATACGGCGTTAATGATATGTAAAACCGCCGCCGCCGCGAATACGACTGCGAGTCCCTTCAGCATGGCTATGTCCATACCGCGGTTGAAGGAATTTATAATGACCGCCGGGGTTACGATATAAAGCATAAAATCCGTAAGGCGCTTCACCGCGTCCTTATTGAAAATACGCGCTTTATTTGTAATAAAGCCTATTCCGATAAGCAAAAACAATATCAGCACTTGCTGAGCCACTGTCAATATATTCGTTAACATTTATTCACCGCTCCTCAAAGTTGTCCGTCCACACCGACGCTTTATCATTTATTACATACGACGGCTCGCCGTTATATGGAACCCTGACGATATTTCCGTACTCGCTGTCAACGGCATAAGCCTCGCTGCCGCACAAGAAGTAATCGCTCACGCTCCTGTTGTAAATCAAGCTCATTCCGGAGCCGTCAAGACCGCATGTGAAAAGCCCTCCGTTCGATATGACCAGCCTGTCTCCGCGCGAGCGGACCGCGTCTCCGCTGCCGATAAGCACGCTTTCCGATGATGCGAAATCCGCCCTGTAAATCTCAGGATGATACATATTTTTATAATACACATAATTGCCGTTCTGGCAAAGAACATCCGCGCGGGCGCAGCTTTGCGGCATATCGGCAAGCATTCCGTTATAGCTGCCGTCAATCCAGACATAGTATATATCCTGACCGTTATCGCCGTTTATATATAAAATCCGCTCATCCTCCTCCTGATTGCGGCATATAAACGAATTGCTGCTGTTTAAATACATCATTCCGCTTCCGTCGGCATTGAATCGATATATGTTATGATATCCGTATCCGTCTTCAACAAGGATATAGCCGCCGTAAAATACGCAGTTAAACGGCGATAATGTAAGACCGCCCCGCATTTCAAAAGCGGTTTCTTCGCGGCTGTCCGTATTGAGCGCATGCATCCGGTTGTCATCCGCGCGGTTAAAATATATGTAGCTGCCGTGCTTTTCCGGATAAATCACATTTCCGAAGCTCTCTTTTCCGTATTCAATCAGTTCTCCCGCTTTGCCGGAGGTTTTTTTCAGGCAGAATATTCTGCCGTCCTCCACGCTTACCACCTCCGTATCATAATCGGTAAGCTGCTCCTCCTGTCCGCCGCTTTCGATCTGCCGGTATAAAAAACCCTCTCCGGAAATATAATAAACGTAACCCGAGTCGTAATAAACCGCTTTCACCGCCTTATCCGACAGCTTCACACGCCTGACGCCGTTGGAATCTGTTCTGTAAAGCTTATTATAATCATCGGCGCTCGCATAAAAAAAGGCGCCTTCCCCTTCCGGTTTGTCTGAAATCACAACGCGGCGGCTTTCCGGATCCCAATTGACGTTCTCTCTCAGCGCCTCCGCGATGGCGCGGACGGGAACATATGTAAAATCACCTATCAGGCGCGCGGGAACGTCAAGCTTTACGGCCGAGGAAAAAAGAATAAGCCCGGAGCTGTTAACGATGCCGGTATCCATCATATCGGAGCCTATTCTGAGGCTCACCGCGCTGTCTCCCCTTGACGCGTACACCCTATAATCCGTTTCATCCCAGCTTACCCGGGCGTCAAGCGCCTCAAATATGGCTCGCATCGGCACAAGCGTGCGGTCGTCAACAATTACAGCCTCATTATCGGATCGCAGCTCGTTTCCGTTTACAATCACCGTTATATCGTCCGCTCTTGCCGTAACCCGAGCGAAAGCCGCGGCAAAAACCGCGGCAAAAACAATAAACCTTTTCATGTCAGTCCCCAATCTTTTCCTTAACCGCCTTATAAATTTCTTCGTGAATTTCCTCCGGCGTTCTGATCCTTCCGTTTTCCACACACGCTATATGCTTCCACATATATTTATCGGCGACAAATACGGCGCTGTCATAGCTTTTCCGCAGATACTCCATATCGCTCTCGTGAATGTCCTTTTCGCTGCTTCCGTCTATCTTGTTCATGCGCTCCGACATAAGCGAAACGGCATATTCCATCGGCATATCGAGAAAAAACGTTTCGTCAGGAACAGGCAGACCGCATTTTATATATTCAAAATCGTATATCCAGTCAAGACATTTCTCCCTTTCGTCAGCATTGCCGATTTTTCCCGCCTGATGAATCATATTCGATGTAACATATCTGTCGGCGATTATAATTGTACCGTCCGCGTAATCCCTTCCCCAGTCGGTGCGAAACGTGGCAAAGCGGTCGAGCGCGTAAAAAGCCGATGCCGTATACGCGTTCACGTCATCAGGATTTTTACCGAATTCTCCCGACAGATACATCTTTACAAGCGCCGACGACAGACTGTCATAAGCCGGGAATGATACCTTCCGTATTCGTTTCCCGTCTTTTTTCAGCCTGTCGAAAAGCAGATTTGTCTGCGTCTGCTTCCCGCTGGAATCAACTCCGTCTATGACTATTAATTTTCCCATAGCATTCTCCTGTAAAATCCCGCGTGTTTTCGGGCAAATTGCCGAAAGCGCCGTATCCTCCGCACCCGTATGCGAAAAACGCCGTTCATAGTATCCGCGCGGTCAATAATCCGCTTCCGCATCTTTGTATCGATCGGCATAACAAAAATTACTGTTTATACCGCTTTCCTTTGAAAAATACCGTCGCGGCAAATTTCGGCAGATCCATCATTCTTCCTATGCGGCTCGGCTCCTTATACAGTCTGTACAGCCACTCGAGCCCGTGACTGCAAAAAAACTCCGGCGCCCGCTCCGCCGTACCGGCGAACACGTCAAGACTGCCGCCTATTCCCATTGCGACCCTTACCTTCAAATTGTCTCTTTGCGCATCGATCCATTTTTCCTGCTTCGGAGCGCCGAGACATACAAACACTATATCCGCGCCGGATCGATTGATCTCATCAACTATTTCTCCGTCCTCCTCCGGCTTAAAGTAGCCGTTCCGGCAGCCGGAAATATTCAATCCGGGATATTTTTCAATAAGCCTGTCCCGCGCGGTTTCAGCCACGCCGGGCTTTCCGCCGAACAAAAACAGCTTATGCTCCGTGCCGCTTATTTTTTCCAGCACACGGCACGCGATATCATAACCCGCGGCGCGTTCTCTAAGAGGCTTCTTTAGGATTTTGGAGGCGTAAACCACGCCTATTCCGTCGGCTGTCAGCAGCTCGGAACGGTTCAGGATTTCCGCAAATTCGGGATCCCTGTACGCCGCCATAATTATTTCGGAATTCGGCGTAAAAACGCTATGCACCTTATCCTCGCCGAAAAATTTCATTATTTCGGCAGCGGCTTCCTCGATCGTAACCGTATCGACATTGACTCCCAGGATATTTACCTTGTCCATATCATCTTTCCTTTAAACAAATATATTTCTTATTCGTAACAATTGATTTATATGCGGGACGTATTATTCTCGAGCAGCCGAGCACCTCCTCGAGCCGATGCGCGCTCCAGCCCACCATTCTCGATATGGCGAACAAAGGCGTATACATCTCCTCCGGTATCCCGAGCATTTTATATACAAATCCCGAATACAGGTCTACATTCGCGCACATGGGCTTATCGGAGCCCTTAATTTCCGCAAACGCCTTAGGCGTGAGCTCTTCGATAAGATTATACAGCTTATATTCCTTATTGAATTTGCTCTTCTTCGCCGCGAGCCTTCCGGCGCGCTCCTTAAGCAGAACCGCTCTCGGATCGGACATTGTGTAGATAGCATGCCCCATACCGTATATCAGTCCGGAGCCGTCAAACGCTTCCCTGCGGAGAATTTTGCCCAAATATGCTTCGACCTCGTCGCGATCCTCCCAATCCGATACATTTTCCTTTATATTCTCCATCATAGCCATAACCTTAGCGTTTGCTCCGCCGTGCTTAGGACCCTTCAGCGAGCCTATTGCCGCAGCGATAGCGGAATATGTATCGGTACCGGACGATGATACCACTCTCGTTGTAAACGCGGAATTGTTGCCTCCGCCGTGCTCGGCATGGATCATAAGCATAACGTCCAGCATTTCCGCCTCTTCCTTCGTATATCTGTTATCGGGGCGTATCATGTACAGCAGATTTTCCGCCGTTGACAAATTCTCCTGCGGAGTGTGCAGAATAAGACTGCCTCCGTCGTAATAATGCTTTTTCGCCTGATAGCCGTATGCCGTCATAACAGGGAGCCTTGCCGTAAGCTCTATCGACTGCCGTAAAATATTTCCCGCCGTAATCTCATCCGGATTTGGGTCATATGAATACGATGCGAGCACCGAGCGCGCCAGCTTGTTCATTATATTTTCACTGGGCGCCTTTAAAATCATATCCTCCACAAACCCGTCGGGAAGCGGACGCAGCTTTCCTATAAGCATGGAAAATTTTTTCAGCGTCTGCTTGTCCGGAAGCTGTCCGAACAGCAGCAAATACGCTACCTCTTCGAATCCGAAACGTTTCTCCCTTTCGCAGTTCCTTACTATGTCTTCGAGGCTGTAGCCCCTGTAACGGAGCTGTCCGGCTATGGGCGTCTTTGACCCGTTCACCATCTCATAGCCTATAACCGAGCCCACGGACGTCAGTCCTGCGACTACTCCCGTGCCGTCGTCATTTCTTAATCCCTTTTTAACATCATTCTTTTTAAAGGTTTCCTTTGAAAACGGCAGATACAGTCCCTCAGCCTTCTTTTGAAAAATATTTTCCAATTCCTCTGTCCTGTCTTTTTCAACCGCCATAAAATTTACCTCCCGATGCGTTTATTTCTCAATTCCCCCCGCTTTATATCAAGCTCATTTGTCCGTCTCCATCCTTTAACGCCGTTCCCGCCGCGGGAATATTCCTCGATGCGTATTTTTTCGGATCGCTTAATCCGCTTTCCTCAGCCGGCACGGCTTTAATAAGCCTGGAGCCCTTTTTCCGGAGCGTGACCACCTGGACTCCCTGCGTGCTTTTTGTGCTTTTGAGCGGTATTTTTGACGTATTTACAAACAGCGCCTTTCCCGAGTCGGTCAGCGCGACAATATCCATATCCGAATACATATATATCACGCTGGCAAGCGGGCTTTTGTCGCTGTACGCGTTAACAAGCTTTTTTCTGTTTGATTTGGTTTCATAGCCGGAAAGCTCCACCTTTGCCATTTTTCCGTTTTCAAACGCAAACAGCATCATTCCGCCGTAATTATTCGTGATTACAGTATACACTATTTTTTCATTTTCTTCAAGACCCAAAATCCCCGGCATATACTCGCCCATCGTGCTTACCTTCGCGTCGGGGATATCATAGAGCTTAGCCTTGTAAACAGTCGATTTATTCGTAAAAAACAGACACTCGTTATTATTTGACGTTTCTATGGTCTGAATAATCTCGTCGTCCTCCTTTAAGCGATGCTCCGTGGTGGACGAGCGCAGAGATACAGCGGAAATTTTCTTCATATAATTTTCACGCGTAAAAAACACAGTACACTGATAATCGTCGATTTCGCGCGTCTCAACATAATCCTCTATATTTTCGTTAGATATAAGCTTTGTTTTTCGTTCCTGACCATATTTTTTTATAATATCGCGAAGCTGCGAGGCTATTATTTTCTTAACCTCTCTGTCGTCGGCAAGGATGCCGTTCAGCTTTTCAAGATCCTCGATCAGCTGTTCAATCTCGGATGTGCGGCTTAAAATATGCTCCCGGTTCAAATTCCTGAGCTTTATTTCCGCAACGTACTCGGCTTGGATCTTGTCTATATCAAAGCCCTCCATAAGGTTGGGCACGACATCCGACTCAAGCTCCGTGCGGCGGATTATGGAAATAGCCTTGTCAATATCGAGCAAAATCTTCTTAAGACCTGTCAAAAGGTGCAGACGAGCGCTCTTTTTGTCTATATCGTATCTCACTCCGTTTTTGACGCATTCGGCTCTGAACTCGATCCAGTGATTCAGTATCTCCTTAATGCCCATAACATACGGGCGGTTTTTTATCAGCACGTTAAAATTACAGCTGAACGAATCCTCGAGCGGCGTCAGCTTGTACAGCTTTGCCATAAGCTTATCCGGATCCGTGCCCCGCTTCAGGTCAATTGTAATTTTAAAGCCGTTCAAACCGGTTTCGTCCCGCGCGTCCGTGATTTCCTTTAATTTGTTAGCCTTAATAAGCTCCATTATCTTGGAAATTATTGCCTCGCACGTCGTCGAATACGGAATTTCGGTTATATCTATACAGTTATTCCGCCTGTCGTATTCGTAAACCGCGCGCATTTTAAAGCTGCCGCGTCCCGTTTCGTAAATTCCCTTCATTTCATCGCGCGAATACACAATCTGAGCTCCGAGTGAAAAATCCGGCGCGGGCATGATGTCGAGAATTTCATCGACGGTTACGCTTTTTTTCCGCATTATCGCTATGGCTGTTTCGCAGACCTCCCTCAGATTAAACGAGCATATATTGCTCGCCATTCCGACCGCGATACCCTGATTGGGGTTCACCAGGATATTGGGAAATGCGGACGGAAGCATTACCGGCTCCCGCATTTCGCCGTCGTAGCTGTCGGTGAATTCCACCGTATTTTTATTAATATCACGGAACAGCTCCTCGCATATAGGCTCCAAACGGACCTCCGTGTATCGCGACGCGGCATACGCCATATCCCGCGAATACTGCTTGCCGAAATTGCCCTGCGACTCTATCAGCGGGTGCAGCAGCGACTCGTTTCCGCGCGTCAGCCTCACCATAGTCTCGTATATCGACGCGTCGCCGTGCGGATTAAGCTTCATCGTCTGACCTACAACATTTGCTGATTTCGTAAGCTTGCCGCCCAAAAGCCCCATTTTGTACATCGTATACAACAGCTTCCTGTGCGCCGGCTTCAGACCGTCTATTTCCGGTATCGCGCGCGAAATAATTACGCTCATCGCGTAGGGCATAAAGTTTTTTTCAAGCGTATCCGTTATCGCCTGCTCCGCTATCGGCGCGCTCACCGTTATTTGTTCCTCGCCTTTTTTCTTCCTTGCCATTTACATATCCTCTCTGTTACGATAAATCCACCATTTCCATATATCGGTTACCGTTTTCCGCTATATAATCGCGTCTGCCCTGCGGGTCATCGCCGAGGAGCACCTCGAACATAGCCGCGGTTTTTTCCGCGCCCTCCGACGTCACGCGTATGAGCCGACGCGTCGCGGGGTGCATTGTCGTGAGCGACATCATCTCCGGCTGGTTCTCGCCCAAGCCCTTCGAGCGCTTTATATCATAATCGTCCCTGTCCTTTGACAGTCCCGACTGATTGAGCCTTGCCACAATCTCATCGCGCTCCGCGTCGGTATAGGCGAAATGCTTTTCATTCCTGCGCTTACCCTTCGTCACTGTTATCTCGTACAGCGGCGACTCGGCTATATATACCTTGCCTATCTCTATAAGCGTCGGTGCAAGGCGGTAAATCATCGTAAGCAGCTGCGTGCGGATATGGAAGCCGTCCACATCCGCGTCGGTGCAGATAATAACCTTATCCCAGCGCAGATTGTTTATGTTGAAGCTGTCAAGCTTATTGTTATGCTTTGTGTTAATTTCCACACCGCAGCCCAGGACCCGCAGCAGGTCCACTATTATATCGCTCTTGAAAATACGGGGATAATCCGCCTTTAAGCAGTTTAAAATCTTGCCGCGTATCGGCATTATCGCCTGGAAGGAGGCATCGCGCGCGAGCTTGCACGAGCCGAGCGCGCTGTCGCCCTCAACGATGTATAATTCTCTCTGCGACGCGTCCTTTGAGCGGCAGTCCACAAATTTTTCCACTCTGTTTGTGACGTCCATAGAGCCCGTAAGCTTTTTCTTGATGTCTATTTTCGCCTTTTCCGCGCTTTCGCGGCTGCGCTTGTTTACGAGAACCTGATTCGCGATTTTTTCCGCGTCCGCTTTGTTCTCTATAAAATACGTCTCCAGCTGCTGACGCAGGAATTCCGTCATAGCGTCCTGGATAAACTTATTGTTTATCGCTTTTTTCGTCTGATTCTCATAGCTTGTCTGAGTGGAGAAGGAATTTATCACGAGCGCCAGACAGTCCTCCACGTCGGTAAAGTTTATTTTTGAGTCGGTTTTATTATATTTGCCGTTATTTTTAAGATACTTGTCAATTGCGTAAACAAAAGCGTTTCTGACCGCTTTATCGGGCGAGCCTCCGTGCTCGAGATAACTGGAATTGTGGTAATACTCTATCAAATTTACGGTATTGGAGAAGCAGAACGCTATTTTCATTTTAAGCTTGTATTTATCCTTATCCTCTCGGTCGCGTCCCTCGCGTTCCATATCCCAGCTTTCTATTGCCGTAAACCCCTGCTCTCCGACCTCCTGAGCGAGATAATCGACTATTCCGCGCTCGTAGAAATACTCGTACATATCCATGCCGGTATCCGTTTCATTATAAAGAATAAACCGTATCCCGGCGTTGACCATCGCCTGCTTATTTAACGTATCCTTAAAAAATTCGAGCGGAATGTCAATATCGGTAAACACATCCGTATCGGGCTTCCATTTCTGGATTGAACCCGTCTTATTTGTCCGCACCGGCTCCTTTTTCAGCCCGCCTATATTTTCACCCTTTTCAAAATGAAGCGTATAGCGCGTTTTATCCCGGACAACGGTAACGTCCATATACTCGCTCGAATACTGCGTCGCGCACGCTCCGAGACCGTTCAGTCCGAGACTATACTCATACATTCCGCCGCTGTTGTTGTTATATTTTCCGCCCGCGTAAAGCTCGCAGTAAACCAGCTCCCAGTTATAGCGCTGCTCGCTCTCGTTAAAATCGAGAGGGATTCCGCGTCCGTAATCGCGCACCTCTATGGAGCCGTCGGAAAATCTTGTCACCTCTATTTCCTTGCCGAAGCCCTCGCGCGCCTCGTCAATTGAATTGGAAAGTATTTCAAAAAACGAGTGCTCGCAGCCCTCAAGTCCGTCAGAGCCGAATATGACCGCCGGACGCTTCCTCACCCTGTCCGCGCCCTTTAAGCTCGTAATGCTGTCGTTTCCGTAATCGGGTTTTGTTTTTGGCATATATTTTTCTCCTGTTCACTGTTACAGCACGGACCTCCCGTGTCCGCTGCACATGCATATATTGTATTTATTTCATTATTTTATTAATTATACAGCTATATATACGGTTTGTCAAAAAAATCAATGATTTTTAAAACGAATGTCATAATTCGGTAATATTAAATTCCGCGCGTATGGCGGCATTATTAAGAAATTATGACATTTTTGTATCCCGCGTATGTTATTTTTGCTTTTTTATTGTTTAAGAAAATAAAATGTGATAAAATGATTTACATAAATCATAACGGCATAATAATAATATCAATGGAGAAGACAAATGAACGCAGCGTATTTATATTTACAGCTATATAAATTGTTTGACGAAATAACGCCCATAAACGCCGACTGCGGCGAATTATGCGAAAAAGCGTGCTGCCGCGGAGGCGATGACTCGGGCATGCTTCTGTTTCCCGGCGAATGCGAGGTCTACAGGCTTCTCGAGCCGAATTGGGCAAGGCTTGACAAAACGGATATGACATACGAATGGAACGGAAAAACGTACCGTGTGCCGATACTGTTCTGCGACGGATGCTGCGACAGATACCAGCGTCCGCTCTCATGCAGAATATTTCCGCTTACTCCGCGCCTTGACGGCGAGGGGCGGCTTGAAATTGTTACCGACCCGCGCGCAAAACACGTGTGTCCCATCTCGCGCGGCTTCCTTCCCGGGGATTACAGCGCGAAATTTGTAAAAAACATACGCCGATCATTCACTCTTCTGATGAAAAGCAGCCGTTTCCGCGCTTTTATGAAGGAATACACGAATTATCTAGACGATTTCGGGAAATTTATCTCAAACCAATAAAGGAGACGCATTATGTCCGACGATAACGAAAAAGAGAATGAAACCGCCGGCGGCGGTTACAATACCGAAGCCGATGATTTCGCATCCGGCGGCGGCACGCAAAACTACAGCTACAGCGAATATTCAGACCCGTCGCTGGGACAGGTGGACTTAACGCATAAAAACGGCGCTTCGGGAGCGATAAAAAAAGCTGCCGGAATTATCCTCTGCGCCGCGGCGGCTGTATTTGCAGCCGTATATATTGCCGGCATCGTCACACTGCCTAAAAACACCGTTATGCGTAACGTGTATCTGGATGATATCAGGCTTGGCGGCATGACATATGACGAGGCTCTTAAGGCAATTAACGATGAATATATGATGAATGACGCCGATATCACCGTGACCTGCGGCGGCAGCGAGTCGACCTTCCGCGGCAGCGATATCGGTATGGCTGCAAACGTCGAAAACACGGCGCACAGAGCCTTTGACTACGGAAAGGACGGCAATTTTCTTGTTAACGGCTTTAAAAACGCCGTATGCCTCTTCAAAAAGCATACGGTTGAACCGGCGGCAAACATCGACCGCGAGCTTCTGACAGGCAAAATAAACGAATTCGGAATACAGCTTTACGGCAAGCTCGCCGAGCATACAGTCGGAATAAACCGTTCCGATTCAACCGCGGACGTATATCCCGGGCACACCGGATATAATCCCGAATCACCCGAGTCCTATACGGAAGCGGTCGAAACGGTACTTGCCTCGATCGCGCGGAACAAATATGACGATATAGCCGTAAGCCTAAGCGCCGTTCAACCCTCGGAAATGACCCTTGACAAGCTCAAGGCCGCCGTATGCTGCGATCCGTCGGACGCGAAATACGTAATTAACGGAAATGATGTCACAGTTGAACCGGAGATCGACGGCAGATATCTCGACGACGCGGAAGCCGGCGCATACCTGATAAATGTGGTTGAAGGCGGAGAACCGGTAAAAATACCTTATTACACAACTCCGGCAGAGGTCACATCGGAGCAGCTCAGCGAGAAGCTTTTCGCCGATACTCTCGGCTCCTATTCGACAAGCTACGGCGGCTCAACGTCAAACCGCGCAGCCAATGTCGCGCGCGCCGCGGAATTGATAAACGGCAAGGTTCTCGCTCCGGGCGATACCTTCTCCTTCAACGATACCGTGGGACTGCGCACAAAGGACAACGGATTTTATTCCGCAACGGAATATGTAAACGGAGAGTCGGTCGAGGGCATCGGCGGAGGCACATGCCAGGTGAGCACCACGTTATATTCGGCGGTTTTATATGCGGATTTGCAAATAGTTCACCGCGAATGCCATATGATGAGCGTCGGCTACGTTCCCCTCGGACAGGACGCCACCGTAGCGGATAACAGCGTAGATTTTCAGTTTAAAAACACGACGTCCTATCCCATTAAAATTTCAAGCTACACCGAGGGACGTACAATTTACGTAAGCATTATAGGCACGGCATGGGACCCGCCCAGAACCGTGGAGCTTAAGCACTCTGTATCCTCCTCCGGCGAAAACACGATAGTGCAGTCAACGCGCTACGTTTACGAAAACGGCGAGCTTATAAGCACGGACACTCTCGGGCAAAGCTTCTACCGTCCTCATAAGCAGCAGTCAACACAGTAAGCGCGGCGGTAAAATTAACGGAACCATGAGCAATGAAATCAAACCTCTATCAGAATCAGCCTCCGATACGCGGTTAAACGCGCGCGTTCATAAGATAAAGCGAAGCGGCAGAATCGTTTTTGTTTATCTTTGCGCCGGAGGGGAAATAATTAAAACCGTATACAGACCCGATTGGTGCGAAAAGGACATATCCGGGCTAAATGCCGGTATGTTTTTGCGGGCTGCCGTTTCGGAGGCGCCGGAGCAAAAAGCGGAAAACGGCATAGAGCTCCGTCTCAGGGATTTTGAAATCCTCTCGTCTCCCGCCGCTCCATATCCCTTGAGCATTTCCGGCGCGGACTGCAATTATTCTCTCGAAACCGCCGCGGAATATAAGGCTTTGATTTTACGCCATCCGCATATTGCCGCCGTTTATAAGGTTCAGTCGCGGCTGCTTTTCGCGTTTGAGGAATTTATGGAGAAAAACGGTTTTTTTCGCGTGACCGCGCCCGTTATATCCTCATTTTCCGAGAAGCCGTCGTTTGAGCTTGACTATTTCGGCGCGCGCGCGGTTTTATCGCATACGCCTCAGTTATATATGACCGCCGCGACAGCCGCTTTTGACAAAACCTATTCTGTTTCACCGTCGTTTCTGGCAAAAAAATACAACTCGTCCCGGCATATGAATGAATTTACGAGCCTGAATTTTCAGCTCGGATATATCGATACGGTCGATGACGTTATAAATATGACGTCGGCGCTGCTCGATTATATGACAAAGGCAGTGCCGGAGGCAGGCATATCTACGGAAATACCCGTTTATGCATTTGACGATGCACTCAAAATGCTTGGCAAGAACTCTCAGCCCGATCTCGACCCGACGGATATAAAAAATATCTGCTCACGCGAAAAAAGGAACGGCTTCGATTTTGTCTGCGTCAAGGGGTTCCCCCCGGATAAACGCCCGTTTTACGCTGAGGATTACGAAAATTTTGACATATATCTGAACGGCTCAAAAATCGCGTCAGGCTCAAAAAATTTCAGCGATTACGCGGCGCAGCGTAAAAAAGCAGACAGACTTAATATTATGCTGAAACGATATAAGGCTTACGATGACGCTCTTAAATACGGCATAATGCCCTACGGATGCCTCACATTGGGGCTGGAACGGCTCACAGCCGCGCTTATGCGGCTTGAAAACGTAAAATATGCATCGTTGTTTCCGCGCGATTTGCATCATATCGAACCGTAATTATGCATAATATATCAGAAGTTAACGCGCCTTAATTTTGACATTATGCATATTGACAACAACGTTTTATTATGGTAAAATCGCTGTATAAAAAATGATGAGATAAAGCAAGGGCGTTTTATATCGTGGGATATAATACGCCGTTTTTTGTTTCATCTGTTAATAATTTCCGTTTAAGGAAAAAATTTTAGGAGGTATTCACAATGGCTAATGTTGCAGAGTATTTCGGCTCAAAGGTATTTAACCTTCCCACTATGGAGGCGAGACTGCCCAAGGCTACGTACAAATCTTTATTAAAGACAATTCAGGAGGGCACCCCTCTCGACCCCAACGTTGCGGAGGTAGTCGCAAACGCGATGAAGGATTGGGCTGTGGAGAACGGCTGCACCCATTACACGCACTGGTTCCAGCCCATGACCGGAACCACAGCCGAAAAGCATGACTCGTTTATCGAGCCTGATGAAAACGGAACGGTAATCATGGAATTCTCGGGCAAAAACCTTGTTATGGGCGAGCCCGACGCTTCAAGCTTTCCTTCGGGAGGACTCCGCGCCACCTTCGAGGCCCGCGGTTATACAGCATGGGATCCGACCTCCTACGCATTTATAAAGGACAGCTCGCTTTGCATACCTACGTCCTTCATTTCCTACACCGGTCAGGTGCTTGATAAGAAAACGCCGCTCCTGCGCTCAATGGCGGCAGTTGACAGGGAGGCTAAGCGGGTCCTTAAGCTGTTTGGAAAGACGACGAAAAAGGTCGTTTCCTATGTCGGACCCGAACAGGAATATTTCCTTGTGGATAAGGAGCTGTACTCCATGAGAAAGGACCTTATGCTCACGGGAAGAACACTTTTCGGCGCGATGCCGGCTAAGGGTCAGGAGCTCGAGGATCATTACTTCGGTCAGATCAAGGAACGCGTTTCTTCGTTTATGAAAGAGGTTGACGAGGAATTGTGGAAGCTGGGCGTATTTACAAAAACAAAGCATAACGAGGTTGCGCCCGCGCAGCACGAGATTGCGCCCGTATTCTCCACATCAAACGTGGCAGCGGACCACAACCAGCTTACAATGGAAATCCTGAAAAAGGTTGCCAACCGTCACGGATTATGGTGTCTGCTCAACGAGAAGCCCTATGAGGGAATCAACGGCTCAGGAAAGCATAACAACTGGTCGCTCGGCACGGTCGAGGGCGAGAATTTGTTAAAGCCCGGCAAGAATCCTCAGGATAACGTACAATTCCTGTTATTCCTCGCGGCTGTTATAAAGGCGGTTGACGATTACGCGGAGCTTTTAAGACTGTCCGTCGCAACAGCCGGTAACGATCACCGTTTGGGAGCGAACGAGGCTCCGCCCGCCATCGTCTCAATGTATTTGGGCGATCAGCTTGAAAACGTTGTGGAGCAGCTGGTAGCCGGCAAGCGGACAAAGGAAGAGGCTATGGGAATTCTCGATACGGGTGTTGCGTCTTTACCGACGCTCAACCGCGACGCTACGGACCGCAACAGAACATCGCCGTTCGCATTTACCGGAAACCGATTCGAGTTCAGAATGCCCGGTTCGTCTCAGTCAATCTCCGGCATTAACATAATCATAAATACTATCGTTGCGGAAAGCCTCCGTCAGTTCGCCGATGAGCTTGACGGCACGGATGATATCTCCCACGACGCGATGAATCTCGCAATCAAGGTATTTAAGAAGCATAAGAGGATCATCTTCAACGGCAACGGTTATTCCGAGGAATGGGTAAAGGAAGCGGAGAAGAGAGGACTCCCGAACTTAAAGACCACTCCGGACGCCATACCCTATTTCGCGGAAGCAAAATCCGTCAAGCTGTTTGAGCGGCACGGCGTATTTACCAAGGAGGAAACAGTCACAAGAACGGAGATCCTGCTTGAAGATTATTACAAGGCTCTTAATATCGAGGTTCTCACCATGCTCCAGATGGCTAACCAGGAAATCCTTCCCGCATGTCTTGAGTATTCGCATTTCCTTGCCGAAAGCGTTGCTTCAAAAGAGAATATCGGCATAAAGGTTCCGAAGGAAAAGGCTCTTGCCACAAAGATTTCCAAGCTCACCGAGTCGCTTATTGCGAATATATCGGCGCTGCAAACCGTATCGGATAAGGTTCCCGCCGGCGACGCCTTAAAGCTTGCCAGATACTACAGAGATAAGGCGATCCCCGCAATGGCTAAGCTCAGAGCCACGGCGGATGAGCTCGAAACGCTTGTCTCCGAGGAATATTGGCCCTTCCCGACATATACGGATTTGCTTTACAGAGTTTAAAACATACATACCTCATTCATATCAAAAGCGCCGGCATACACCCCTGCCAGCGCTTTTTGCGTACAGCGTTTAACGGCGTTGACAAAACCCGGTTTGCGGGATATAATACATATAAATCAATAACCGGAAGTGATACTGTGTATAAATATATATTTTTTGATTTGGACGGCACATTAACGGACCCTCAGGAGGGTATTACAAACTGCGTAAAATACGCGCTTGAATATTTCGGCATACATGAAACGGACTATTCCAAGCTTATGAAATTCATCGGTCCTCCCCTTGTGTATTCCTTCAGGGAATATTACGGCTTTGATGAAAAAAAGGCGCTTGAGGCTGTTGAAAAATATCGGGAGCGGTTCGCGTCGAAGGGCATATTTGAAAACCGCGTCTACGATGGTATAGACAGCCTTCTTCAATCGCTTGTTGACGCTGGGCGCATTCTTGTTCTCGCGACGTCAAAGCCCAGGGTATTTGCGGACAGAATAATGGTAAAATACCGTCTGCGCCCTTATTTTAAGCTGATATGCGGCTCGGAGCTTGACGGCACAAGGAATGAAAAGCATGAGGTTATAGAATACGCGATAAAAAAGCTGGGAATACCGCGCGATAAAATAATAATGGTCGGCGACAGAAGGCACGATATTATCGGCGCGAAAAAATGCGGCGTCGCGTCGTGCGGTGTGCGTTTCGGGTATGCCGAGCCGCACGAGCTGGAATCCGCCGGAGCGGACCGCATAGCGGATACGATAGATGATTTGCGCGCAATTCTTTTAAGCGGCAATCCCGTTCATTAAAAAGCCCCGTATCCCTTTTCCTGTTTACATGCCGGTTTAAATATGGTATAATAACCTCACGAAACAAGACGAAATCGAAGATTTCTGTGTTTCGGAGAACATTGTATCATACTTTGCGCGCCACTGCTGCGAAATACCTCGCAAGCGGCGCCGACTGCTTCGCAGTCTGCAAATATATGATATTATGCAATTAATATTTAATTTAAAAGGAGATGTTAGCCATGAGTAAAAAAACAACCAAATTACTTGCAGCCGCAGCTGCCGCCCTAATGCTGGCTTCCTGCGCCTCACAGCCGTCAGATTCCGCTTCGAGCCCCGATTCTTCGGTCTCGCCGGGCGATTCGTCGGACTTTGTGTCCCTTGCCGAAGCGGTGCCGGACGTAATACTTGAAATAAGATATTACTCCACGTATAATTTTGTCGGCGACAGAATCGACGGATACGAAGAGCCCTGCGCGCTTATGACAAAGGAAGCTGCTCAAGCCCTGAAGGGCGCGGCGGACGATGCGGAGGAGCAGGGATATGTGTTGAAAATCTATGACGCGTACCGTCCCCAGACAGCCGTAAATAATTTTATTGAATGGGCTGAGGACACGGATGATACGAAAATGAAGGAATATTTCTATCCCGAGCTTGACAAGTCCGTATTGTTTGACCAGGGCTATATCGCGGACAAATCGGGACACAGCCGCGGAAGCACCGTGGATTTAACGCTCTTCGATATGGACACCGGAAAGGACCTGGATATGGGCGGCACATTTGATTATTTCGGCGAGCGCTCCCATCCGGACTATACCGGCGATTTAACTCCCGAGCAAATAAACAACAGAAACATACTACGAGATATCATGGTCGAAAACGGCTTTAAACCTCTCGATACGGAATGGTGGCATTTCACGCTCGAAAATGAACCGTATCCGTCTACCTATTTTGATTTTCCGGTCAACAGCGACTCGGTTCAGAATATGGAATAACAAATTTATGCAATAAAAAAACAGGCGGGAAGCGGTTCCCGTCTGTTGTTATTTTCCTCCGTTTTCCGATACGGGGATTGTAATTGTAACCTCTGTTCCCGAGCCCGGCTCGCTGGTGATTTTAATCTTACCCTTAAAGCATGATTCCAGCGTCTGCTTGGCGATTGCCAGCCCGAGTCCCGTTCCGCCCGTATCGCGCGAGCGGGCGCGGTCAACCCGATAAAATCTATCGAAAATATGTGGAAGGCTTTCCTTCGGTATTCCGATCCCGTTATCCTTTATTTTTACATTGATATCCGAATATACGCGGCTTGAAAACACCTCTATGGTTCCGCCGTCGCGCGTATATTTGAGAGCGTTTGAAATAATATTTATAAATACGCGCTCCAATCCGCCGTAATCGCCTATAATTACAGGGATATCGTTTATTGGATGATAGGAAAGAGACTGGTTTTTCTTTTTCGCCTGCAAACCCATACGGTCAACGAGCGATTCGAGCATCTTTCTTATGTCGATCTGCTCCGCGGGCTTAAAGTAATTCTGCGTTTCGCTCAAAGCCGAAAGCGTAAGTAAATCGCTTATTATATTTGCCATTCTGTCCGCTTCTGTGGCGATAACGTCAAGAAATCTTGTGCGGAGCTCCCTGTCGGCGTCCGGCATATCCGCAAGAGTTTCAGAGTAGGATTTTATCGTGGTAAGCGGCGTTCTGAGCTCGTGCGATACATTTGCCACAAAATCGAGCCGCGACTGCTCCAGCTTCTCCTGACGCGTTATATCGTGAATAGTAACTATTATACCGCTAACCTTATTATCCACCTCGAATGTCGCAAAATTAAGCTGTAAAAACTGATTATTAAGACTAATTGCGCGTTCCAAAGAACCCGACGGCTTCATATACACAAGATCCCCCAAGGAAATATCGGCGTTAATTTCCTTAAAGAAGCTGTCGAAGCTTATATCGTCGAGATATTTCATATGCAAAAGCCTCTGTGTCTCCGGATTTACGTGGATTACCCGCCCGTTCATATCAAACGCCAATATACCGTCGCTCAAATTCTGAAGTATAGTTTCAACCTTAAGCTTTTCGCTCTTTGCCGCAGCCGATGCGCCCTGGCGGCTGTGAGCAAGGTACAGCAGCGAATTTGTCAGCTCCCCTATTTCATCCTTGTTTTCGGAAGACTTTACGGCGTTCAAATCTCCGTCGGCAAGCTTTTTTGCCTTGATGGTCAAATCCTTAATCGGGAATGTGATAAGCTTCGCCGCGAATCCCCCGATTATAAACGCCGCGGCAGCCGAAATCAAAAGTCCGTACAGCATAACAAGCGCCAGCTGTCCTACCAGCTGCCGCTGATCTTCATTCGTATCCTTCACGTATATTATATATTTTATATTGTCATTTGATTTTAAAGGCAGCGCGTAATCCATAAACGACGACCAAAAAGAGGATTTTATGGATTCCTCGCCGTTAAGCGCGTTTGAGAGGACCGCCGTCTGCGTAAGCTCCGCCGTCCGGCACGTGGAATAAAGCACCTTGCCCGTGCCGCCGTCAAGGATAGCGTAAAAGCGAGAGCGCGTTATCCCGATCGTTCCCTCGACATATCCGAGAATATCACGTATGCCGGCAACGTCGGTCTGCGCGTCGGAATGTATGATTATATTATTGTTTTCATCCGTATATTCCTCCGGGGACGCAACCGTAGCCGCAGCCTCCGAAAGCTGTGTTTTTAAATCGTCGCTGAACGCCTCGCTGACGGAGTCGCGGAAATCCTGATGAAATGAATTTACCGTTTTTATTATCACAGCCGAGCCTATAAGCAGCTCGGCAATGATAATCATAGATGTGAATATAAGTGTTAATTTCCAACGAATACTTTTAAACATCGCTTTTTACTTGTTGAAATAATAGCCCACTCCGCGCTTTGTTATTATATAACGCGGCATGCTCGGGTCATCTTCGATTTTTTCCCTTAATCTTCTGACTGTAACATCGACGGTCCGCACATCGCCGTAATACTCATATCCCCAGACATTCTCCAAAAGCTTCTCGCGCGAGAAAATTTTATCCGGCTGCATTGCCAGGAATTTCAGCAATTCAAACTCTCTGAGCGTTATATCAATAACCTCTCCGTTTTTCGTTACCTCATAGCGCTCTATATTGATTGTCAAATCGCCCGAAACGATGGTGTTAACATTTTCCGTCTTTTCCGGTACCGGTATATCGAGCGCGCTGCGCCGCAGATTGGCTTTGATTCGCGCCGTAAGCTCGCGCGCCGAATAAGGCTTTGTAATATAATCATCCGCGCCCAGCTCCAGACCGAGGATCTTATCGACCTCGTCCTCGCGCGCCGTGAGCATTATGATTGGGACTCCCGAATGCTCGCGTATTTTCTTGCAGACCTCCCAGCCGTCCATTCCCGGCAGCATAAGGTCGAGAAGAATTAAATCCGGATTTTCGCTGAGCGCCATTTCCAAACCGGTTATTCCGTCATACGCGCTTATGGTTTTATACCCTTCCTTTGCCAACTGTATCGTAAGTATTTCGTTTATCTGCTGCTCGTCCTCAATTATCAATATAACTCTATCCATTCTGCACCTTCAGTCCTTTCGGTAGTATTATTAAAAATTTTTCTTTTTATTACATATTTTGCATTATTATTATATTTATTTTATCAGAAAGATACAAATACTTCAAGAGAAAATTTCATATTTTGTGTTTTTTTAGGATAATTGCTACAAAATTTAGTGGTTTGTTTGTGATATTTGGCAATAGATATTGTGTTACCGCATTAAAAAGGATATATATGGAAATTTTTCATCTCATACAGAGCAAAAAACAGGAATCAATCATCCTCCGCGCCGGCGTACCGTACCGGCGCTTTACACAAAATACCGGATATTTCCGCAAAAATAAATATTTTTCCGATTTCCCTTGACACCGCGGCTGTATCGGTTGTAAAATATACCTATATATTTACCAGTTAAAGGAGAACAGACAATGGATACAATGAGCGGATTAAAGCGCACAAATTACTGCGGGGAAACAACTCAAACGGGAAAAGAGGTTGTCGTCGGCGGTTTTGTGCAGAAAATTCGGGACATGGGCAATCTCATATTTATAGATTTACGGGACAGAACCGGCATAGTCCAGCTCGCGTTCGACAGCGCGACGGACAGAGAAGTATTTAAAAAAGCGTCCGGCTGCCGCAGCGAATACGCGCTTATGGCGAAGGGCGTCGTGCGCGAGCGCGAAAGCAAGAATCCGGACCTGAAAACAGGCAGCGTTGAAATCGCGGTCAGCGATTTGCGGGTACTTGCCAAAGCGCAGACGCCTCCGTTTGAGATACTTGACGACACGAGCACGAACGAGGAGCTCAGGCTGCGCTATCGTTATCTCGATTTGCGCCGGAGCGTATTGCAGAAAAATATCATAATGCGCGGCAAAATCGCAAAATCCGCGCGCGATTATTTTCACGAGAACGGATTTATAGAAATAGAAACGCCTATGATGATCAAATCCACACCTGAGGGAGCGCGCGACTATATCGTGCCGTCGCGTATACATCACGGCAATTTCTACGCTCTGCCGCAGTCGCCGCAGATTTATAAGCAGCTGCTTATGATTGCCGGCTTTGACCGTTATATTCAGCTTGCCCGCTGCTTCCGCGACGAGGATTTAAGAGCGGACAGACAGCCGGAATTCACGCAGATAGATATGGAAATGTCATTCGCGGACGTGGAGGATATTATAGAGGTCGTAGAGGGATTTATCCGCCGCGTATATAAAGACGTGCTCGATATTGATATCCCCCTGCCGCTGCCGCGCCTTACGTATAAGGAGGCAATGGAGCGCTACGGCTCCGATAAGCCGGATACGCGCTTCGGTATGGAAATCACGGACATTTCCGACATCGCGGAAAACTGCGGCTTTGGCGTATTCAGGAGCGCCGTTGAATCGGGAGGCTCCGTTAGAGCGATCGTCGCAAAGGACGCGGCAAAAACGCTTACCAGAAAGGAAATCGACAAGCTCACGGAATATGTGCGCGGTATCGGTGCGAAGGGGCTCGCGTTTATCCGCTGGGTCGAGGACGAACCCGCATGCGCGTTCGCGAAGTTTATGGAAAACGGCGAAACGGAACGGATAATCGAGCGTCTGGGCGTCGAAAAGGGCGACGTCGCTCTGTTTGTTGCGGACAAAACAAGCGTGACCCTCCCCGTTCTGGGAGCGTTAAGGCTTGCCGTGGCGAAAAAGCTCAATATTATACGTGACGGCTGGAATTTTATATGGATAACTCAGTTTCCGTTTTTCGAATATGATGAGGAAAATAATAAATGGGTCGCGATGCACCATCCCTTTACAATGCCCGAGGACGACTGCATACAGTATCTTGACACCGACCCCGGTAAGGTTATCGCGAAGGCATACGATCTCGTGTTAAACGGAACGGAATTATTATCCGGCTCAATCCGCATAACCGATTACGAATTGCAGCAGAAAATGTTCCAGTCTCTCGGTCTTACTGATGAGGAAATCGAGGCGAAATTCGGTTTCCTCGTTGACGCGTACCGATACGGTGCTCCGCCGCACGGCGGAATGGGTCTCGGACTCGACCGCCTCGCAATGCTCATGTGCGGCGCGGAGAGCTTGAGGGACGTCACGGCGTTCCCCAAGGTGCAAAACGCGTCGGAGCTTATGTCCGGCGCTCCCGGCAGGGTAAGCGCGGAACAGTTAAAGGAGCTTGCCATAAGCATTACGGAGGAAAAGGAGGAGAAATAATGGAAAAGATAAATCTGTGGGGCGAAAAAATACCCTATAACACGAATGAACTGACATATGTGCCGACGATTACGCCGTATCCGGCAAAATCCGACGGCGCGGTTGCCGTATTCGCCGGCGGCGGCTATGAAATGAAGGCGGAGCACGAAGGACCGGTGATCTGCGAATGGCTCAATTCTCTCGGCGTTACGGCGTTCAACGTTGATTACCGCGTCGCGCCGTACAGGCATCCGGCTGAAGCATCGGACGCGCTGCGTGCTGTCAGATGGGTCCGCCGAAACGCGGAGGAATACGGCGTAAATCCGAAAAAAATCGCCGTTATGGGCTTCAGCGCCGGCGCGCATATGGCAGGAACGGTATCTGTACACTACGACAAAAATTTTTACGCCTCAACGGATGATACGGACAAGGAAAGCGCGCGTCCAGATGCGTCGATATTGTGCTATCCGGTCATCGACATGCTCGAATACCGTCACGACGGCTCGCGTCAGAACTTGATCGGGCAAGTGCCGCTTCACGCCGATAAGGAGCTTATGTCGCTGTATATGCAGGTGACGACGGACACGCCGCCCGCGTTTTTGTGGCACACCGCGGCGGATAATGCCGTACCCGTGGAAAATACATTGCTCTACGCGTCGGCGCTGAGCCGTGTTAACGTGCCGTTTGAAGTGCATATTTACCCTTACGGTCATCATGGTCTGGGGCTTGCGCATGAGGAGCCGCACGTCGCGCAATGGACGGGCGCTCTCGATAAGTGGCTGGATTTGATGAACTGGAAATAATCGGAGAAGCATATGAAAAAGAGGATTTTATTTATCATAGCGGCTTTAGCCGCCATGATAGCGCTTTTACTGCCTGCCGGCTGCGCCGATACGGCAGCGCCGGAGGAGGCTCCGTATACGGAAAATTCCGGTTCCTCCGATGATATGGCGGATATCGGCTCGGGAGAGCACGCCGAAAAGCCGCCCGAAGCCTTATACGATGTCAGAAGCAGCTCCGCCCTTCCGGATGAGGACGGCGAATACACATCAAAGGATGACGTAGCGCTTTACATACACACATATAACAAGCTTCCGAAAAATTTTATAACAAAGGATGAAGCGGAGGATTTGGGCTGGCACGGCGGCGGACTGGAAAAGTACGCGCCGGGGAAATCCATCGGCGGCGACCGATTCGGAAATTACGAGGGGCAGCTTCCCGAAAAACGCGGAAGAACGTATCACGAATGCGATATAGACACGCGCGGGAAAAAAAGCCGCGGCGCGAAACGAATAGTTTTTTCAAACGACGGACTGATATATTACACCGAAGATCACTATGAAAGCTTTGAGCTGTTATATGGGGAGGAATGAGTATGCGCGAAATTATTATTGACGGGCTTAAAATAAAAAGCCGCGGGGAGCTTCACTCGGCTCACCGCGTCGCCCTCGGATTTCCCGAATATTACGGAAATAATCTCGACGCGTTATACGACTGCCTGACCGATTTGTTTGAGGACTCGCGGATTGTAATAAAAAACTACGGCGCGCTTAAGGATTCGCTCGGCGCATATGCTTTTGCGTACAGGCGGACCGTCTGCGACGCCGCGTCGCGTAACGAGCATTTGCATATCACGATATAAAAACAAAATCAATCCTTTTAAAAACTTAGCTTCATGTGTTTTAAAGGATTGATTTTTTTTAATTTTTATGATACACTGTTAAGTAAAGGATTAACCATACAACGGTTTATAAGGAGGTATGTAAAATATGAGAAAACAAACATTCGGCAGACTGCTGTCGGCAGTATTGTGTTTAAGCATGCTGCTCGGCTTGCTCCCGGCAGCCGCATCGGCAGTGGGCGGCGGCAGCGCTTCCGTAACATTTTCGTCGAGCGACGGCGAAAGCGTAAAGGGAACGGCGCGCACGGATATAATTACATCCATAAGCGCCGAGCTTAACGCCGACCAAACGGGAGCGGTCATCACAAAATTCAACTATGTGCCCGGTGAGGACGGCACGGCAAAGGAAATTGTCATTCCGTCCAAGCTTTATACTGAAGAAGGCAAAAGCGGAACCGAGTACACCGTTACGGAAATAGCTGCGAACGCTTTTTCGGGCTGTGAGCTCACCGATATATCCTTCGCTCCGGACAGCGGGATAAAAACCATCGGCGACCGCGCGTTCTCATCGAATCAGCTGACAGCCATACGCGATTTGCCGGCGTCGATAGAAAAGCTCGGCAAGGAATGCTTCAGAGGATGCGACCTGATGACATCCGCCGACCTGACAAGCCTTGTAAACATAACGGAGATCCCGAACGAATGCTTCCGTGACTGCAAGTCGCTTGCGAATGTAACGCTTCCGGAATCGACCGAGGGCAGCGATGTAAAGCTGACCTCCATTAACGACAGCGCTTTTTATGAATGCAGTAAGCTCGGAGATATCAAAATCCCGAAAAATATCACGAGCATCGGAAATCTCGCGTTCAGAAACTGCCAGGCGGAAATGGTAATCGAATGCGGCAGCCATAAGCCCGGCGCAATAAGCGGCGCGCCGTGGGGAGCAATAAGCGGACTTGTTATCTGGGATAAGAATTTCGGCTATAATAACGATTCCCCATTCATCGTAGGAGAAGATGACGGACTTATTTACGGTCTGAAAACGGCGAAGATATACAAAGACGGCAAATCCGCCGACCCGGACGGCTATACATTTGAAAACCGCGATAATGACGACTATCGTTATTACGCGTATATAAACACGCAGCAGACGGCGGATAAGGCGCGCAGCTTCAGCGACACCTCCTCCTACAGCGGCACTGTAAACGGGTTCACGATTGCGGACAAGGACGGCGATGATACGCAGCTTCAGGGAGAAGCTTCTATGTCCGAAATTACGTATAACTCAAATACGTACAAAAATCCGCTCAAATTGAACGAGCATCCGCAGATTACATTTACAGCAGAGGAAAACGGAACGCTTGTGCTTATCACGGGAGATAAACCCGGAGCAAACGCCGAGACGGATCCCGCCGCATCCAACATATCCGTCAACGGAACGCAGTATAATCTGCCGGAAAATGATAAAACCGTCAAGGCGCATATACTGAAAATTCCGGTCCTTAAGGGTACCGAATACACCATCGCTCAGGGAAGCACAGGCGAAACAGAGCTCTATCTTATGGAGCTGTATTATGATGCGGCGAGCAAGCATTACAGCAGCATCGAGCTTGTAGAAGGCGACTTATCGGGCGAAGGCGTAAGCACCGATTTTAAAATGTCCGTAAGTATTCCCAGGGAGGTTCAAAAGATGGACCCCGCGACAAAGGAACTGATTCCGGGCGAAACGATCACAATTAAGGGTATCGCAGACGGAGCGTTCGGCTCGCGTCCGGCAAACCATGTCTTAAAATACATAGATTTCACCGCTCTTGCGGACGAAACCGATATGACAACGATCCCCGAGGGCGCGTTTTGGTATTGTCAGGATTTGGCGGAGGTAAGGAATATACCGAAATCCGTAACCTCCATAGAGAAAAACGCATTCCGCCAGTGCCAGGATCTGACGGAGATAACTCTCCCGCCCGAGCTGAAGACAGTAGGCTACTGGGCGTTCAGACAATGCACGTCCTTAAGGACCGTCATATTCGACAGCACCGGTTATGACGAGCCCGGAACCGATTCTCCGATAGAGAGTATTGACAGCGGAGCATTTTCACGCTGCCCAGTTCTCGATAAGATATATATGCAGGGAGTTTCCGATTTATCGGCGATAAAGGGTATAACAGACAGCGAGGAAGGAATAGACGATGAAGACAAATCATCCTTCCCGTTCTCGGCATACGTCGCGGATACATACTATAAGGGAACCGGAGGCGATCCCCTCATCGAGCACAGACAAACCGTTCAGGCTGTAAACGACCCCGGGACAGATGATATTGATGAAAGCCTGTGGTATTTCAATTATAAAACTAAGACTGTGGTTTACTATATGGGTAAAGTTCCAAAAACCACCGACAGCGATGAAGGGATCGTGCTTACCATTCCCAAAAAGCTTTCGTATAAGTTTGATGACGACCCCGCGCCCACCAAGGTTGAAATCACGGGCGTAGGTCAGTATGACGACAACACGGAGCTTTTCTACTGGGATATGTACAATACGTCAAAGCCTCAGGACCAGGCAAAAGGAAAGCATATCAAGCAGCTTGTTCTTAACGACCAGATTACGCACATTAACGACTCTGCATTTTACCGGGTACAAGTAGATGAGGTTAACTTTAAAGATGCAGCCTCGCTCGAGGAAATAGCGTACAGAGCGTTCGGAGCGGAGGAAAAAACCCCGCTGAAAATAAACAGCAAAATTGAGTTCCCCGACAGCCTTAAACGAATAGAAGATCTGGCATTCAGCTACAGGGAATTTACCGCTCAGGATAAAGAATCCGTAGATTTTGACGGCAGCAGCCGGGAGGTTGGATTGCTTACCATTCCGAAATTTGTGGAAAGCATCGCCTCCGGCGCCTTCAACGGCGTTAAGGGCGTGGGAAAAATTAAAATTATGCAATATAATTATAAGCCTACCGATCCCGATTATCAGACAAACGAAACCTCGTACATGGCTTCGCCGGATGAGGTTAAATCATACGCGCCGTTTAATATAGACGCGTCGGAATACAACAGCAGCACCGGTAAGCTTTACACGATTCCCATTGAGTATATGGATAGCGACACTCCGAGATATTCCGACTATATACTTGATGATGACCCGGTAAATCCGACCGTTACGGTACAGGGCAAACCCGCAGGAGCCGTAGACGAGGATAAAGGATATTCATCCGTTAACGCGGCTGTTATAAACCTCGGAGTTATCATGCCTTATATTTCGGCAAAAATAGATACTGTTTCATACGATCCTGCCGCCGCGGACGCTCCGTGGTGGGCGGAGGAGGCGTCTGCCGAGGTAAAACAGGAGCAATGGACCGGAACCGGCACAAAACCGGACGCGTCTGCCACAACCGGCGATGCGACCAATTACAACGGAAATCTGACATACCAAATAGATGTTAGCAATATTTTGGGCAACGGAATCGCGGCATTTAATACCCGTTACTTGCCTATGGCGAGTACATCTTTCAAAAACGACAGCTGGGACGTACCGGTCAATATTTTCCATACGCAGACGTATAACGGAAACGGCGCAGAAGAAAATGTTCCCGCCGTATCATGCGGAAACGGCAGCACCGTTAAAAATTCGTTTGTCGAAACCTACGGCGTGCCTATCGTCGGCGCGGGAGATATGACTAAGGCAGGTTCCGTATTCCTCGGCTGGTATGTCGCAGAGGACGGCACAGAACTGCCCGAAAGCATCGACGGCAAGGAGATCACCACAAAAGCCGCGCATGATTTAATTATGGCTGACGAAAACTTTATTTCCGCCGATAAGCCGCTCGCGGATGATGAGACCGGCATTGACGAAAATACGTATCGTCTCGCGATGGGCACAAAGGACAGAACGCTTTACGCGGTTTGGGCGCCCAACGCATATAAGCCCGAGAATAATCTGCCCGATTATCTTGACCCCGGAACCATTACAATAAGCAAAAGCGTAACGAGCGAGACCGGCGAAACACCGCCGGAAGCAAGCTTTACGTTTAATGTGGAGCTTACGCCTGAAAGCGGCTCCGAGCTTAGCGAAAGCTATCCCTACACCGGCTCCGCAGCCGCGGGAAGCTCCGCCGCGGCTCCCGCCGACGGAAGCTTAGCTCTTTCTGACGTTACCGGCAGCAGCAACGGTTCAAAGAGCGGCACGATAACGCTCTCAAAGGACCAGGCGGTTACAATTTCCGGTATTCCGCTCGGAACCTCATACAGCATAACCGAAACGCCCAATCTCGATTTCTCCGGCGATCCGATTACAGGATACACCGGAACTCTTTCGGCGGAGAATCGCAGCGCGGACGCTAAATTCACAAATACGTATATCGGAACTCCGCCGAGAGACTATATTCTTACCTACGATAAGAATACCTCGGATACGGTTAGGGATATGCCGAATCCGGAAACGCAGCGCACGTCGGTACCTGTTACACCTATAACCGATGCCGTTCCCAGACGCGAAGGATATACATTTAAGGGCTGGGCAGAAAAGTCCTCGCCCGAGCCGGAGGATACGATTTATAACACCGGCGACGTTTACAGATTTAGCGATGAGAATCCCAATGTAACATTGTATGCCGTATGGGAAAGCAATACGCCGGCGACGAGCTCACCCGTTCCAAGCGCTTCCGCAACGAGTTCTCCCGTTCCAAGCGCTTCCGCAACGAGTTCTCCCGTTCCAAGTGCTTCCGCAACGAGTTCTCCAGTTCCAAGCGCTTCCGCGACGAGTTCTCCCGTTCCAAGTGCTCAGGCAACAAGCTCTCCCGCCCCAAGCGCTTCCGCAACGAGCTCTCCCGTTCCAAGTGCTCAGGCAACGAGCTCTCCCGCTCCAAGCGCTCAGGCAACAGGCTCTCCCGCCCCGGGCATATCGCCCGGAGGTGTAGCAGGAGCGGCGCACGGCTCCGGAGGCTCATCAACGACAAGCGTTAAGGTTGAAAAGCAATGGAAGGACAACAATGACGCCGCAAAGGCGCGCCCCGATTCAATTACCGTCCGCGTATTAAACGACGGCGAGGTTGCGGCTGAGCATAAAATAAGCGCTTCAAACAACTGGCGCTACACGTTTACCGGTCTTGCCAGAACAAAAGGCGGCAAAGCCATTGCATACACAGTCGAAGAGCTTCCGGTAGACGGCTATAAGGCGAATTACATAAAGAGCACCACCGGATATGTAATAGAAAATGAATATGTCGGCGGCGAACAGCCCTCATCACCCGAACCGAGCAAGCAGCCGGATCCCTCTCCGAATCCGAACGGAGGCGCGGGAGACGGCTCCGGAAACGGCAGCTCCGACGGATCGGGAAGCGAAAGCAATGTGCCATCCCTTAATCATGATGACCATTACGCATACATTATAGGATATCCCGACGGCGGCGTACATCCCGACGGACAAATAACGCGCGCTGAGGTGGCAACGATATTCTTCCGTCTGCTTGCCGATGAATCGCGCGCGGATTATTGGAGCAAAACCAACAGCTACAGCGATGTAAACGCCGATAACTGGTACAATAACGCGGTTTCAACGCTCACCAGCGCCGGAATAGTCAAAGGCTATCTTGACGGAAGCTTCCGCGCTGACGCCGGTGTAACACGCGCCGAGTTTGCAGCTATAGCCGCAAGATTTGATTCGGGAACCTATGAAGGCGAAAATCAATTCAGCGATATAGACGGCCATTGGGCATGCGAATATATTAACCGCGCGGCGCAGCGCGGCTGGATCAGCGGCTACGGAGACGGCACGTTCCGTCCCGACAAACCTATAACGCGCGCTGAGGCTATGACCCTTGTTAACGGCGTTCTTGACAGACATCCCGAAAACGAGCAGTCCCTTACTCCGGATATGATTACCTGGAGCGACAATGACGCTCGGGAATGGTATTATCTCGCTGTACAGGAAGCGACAAACTCGCATTTCTGGGAGCATTCCGGAGATGTATACGAGCGCTGGACACAGCTGCGCGAAACGCGCGACTGGAAGGCTCTCGAGGACAAGGGCGCAAATCCGTCCGACGCGGATTGAGCCGCCGTCTAAGCTTTACGATGTTGTAAGCGGACGCGAATAAAATCGGATAAATAAACCTCCTATGATATGCTTATCATAGGAGGTTTTCCTTATGCGCGAACCGTCATTAACTCAGCTGAAAGCTTTCGTTAAGCCGGTACAGTTTCTATTTTATACATCCTTACGCCGTGGGCTGGTATTGACGACCTGACGCTTCCGTTATGCTTCGTCTCCGTTTTCGTCCACAGCTCGTATGATGTAACGCTTCCGCTCATCCCGATATACGATAAATCGAAATCCGAAACAATATCATCATCGCCCACATTGAACCGCGCCAGATACGCCGTATTATTTTTCCCGTTCGCCGTCCATACTATTTCAGCGCCTTTACGGTAAACCTCGCGGCTGCCGCGGCAATTTTGATTTATTTCAATAATATCCCGATTTTGCAGCAGCGACAGCGTAAACGCGTCGTTTTTCGGCAGATCCGCGCCGACCATAAGCGGAGAGCGGAATATCGCCCACAGCGACATCAGCGTGCGCTGCTCATCCTCGGTAAAATTCGTTTTCTCTCCCCCGCCGCCGTTGCACACACGCAAATATCCTATCGGCAGCATATCGCAGTCGGGCCAATGACCCTCGCCGGCATACGGGAACCAATCGCGGCAATAGTCAAACATTCTTTTAAGCTCGTCCCAGCTATCCCAGAAATCATCCGTCATGCGCCACATGTTCGCATATTCGCACAAATGCTCCGCCTCGCCGAGCGGCGCCGCGCCGGGTGAGAGCGACAGCGTCATTTCCCTGCCGCAATTTTTTATCGCGCGCCTTACCGCTTCGATTTCGGATTTATGATACGGACGCGCGATATCATCGACCTTGACAAAATCCACGCCCCACCCCGCATACATTTCAAATATGCTGTCGTAATACTCCTGCGCGCCGTCCCGGGTCATATCAACGCCCGCCATATCGCCGTTCCATTCGCATATACTGCCGAAATCCGCTATTTCGGCGGCGAAAATATCGGTGCCCTTTATATTGACGTTTTCTCTCACTGCCTGCCTTGGGATTCCTCTCAGGATATGTATGCCGAATTTTAAACCGAGCGAATGAACATAATCCGCAAGCGGCTTAAATCCTTTTCCGCCTGCCGCCGACGGGAATCTGTTTACCGCCGGCATAAGCCGTCCAAACTCATCCATTACAAGCTCCGCTTTTTCATTATAAAAATGATTTTTCGCCGACGGCTCATACCATTGGATATCAACAACCACATATTCCCAGCCAAATTCCCTCAAATTCTCCGCCATATATCCGGCGTTGGCTCTGACCGCTTCCTCCGTCACCGCCGCACCGTAGCAATCCCAGCTGTTCCAGCCCATAGGCGGTTTTTTTGCCATTCTCATTCCTGTCATCCCCTAACTCATATTATTGTATATCTGTCTGCCGGTGTGTCTCCTGTTTCTGAACTCGGACGGTGTGATCTCCGTGTAACGCTTAAAATTTCTGTTAAAGCTTCTGGAATTTTCAAAGCCGCAGCTCGCGTATACCTCGCTTAGGGGAATGTCGTCTCTGTTTATCATCTGACACGCCTTGCTTATCCTGAAACGGTTCAGGTATTCGGTATAGCTCATATTCATTGATTTGATAAACTGCTTTGACAAATATGCGTAATCATATTTTAAAACCGCCGACACCTCCTTCAGAGTGCAGTTTTGCGCGTAATTTTCCTCCACGAACGACAGCATTCTGTGAATGAGCTTGAAATCACCGCCTATATTCGCCCGCGTAAAGCTTGTGCGTTCGGTAAGACCGCCTAGCGCCTTGTACAAAACAGCCTTTTGCAGATAACGGTTTTTCGTCATAAGCTCCGCTTCGGCTATCTCGTTATTTTTCATCAAATTATCTCTCGGAACGCGGTCGCTGTAATCCGACGCAAACCGTCCCACCATTTCCGGTGAAAAAATCACAAGATGGATCGCGGAGCTGCTCTCCGTTTCAAAGCTGTGAATTTGATTCGGAAAAATCAAAACGGTATCTCCGGCGCACGCCTTATATGTTTTATCGTCAATCCTGATGCTGATTTCCCCGCTCCTGACGCAGACAAGCTCAAAGGAACGATGGAAATGCGCGTAGAATTGAAAATTCTCAAGATAATTGGCGATATACAGATTTTCATCTCCAAATAAATGGTTTTCGTAAAAAAACATATTGACCGCCTCCAATCATTATTTTATCCTGCAATCGCGACGCTTTTTCTATTTTCTTCTTTTTAACACAGATACTCCGAATCCCTCAATGCTGCGCGCACCGCTGACCGTCTGCCCCGTCAGCATATCCGTCATCGGCTGCTTTAAAAATATTTGAGATGAGTCCGTGCCGTAATTCAGCAGGAATATAAATTCCTCGCCGTCCTTTTCCCTTACGGAAAGCTCCGTTCCCTCCGGCAATTCAAGCAGATATGAATACGGCGCACGTATTCCGGCAAGCCTTGCCGCAAGCGCCGCTGTGTCCTCGCCGAAGGCGCAGCCGTAATAATACGCGCATCCCATGCCGTTGCTCTTCGATACGGCAGCGGCGGCGCCGTCATAGCAGCCGCCTTCGTATACGGCGGTAACCTCTCCGTCCGTTGCCGTAAGTACCTCGTTAAAAACCGGAGCGCCTGCTTTATCCGTATCCGCCGTAATATATTTCTCGTCCTCAAACCTCGATAGAGGCGTGAATTCCTCCACATACGCGCCGATCAAATCCGTCAGTCCGGCGGGCAAATCACGCGTGTCGCACTGCGCATTTATCCTTTTAACGCCCGTTCGCGCTCCCAAGATCAATTTGCCACCGCTTGCAACATATGTTTTAAGCAAATCAGCGCGCGCATCCGTAATAATAGACGGGTGACAGTATATGATGTGGCTGTATTTCCTGATCTCGTCATAGTCCGTTTTATCGGTTATATACAGCGTATCATACGGGATATGATTCTTCTGCAAATACGCAAACCACGCATCGGAGCTTACGTTATCGCACATTTTATGCCACTCGTCCCGGTCCCATTCATTATCATAATCGCACAGTACAAGCACGTCAGCCTTATACTCCGCGCCCGCGATTTCCGAAAGCTTATCAATATCCGATTTTATTTGCCTTAGCTCGCGCAGCCTTCTGTTATCGCGGTTCTGCCAATCGTTTAAACCGAACCAGTATATTTCTGTGCCGAACGCCGCAGTGCGCCAGCGGAAATAGCTTATAAAATCCGCTCCGTGCGCGACGGATTGCATTGTCCATAATCTCATCTGCCCGGGCTTCGGCATGACCTGAGGCAACCAGCAATTCCAGCCTCCCCCTCCGGACTGCTGCTCCATTATGCCGAAGGTATTGGAAAATCCTCGTATCCGCGTCAGAACGCGCGATGTGCCTCGATCCCGCATACCTCTGTCCTTGGCAGGGTCCGCATTGACGGAATAAGCAAAATTCGGATAGCTGTCATATGATAAAAAATCAAGCACATCGTCGGTGAGACGCTGATAGTCTATATTCGGGAAAATGCCGTTCGTCGTGATAAACTGACCGTCACGCCTGTATTTTTTTATAATATCCGCCTGCAATTTCATGTACCCGATAACCGTATCGGAAATAAACCTGCTTTCCTCAAGCTGCATATGCGGGTTTGAATTGCCCAATGAATTTGTGCGGCGTGTGAGATAAATCTCGTTCCAGTCCGAATACGTCTGGTTCCAGAAAACGGTGCCCATTTCGCGGTTCAAATCATCGAGCGTCCCGAATTTATTTTTCAGATATTCCCGAAACGCCTCATGGTCGCTTTCGGAATAATACCGGTCGCACTCGCAGTTTATCTCGTTGTCGATCTGCCAGCCTATGAGATTTTCATACGGCGAATAATGCTCCGCCAGTTTTTCAACGATTTTGGCAGTAAATTCGCGGTAAACGGGCGAATTAAGATTACAGTGCCGTCTCATTCCGTTATAAATTTTGTTGCCGTCAATATCCGCGTTTAATATTTCCGGATATTTTTCGCTCATCCACACCGGCGGCGTCGCGGTCGGCGTACCCATTATGACCTTCATACCCTTACGGCGCGCCAGGTTCATGAACTCATCGAAAAAGTCAAAGCTGTACCCGCCCTCCCGCGGCTCAAATATTGTCCACGCAAATTCCGCTATACGTATAATCTCAATACCATGCTCCGCCATGCGATTTAAATCATCCTCCCACACGGACTTGTCCCACTGCTCGGGATAGTAGCATACTCCCAGCGTAATCTTATCAAAATTTATATCGTTTCGCATATTTCCCTCCGTATTGGTAAATTTTAGTTTATTGTGCTTTTGCAAACGGCAGCACTCTGCTTGCGCCCCTTGTCAAAGGGGAGAGGGCCAACGAAGTTGGCGAGGGGATTCCGTAATTACAACAAATCGCTCAAATATACGATTTTCTGTAAAAAATGAATCCCTCCACCGCCTTCTGCGGTCCCCCTCCCTTTAACAAGGGAGGCTACGCGCCATACGTGTTTTTTGCTCACGGCAGCGCTTCTGCATCATATTCTGAGCTTTGCTCGGAATATTCTTTGCGGCGGCATGTACGTCGCAAAGATCAAAGCGAAAAAAGTTTCTGCCGGAACTTTTTTCGCCACACCGGTTAACAGCTTGCCGAAAAACGGCGGTTTTTCGGCGGAGGGGCGGCAGCCCCGACCTTAGATAAACTAAAATTTACACCGTTTCCGTCTCAGCCGCGCGCATCATTTCAATCATATCCCAGACGGTAAATTTTCCCTCATCATCCTTAACGGAAAACGGAACAAGGATATCATCATCCGTCATTTCAAGCGTGTCCCATATAAGCTCCAAATTATCTTCGATTTCGCTTTTTTTCAGCTTATCCGTCTTTGTCGCCACAACGATGAGCCGATCATGATAATGACGAATCCATTCCGCCATAGTAATATCATCCTTCGACGGCTTATGCCGGGAATCAACGAGAAGTATTGTCTGTACGAGCGGACCGCGGTTAGCGAGATAATCCTCCATCATCTCTCCCCATTTTTCCGTTTCCTCCTTTGCCCGCTTCGCGTAGCCGTAGCCCGGCAGGTCAACCAGATAAATCGTATTGTCAACATTGTAAAAATTAATCGTAATCGTCTTTCCCGGCGTTCCGGATACGCGCGCGAGCGACTTGCGGTTCAACAGCTTGTTAATCATAGATGATTTACCGACATTTGAACGTCCCGCAAACGCAAATTCCAAATATCCCGTTTTGGGGTACTGACTTTTATTTACAGCCGATGTTTCTATATCCGCTTTTTGTATATTCATCTTCCCATCCTCCGTTTATCTTAATGCGTTTTCGAGCACCATATCCATGTTTTCGACCGGTATGAAGTTTATTTCGCTGCGTATATCATCGGGAATATCCTCCAGATCCGCGCGGTTGTCCTCGGGGATTATTATAGTCTTTATCCCCGCACGGTACGCGGCAAGGGATTTCTCCTTCAATCCGCCTATCGGCAGCACTCGTCCTCTTAACGTTATTTCACCGGTCATTGCGACGTCGCGGCGGACGGGTCTGTCCGTAAGAGACGATACCAGCGCCGTCGCCATAGTAATTCCCGCCGACGGTCCGTCCTTCGGCACCGCGCCCTCCGGAACATGGATATGTATATCCTTCGTTTTGTGAAAATCGTCCTTTATGTCAAGCTCCTCCGTTTTCGAGCGTATATAGCTTATCGCAGCCATAGCGCTTTCCTTCATTACATCGCCGAGCTTGCCGGTCAATTCCACCTTTCCGGTACCGTTCATTATATTCGCCTCTATCGAAAGAGTATCGCCGCCGACAGCCGTCCATGCCAGTCCGCGCGCTACTCCCACCTCATCCGATTTATTCATCATATCGTAATGATAACGCGGTCTGCCCAAAAAGTCGGCTATATTTTTATCCGATATCGAAACGCGGCTTTCCTCTCCCTCAAGAATAAGCTTAGCCGCCTTTCGGCAGAGCGCGTTGATCTGCTGTTCAAGCCTCCTCACTCCCGCTTCGCGGGTATATCCGTTTATGCAGGTGTGGATTGCCTTATCAGTCATTTTAAACTGAGCCGAGGTAAGACCGGCAGCCTTGATTGCTTTTTTTATCAGGTACTTTTTTGCGATATGGAACTTTTCCTCCTCTGTATATCCGTTCAGCTCTATTATTTCCATTCTGTCCAATAACGGACGCGAAATCGTATCCAGAGTATTGGCAGTTGTAATGAACAACACCTGCGACAAGTCAAACGGGACCTCGATATAGTGGTCGCGGAACGCCATATTCTGCTCGTAATCGAGCACCTCCAAAAGCGCCGCCGAAGGGTCTCCCTTGTAATCTACGCCCATTTTGTCAATTTCATCAAGCAAAACAAGCGGATTGTTTACCTTCGCTTCCCTGACCGCAGCCATGATCCTGCCCTCCATAGCTCCTATGTATGTTTTGCGGTGACCGCGTATGTCGGACTCGTCATGTATTCCGCCCAGCGAAATTCTGACGTATTTTCTGTTAAGCGCGCGGGCTATAGACTTCGCGACAGATGTTTTTCCCACGCCCGGCGGTCCGCTCAGACACAGTATTGTGCCGTTTTTACCTTTTGTAAGCTGCCTCACCGACAAATACTCGAGTACTCTCTCCTTTACCTTTTCAAGTCCGTAATGGTCGTTGTTGAGAATTTTCTCGCATTTTGATATATTAAAGCTTTCCTTTGTTTTCTCGTTCCACGGCATATCCAGAACCGTGTCGAGATATGTCCGGATCACCGAGCTCTCCGCCGAATTCGGCGGAGTTTTCTTAAACCGGTCCACCTCCTTAAGAAGCTTATCCTTCGTATCCTCCGGCGCATTGATGGAATCTATCTTTTCCGTAAACTCGCGCGCATCTTCGGATATTCCGTCCTTATCCCCAAGCTCCTCCTGTATCACCTTAAGCTGCTCGCGCAGATAATATTCACGCTGATTCTTATCTATATTGTCCTTGACCTTTTTCGCTATCATGCGTTCATAGCCTATGACCTCAATCTGATTGCGTATCTCTGTAATCAGCCGTTCACAGCGCCTGTATACGTCCATTTCGGAAAGCAGCTCCTGCTTTATCTCCGTTCTTAGCTCCACGCGCGAAGCGATAACGTCGGTGAGCACCACTATATCGTCCGTCGCCATGATCTGCATGAACAGCTCGGCGTTAAGCTTGGGCATCTGTGAAAAATATGCCTCAAAGCTTTTTTTAAGCTCCTTAACGTATGCCTCATCCACGGTGATTCCGGCGAAATGCTCCTCCCTGATTTCCTCAACATACGCGCGTATATACGGCTTCGTGCCGGTAAACTCGTGAATTTTTCCGCGGTGAAGTCCCTCCGCTATAACGCGCGTAACGCCGCCCGGCATACGCATCATCTGTTTGATTTTCGCCACCGTTCCCACCGTGTATATATCCCGTTCCGTCGGATTCTCGGCGCTTATGTTGCTCTGAGCGACAAGCAGAACAATTGAGTCGCTGTTCGCAGCCGTTTCCATAGCGCGCACCGAAATATCGCGTCCCGCGTCGAAGTTAAGAGTAGTATACGGATAAAGCACCAGTCCCCGCAGCGGGACAAGAGGCATATATCTGAAATTGTTTTCCATTATATCAGCTCCAATGTCATATTTCATCTATTATATTATACCTTTTTTCAGGAGCTTTTTCAACTGTTTTTTTGTAAACAAAGAATGAACGCCCCGAGACCTTATGCAAAGGATTGACACGGACGTTTTTTTTTGATATACTTTTAGATAATAAACAAATTATCGGACGGTATAGCATATGAAAATTAGATTAGCTGATTATGTCGCCGACTTTCTTGTCGCTCACGGCATAAAGGACTGTTTTATGGTAACCGGCGGCGGCGCCATGCATTTAAACGACGCTCTCGGACACAAGGAGGGCTTAAAATGCACATATAACCACCACGAGCAAGCATGCGCGATAGCCGCGGAAAGCTATGCGAGAATAAACAACAATATAGCCGCGGTATGCGTCACTACGGGTCCCGGCGGCACAAACGCCGTTACCGGCGTTGTCGGCGGATGGCTTGATTCCATACCCATGCTCATAATTTCGGGACAGGTTCGCTACGACACCACTGCAAGGTATATGGAAAAATTCACCGACGGACTGCCGCTGCGCGCGGTTGGCGACCAGGAGTTCGACATTACAAAATCCGTAAAATGCATGTGCAAATACGCCGTAATGCTTGAGGATCCTAATGATATACGATATTGCCTTGAAAAGGCGTATTACCTTGCCTTAACCGGCAGGCGCGGACCGTCATGGATCGATATTCCGGTGAATTATCAGGGCTGTTATATAGAAACGGACAAGCTTCGCGGCTATGACCCGGACGAGGACATTTCCGCCGCGCCAAAGCCGGTAACCGCCGATATCGCAAAAGCGGTCATAGATAAAATCAGGCGTTCAAAAAGACCCGTTCTGTATGCCGGCAACGGCATACGTCTGTCGGGCGGCTATGCCGGATTCAGAAAAGCCGCCGATCGTCTCGGAATACCGGTAGTGACATGCTGGGACTCGATCGACGCTATAGAGACCGCCAATCCCTTGTATGTCGGCAGAGGCGGCATTATGGGCGACAGAGCGGGAAATTTTGCCGTGCAGAATTCCGATTTGATCTTAGCTGTGGGAAACAGGCTTTCAATACGCCAGGTCGGCTACAGCTGGGAAACGTGGGCGCGCGAAGCATATGTAATCATGGTCGATATAGACCCTGCTGAGCTGAAAAAGAAGACGCTCCATGTTGAGATGCCCATATGCGCGGACGCCGGAAGCTTTTTTGAAGCTCTCAACTCGGCGCTTGAGGACGAGGCTTCCCCGCTGTTTACAAACAGTGAGTGGCTTGACGTATGCTCGCGGTGGAAGAAGCGCTATCCCGTAACGCTTCCGCGCCACTGGGAAGAGGACGGAGAGTTCGCAAATGTTTACGCATTTATAAATTATCTGAGCGGCGAGCTGCCCGAGGGCAGTCTTACGGTCGTGTCAAATGGCAGCGCATGCGTGGTGGGAAGCCATAATTATATCATACAGAAGGATGCAAGGTTTATCATAAACAGCGCCATAGCCAGCATGGGCTACGGCTTGCCCGCCGCCATAGGCGCATGTACGGCAGCCGGAAACAAAACAACGATCTGCATCGAGGGTGACGGCAGTATCATGATGAACCTACAGGAGCTGCAAACGATAATCACAAACCGCCTTCCGATTAAAATTTTCCTCATAAATAACGAGGGATACCATTCAATACGCCAGACGCAGAGCAATCTTTTTTCGGAGCATACAAAGGTCGGCATAGGTCCCGAAAGCGGCGATTTGTCGTTCCCGAGCTTTGAAAAAATAGCGAATGCCTTCGGCTATACCTATTACAGCGCCCGCTCAAACGTGGAGATGAAGGACGCCGTAAAGGCGGCGCTTTGCGGCAGCGGACCCGTATTCTGCGAAATCTTCGTTTCGCCGAAGCAATATTTTGAACCGAAAAGCGCTACAAAGCGTCTCCCGGACGGCTCCCTGTTCAGTCCGCCCCTGGAGGATTTGGCGCCGTTTCTCGACAGGGACGAGCTGCTTGAAAATATGATTATAAAACCGATTGAGGAATGAGAAAAACAGTCTTTGCGGCAGCAACCCGCAAAGACTGTTTACATTTTTACGCAAACGCTTTTATATACCATACCCTTTATATTCCATCATTTTTTTTATTCCGTCTTTAAACGGCGTAAATTCAATACCGCCTGTAAGGCTCTCTATCTTATCCGTAACCGGCTCGAGCGGCGGCGAGCCCTCTGGATTTTGCGTTTCCAAACCAAACTCGTATGTGCCCGATTTATTCGACATCTCATATATATCGCGCACATATTCGCGCAGCGGCTTTGATTGACAGCCCGCGACATTATAGATTCCCTCTGCGCGCTCATTTTTTACGAGACGCGAGATGATTTTTTCAAAATCGCCTATATACAAATAATTCCACATCTGCGCGCACGGTCCGAGAACGACCCTTTCGCCGGAATTAAAGCCGTCCACGCATATATTTACAAGCGTTCCTTCCCTGTCTCCGAAACCGTATACGCTGAAAATACGCAGATGAATAAAATTCATATCAATATTTTCACAATACCTTTCAGCCTCCGCCGAAAAATTCAATTTCGCCCTCCCGTGCGGCGAAACGGGATTACAGGGCGTTGCTTCGGTAATTTTGCCCCTGACTGTTCCGTATTCGGACTGTGAGCCCGGAAATATAAACTGCCGGCATCCGATTTCATGCGCAATCCTTAACGCGCGCATTGAATAGCCGACATTTTTTAACTGTATATCATTGTCGGCTCTGCCCGCGTATCCCGAGCCGTCCCATGCGAAATGAATAAAGCAATCGGCATGATCGACACTGTCCTTGATCAATTCCACGCTGTCAAGACTGCCCTCTATTATATGCAGCCTTTCCCCCGCGTAGTCGGGCAGCGCCTCCGGTCTGCGCACGAACGCGTATACATCACAGCCGTCGTCGAGAAGCCTTCGCATGGTATTCCTTCCCAAAAAGCTCGTAGCTCCGGTTATCACGATTGTTTTCATGAATTAATATCCTTTCATATTATTCCTCTTTTTCCTCTTCAAAATTGATACGCCGCTCCTCAACCACCAGCGGACGCTTCATTATTCTTGTATTGATATTCAGAATATACTCGCCCAGAAGTCCTATAAAAAACAGCTGTACGCCGCCGAGCACAAATACGCCGATAAGTATGGGCGCGTTTCCGAGCGGGAAGCTGTCCCAGAATATCAGCTTTAATATCAGATACGCCAGCGCTATCAGCATACTTAACACCGACATAACAAAGCCCGAGATCGTCGCTATCCTCAGCCCGATTTTTGTATAAGATGTAAAGCTCAGCATCGCCGCGTCGTAAAGCTTATACCAGTTATTGCTTGTTTTTCCGGCTCTGCGCTGCTGCTGCTCATACGGAATATCCTTTCGCTTATATCCCAGCTCCGCTACGATTCCTCTCAGAAACGGGGCGGAATCGTCAAGATTTTTCAACACCCGGATAAACGACTTGTCATATAATCCCGTACCCGTAAAATGCTCTATCTGTTCAACATCCGACATTTTTTTGATTATCTTATAATAGCACGTGCGCAAAAAACGGATAAAATGATTTTCCCTGCTTGACGTTTTAATTGCGCTTACTATTTTATAACCCTTCTCCCATTCCCGCACAAGCCTCGGTATCAGCTCGGGCGGATCCTGAAAATCCGCGCACATAAGAATCGTGCAATCGCCCGTCGTCTGACACATCCCGTAATACGGCGAATTAAACTGTCCGAAGTTTTTGGCGTTGAATATCGCCTTTATGCGTTTGTTTTCCCTGCACAAGGTCTCTATTTTTTCGCGCGTCGCATCATGCGAGTCGTTGTCTATAAAAACGATCTCGTAATCATAATTTTTCAGGTGATTTTCAAACTGTTCCGCAATAGCCCCGCTCAGAGGAACAACATTTTCCTCCTCGTTATAGCATGGGATAAGCACTGATATTTTTTTCATAGGTTAAAGCTCCTTTATTTCATTACCCAAAGCTTATTCAGGATAAAATTCAGCGGTATAGTAATAATCAGATTCAAAAGCGGCGCCGCGAATTCGGATATATGCAAAACATCGACAAACAGATACAGCAAAGCGGTTCCGATTATCAGATTGGTACCGTAAGCCGCGAACGTTTTAACCATAGTTTTTGCCACCTCGTCCGTTTTTCCGAACACATAGCGGCTGTTCCAAAAATACGAGTTAAGCACGCTTGCAACAAATCCCACGGCATTGCCGGCAATATACCAATTTTTGTTAATGAGAACAAATATGTAGTAAACGCCCAGGGAAACAACGGTATTTGAAACCCCTACCATGCAGAACTTTAAAAACTGGAGGAGCTTTTCCCATGTCTCGTCGCCAAGTCTTTTTCCGGCAAGTCTGAACGGAACGCTTACAACCGTTCTGAGAGCCTTTTCCGCAGCCTCCCATACCACGCGCATGTTCATTCGTTTACCGCCTCGATTATTGTTTTCGCCATATAATCAATCATTTCGTCCGTCATACCCGGATACACTCCTACCCAGAAGGTATCATTCATAATTCTGTCTGTATTTTCGAGTCCGCCGACTATCCTGAAGCCCTCGCCGCTGCTTCTCATAGCGTCAAAGCACGGGTGCTTCGTAAGATTTCCCGCAAACAGCATCCTCGTCTGTATCCCCTTGCTCTCCACATAACGAACAACGGCATTTCTGTCAACGTCACCGCCGCACGTAATAAGGAAGCCAAACCAGCTCGGATCGGCATTTTTGCACGGCTCGGGCAGTATCACCTTATCCGATATCGGTCGGAGATTATTAAGCAGGCGCTTGAAATTATGCTTTCGCCTCTGCGTAAACGACGGTAATTTTTCAAGCTGCGCGCATCCGACAGCCGCCTGCATATCCGTCGCCTTTAGGTTATAGCCGAAATGCGAATACACGTATTTATGGTCATATCCGCGCGGCAGATCCCCATATTGCCCTTCAAAACGGTGTCCGCACATATTATCGCGCCCCGGTCCGCAAACGCAGTCGCGTCCCCAGTCCCGCATGGATTTTATAATCTTCGCAAGCAGCGGATTATCCGTATAAACCGCTCCGCCCTCGCCCATAGTCATATGATGCGGCGGATAAAAGCTCGATGTTCCTATATCGCCTATCGTTCCGGTAAATTTCCATTCTCCGTCTATTTCATACCGTGAGCCGAGCGCATCGCAGTTATCCTCTATGAGCCATAAATTGTGTCTGCGGCAAAATGCCCTTACCTCCGATAAATCAAACGGATTTCCGAGAGTGTGCGCCGCCATTACAGCCCTTGTTTTATCCGACAGCGCGTCCTCAAGTTTTGTGACGTCAATATTATATTGAGGTATTGTAACATCCACAAAAACCGATACCGCACCGTACTGCAAAATCGGGGTCACAGTAGTGGGGAATCCCGCGGCGACCGTGATTATTTCATCGCCGCGCTTTATTGCCCTGTCGCCCAAAAGCGGCGAGGTAAGCGTCATAAACGCCGTCAGATTCGCGCTTGAGCCCGAATTTACGAGGGCGCAATATTTAACGCCGAGATATTTGGCGAAATTTTTCTCAAATTCTTCCGTATACCGTCCGGACGTCAGCCAAAACTCAAGGGAGCTGTCAACAAGATTAATCATCTCCTCCGCGTCGTAAACGCGCGAGGCATACGGTATTCTTGCTCCCTCCTCAAACGGTTTTTTCCGATTATGAAACCTATCGCAGTATTCCCGGACCATATCGAGAATTTTAAGCCGCGCCTCGTTTTCGTTCATACCTTCAAACATTAATTTTATCCTTTCAAAAATTCCTTTATCTGCTTTTCCGTTATTGCGTTTATATCGCCGCCGGAAAGATATACGCGAGTCCATTCCACGGTTTTTTCAACCGCCTCGGCTATATGCCATTTCGGCTTCCAGCCAAAGGTTTTTTTCAGCTTTGAGCAGTCAAGCTTCAGGAAATTCGCTTCATGCGGCGCATTCTTTTCCGCAGCGCTTTCCCACGTCAATCCGTCTCCCCATTTATCGCAGAACAGCGCGGCAAGACTTCCCGCGTCCGCGCAGTCGCACTCATCCGGACCGACGTTATAAAAATCCGCATAAGAAATATCCTTATATTGCTTTTCGGCAATCATCAAATACGCGCAAAGCGGCTCGAGCACATGCTGAAACGGGCGCGTGGAGTACGGATTCCGCACAATTACGGTCCCTCCCGCCTCGGCAGCCCTTACGCAATCCGGAATGATCCTGTCCTTCGCAAAATCGCCGCCGCCTATTACGTTTCCCGCGCGCGCGGTGGATATTGCGGTGCGGCAGCCGCCGAAAAAGCTGTTTTTATAGCTGTGCGTAACAAGCTCTGAGCAGGATTTGCTGTTGGAATATGGGTCGAAGCCGTCAAGAGGCTCATTTTCACGATAGCCCCATTCCCATTCGTTATTTTTATACACCTTGTCGGTCGTCACGTTCAGAAACGATTTCACTCTTCCGTTAAGACGCACGCATTCAAGAATATTAACCGTCCCCATAACGTTCGTCTCATATGTATACCTCGGCTTTTCATAGCTCTCGCGGACAATCGGCTGTGCCGCGAGATGAAAAACGATCTCCGGATTTGCTTTTTCAAACGCTGATTTTAACGCGTCAAAATCACGTATGTCACTTATCACCGAATTTATGCCCTCCGCGACTCCCGCAAGTTCAAACATATTCGGATTCGTCGGAGGGCTGAGCGCGTAGCCGGTGACGTCCGCGCCGAGAAGCGTGAGCATTTTACACAGCCACGCGCCCTTAAAGCCCGTATGACCGGTTACAAAAACCCGCTTGCCCTTATAAAATTCCAAATCTAATCCCATATCCTCCACGGCGCCTTTCCGCTCTCCCATAAATTTTCCAATTCCTGTTTATCGCGCTGCGTATCCATGCATTTCCAGAAACCGTTATGCCGGTACGCCATCAGCTCGCCTTTTTTTACAAGTGTTTCCAGCGGTTCCTTTTCAAATACCGTCTCATCGCCCTCTATATAATCAAAGACCTCCGGCTCAAGCACCATATAGCCTCCGTTTATAACATTGCTGTCAAGCTCGCTTTTCTCGCGGAAGGTTTCCACTTGTCCGCTCCTGCTTATTTCAAGCACACCAAAGCGCTGGCTGACGTTTATAGCCGTCATTGTTGCCTGTCTGCCGTGGCTTTTATGAAATTCGAGAAGCCTGTTTATATCAATATCGCATAAACCGTCGCCGTAGGTGAGCATAAACGTTTCATCGCCCACATAATCCTTTATACGCTTAACGCGTCCGCCGGTCATGGTATTTAATCCCGTATCCACAACCGTAACTCTCCATGACTCCGCGACATTGTTATGAATAATCAATTTGTTATCGTTAGCGAAATCAAACGTCACGTCGCTTCTGTGGAGATAGTAATCCGCAAAATATTCCTTTATAACATGCTGCTTATATCCGGCACAAATAATAAAATCCTTGAAGCCGTAATGAGAATACTCTTTCATAATATGCCACAGGATGGGCATACCTCCTATCTCGATCATCGGCTTGGGCTTCAAATGACTTTCTTCGGATATTCTCGTTCCCAATCCTCCGGCTAATATGACCGTTTTCATCACTAATCCTCCCCGTTTTGCGCTTTTCGTGTTCTGTATACAATATTAGCATAACAAAGCGATTTTGTCAACATTCTATTCGGGCTTCACGATGGAGATATTAATGACGCTTTCATCCTTGTACGCGTCCGGACGCCTTTTAAAACGGCACGCCTTTACAGCCCATCGCGCGTTATCGAGCGTAACGGACGCGGCATTTTCAAGCTCGGAAATATTTACGAGAGTCTGAACCAGCTTGACCGCGTCGCGTCCGTTAGCCGCATACAGCGATATAAAGTCGCACACGCCCGCATCGAATCTCTTCCCGGTCTTTGCCGCGGCGCACGCCGTTATTTTACGTATATCCGGCAATGTCAGCGGATTAAAAAAAATCTCCGTGCAGCGCGAACGGATTGCGGGCGGGATTTCATCGGGACGGCGCGTCGTAGCTCCTATAAGCCGAAAATCGGCGGGTATTCCGTTTTGGAAAATATCATGGATATAAAGCGGGATTTTCTTGTCCGTACTCCTGTAATATGAGCTTTCGAGAATTACCTTCCTGTCCTCCAGAACCTTTAGCAGCTTATTCATCTGCATGGGATGCAATTCGCCTATTTCATCGAGAAACAGCACTCCTCCGTGCGCCTTTGACACGGCTCCCTCCCTCGGCTCCGGGATTCCTCTCACTCCCAATCCTCCCGCTCCCTGATAAATCGGGTCGTGCACCGAGCCTATAAGCGGGTCGGCTATGGAACGCTCGTCAAAGCGCATTATGGTCGCGTCCGCCTCGATAAACGGCGCCGATTCCGCAAACGGCGTACCGTCGCTCTTTTTTGCCGCCGCCATCGCCAGCCGCGCAGCCGCCGTTTTCCCGACGCCCGGCGGTCCGTAAATTATCACATGCTGCGGATTTTTTCCGCAAAGCGCGGCGGTCAAGGCGCGTATTCCGTCCTCCTGCCCCACTATCTGTGAAAAGTCTTTCGGACGCGAATTTTCCGTAAGCGGCTCGCTTAAACGCGTCCGCCGCATACGATTGAGCCGTTCCGCCTCCTTTTTCAAAGCCTCGCTGTCCTCCCCCGACGAGGACCGCTCGGATAAAAGCTTTATAAAAAAATATATCCCCACAATCAATGTGACCGCCAACTGAATAAATTTCATAACAGTGTCCATTTTATGTCCCTCCGATTGTATTTTTAACAGGTTCGTGTATATTATTCAGGAAAAAGTCTTGACAAACATATGTTCGTGTGGTATAATATGGGCAATAAATAAAAAAACGGGACGGCGATGTACATTGGAACTGTTTGAAAAGCTCCGCATTCTGACGGATGCTGCCAAATATGACGCGTCATGCTGCTCGTCGGGCTCTTCACGCAAAAATACGCCCGGCGGCATAGGCGATGCGGCGGCATGCGGAATATGCCACACCTTTACCGGAGACGGACGATGCGTTTCCCTCCTTAAAATTCTTCTTACAAATTACTGCGTTTACGACTGTCAATACTGCGTCAACCGCGCGTCCAACGATGTGCCCCGCGCCGCGTTCACTCCGCGCGAAGCCGCGGAACTCACCATAGGCTTTTATAAGCGCAACTACATTGAAGGGCTGTTTTTGAGCAGCGCCGTAACAAAGAATCCTGATTATACAATGGAGCTGCTGATAAGCGCTCTCTCAATTCTACGCAAAGAGTACCGCTTTAACGGCTATATTCACGTGAAGTCGATTCCCGGAGCGTCAAAGGAGCTTGTTACACGGCTCGGTCTGCTCGCCGACCGAATGAGCGTCAATATTGAGCTGCCCTCCGAAAAATCGCTTGCGGAATTCGCGCCGCAGAAGAGCAAAAAAAGCATACTGTCGCCGATGCGTCAAATTAAAAATACAATTACCGTATCGAAGCGCGAGCTGACTGTTTATAAAAACGCTCCGGTATTCGCTCCCGCGGGACAAAGCACGCAAATGATAGTCGGCGCCACTCCCGAAACCGACAGGAACATTCTGTTTCTCACGGAGGGGCTGTACAAAAACTACAGCTTAAAACGCGTATTTTATTCCTCCTATATTCCCATAGGGACAAATAAAAAGCTCCCGACCTCAGCGCCTCCGCTTCTCAGAGAGCACAGACTCTATCAGGCGGATTGGCTTCTGCGTTATTACGGGTTTTCGGCAGACGAGCTTTTGGATGACGAGCATCCGAATTTTTCAACCATCATTGACCCCAAATGCGAATGGGCGTTAAGGCATTTGGAGCTGTTCCCCGTTGAAATAAACCAAGCGCCGTATGAAATGATACTGCGGGTCCCGGGCATAGGCGTAAGATCAGCTAAGAAAATAATACGCGCCCGGCGCGTTTCAAAGCTCGGGTTCGGCGATTTAAAGCGAATGCGCATTTCCATGAAACGGGCAAAATATTTTGTGACGTGCGGAGGGAAAACCTTTGAAAATATATGGCTCAGGCAGGAGCTTATAACGCCTCTTACTCTGTCCGACGCCGGCGCGGAGGGCTTCGGTCAGGTAAGCCTGTTCGATGACCCCACGAAAGGAGATGTTGTAAAATGCCTGACAGGAGAAATATGATTTATATTTACGACGGCAGCTTCGACGGACTTCTGACCTCCGTTTTCACGTCGTTTGAACAGCGTGAGATCCCGCTCGGCATAGAGCCCGACGGCTGCATTCAGCAAACACTCGGCGCGTCATATTTTTATATCGCTTCAGACGCTCAAAAATCACATCGGGTTCAGAATGCGGTGCGCAACAAAATATCGAACCGCGCGCTGAAAAATATTTATTTTTCATTCCTTTCAAGCTCCCCGGAAAAGGAAATGAAAATACTCGCATACGTCCATCGGTGCTTCAAATACGGCAGGGACGTGAACTCGCATTTGAACGACAAATACGTTGCCGCCGTTCTCGACGCGGCGCGGAGGGTTGTAAACGAGGCTCATAAAATAAAGGGCTTTATCCGTTTTTCTGAGACGAAAAACGGTATTTTATACGGAGAAATAACGCCCGAAAATAATGTTCTCCCCTGCCTCGCCTCGCATTTCGCGAACCGGTATTCCGGCATCCCGTTTATCATAAACGACCTGCGCCGTCACGAGTGTCTGGTATATAACGGGCGCGAATGCGCGATATGCCGGACTTCCTCCGCGCCGTCAATCAGTCTTGCGGAAAACGAGCTCGAATACAGGCGATTGTGGAAGGAATTTTACGACACCGTTGAAATAAAAGAGCGTCATAACGAAAAATGCCGCATGTCAAATATGCCCAAACGCTACTGGAGGCATTTAACGGAAATGGGTATATAATAAACATCCCCCGGCAAAGCCGGGGGTTTTTCAATAATCGCCCCATAGGGGCTCAGAATACAAGCTACGCCTTGA
>CANQQZ010000008.1 GCA_947626135.1 uncultured Clostridia bacterium
TTGCAGCTATGGTATAATAACCTCACGAAACAATACGAAATCGAAGATTTCTGTGTTTCGGAGAACATTTTATCATAGCGCTGCGGCGATGATGCCGCCTTGCAGCTATGGTATAATAACCTCACGAAACAATACGAAATCGAAGATTTCTGTGTTTCGGAGAACATTTTATCATAACCGAAGGAAAGGGATGGATGCCATGAAAACAAAATCCTCATATATATGCTCGGAATGCGGATACAAATCTCCGAAATGGATGGGCAAGTGTCCCGGCTGCGGAAGCTGGAATACCATGCAGGAAACGCTTGAGACGCCGGACGCCGCGTCCAGAACAAAATCGATAGCGAGCCCGCTTCAGGCGGCTATGCGCCGCGGAGCGCGGCAAATGCGCGACATAAAGCCGGGTTATGAAAAAAGGCAGTCGACAGGACTGAAGGAGCTTGACAGAGTGCTGGGCGGCGGCATGGTTCAGGGCTCGCTTATACTTGTCGGGGGAGATCCGGGCATAGGCAAATCCACCCTGCTTTTGCAGATATGCCGTTCGGGAGTGACAAATGGCAAAATACTGTATGTTTCGGGCGAGGAATCGGAGGGGCAAATAAAAATCCGCGCCGAGAGGCTCGGAATCGACAATCCGGATTTATATCTTCTGAGTGAAAATGATGTGGAAACGGCTTTATCCGCGATACAGGACATAAAACCGGAAATGGTGATCATAGATTCGATACAGACCATGCATATCGACGCTATCGCTTCCGCATCCGGAAGCGTGCCGCAGGTGCGCGAAGCCACCAACGCGTTTATGCGTTTGGCAAAGGGCATGGGTATAGTTGTGTTTATCGTCGGACATGTCACCAAGGACGGCGCTCTCGCGGGTCCGAGGGTCCTCGAGCACATGGTGGACTGCGTGCTGTATTTCGAGGGCGAGCGCCAGACCTCGTTCCGGCTGCTGAGGAGCGTAAAAAACCGCTTCGGCTCGACAAATGAGATAGGCGTGTTTGATATGACCGAAAAGGGATTGATTGAGGTCGAGAATCCGTCTATGCTGCTTCTTGAGGGCAGAAACGAAAATATTTCCGGCAACAGTGTGGTATGCGCCATAGAAGGCTCACGGGGCGTTATGGCGGAGATTCAGGCGCTCGTGACGCCGACAGGCTTCGGGAATCCGCGCAGAATGTCCGCGGGTATAGACTTAAACCGCGTTATACTTCTTATCGCGGTGCTTGAAAAGCGCGCGCATATGAATCTTTCCAACAGCGATGTATACATAAACGTCGCCGGAGGACTTCGCATAGATGAGCGCGCCGTGGATTTGGGCATATGCGCCGCTATAGCGTCCGGACAATCGGACGCGGTTATCCCGCCGGATATGATTTTTATAGGCGAGGTTGGTCTGGGCGGCGAGCTCAGAGCCGTTTCGCAGCTTGAAAAACGAATAGGCGAGGCGGCAAAGCTTGGTTTTTCCTCAGCGATTGTTCCGAAGCGCTCGCTGAAAAAAATCAAGGTGCCGGACGGCTTTGCCGCTTACGGCGCGGATACAATAGACGACGTTATGCGGCTGATTAAAAGAAAATAATATCAGAGACGGTCCTCGCCGATGATTTCAAAATTGCGCATAACCTCAAGACGTTTCCGAACGGCATACTGCGTGTAGTATTTGTGAGTAACCTCGATATTTTTGTGACCCATAAGCTCCGCGACCATTTTTATATCCACTCCGTCGGCAATCATATTGCAGGCGAATGTGCGTCTTAAGGCGTGAGGCTTACATTTATCGGGGTCGGTAATCCCTGCGGCGCAGCAGTATTTTTTCAGTGTTTTTTCCACGCCCTGAGCCGAAAGCCGAGTGCCGAGCCGGCTCAGGAATAACGCGTTTTTATCCTTCGCGTCCTCTATTTTTTCGCGTTCGAGCATATATTTAAACAGTTCGTTTTCCACCTGCACGGGCATAAATATTTCCTGCTCGTCTCCGCCTTTGCGGGTTACGATAAATGACGATGTTTCAAAATCCACATCGTTTATATCGAGATTTATCAGCTCGCTCACGCGGCAGCCGGTGCCCAGATATGCGATAAACAGAGCGATATCGCGCTGTTTTTTGTTCAGGTATTCCGTCAAATCGCGTCCCTTGAAATATTTTTCTCCCTCATAAAGCACGTTAATAAGGTTTATAGTGTCGGAGGTTGACAGAGGACGCTTCATTTTCTGATGCTGTTTTTTGAAATCAAGCTTGTCCGTAACGTTCTGTGAGATGTAATCGTTTTTATAGAGGTACAAAAAAAGCCCGCGGACGCCTGACAGCTTGCGGTTTATTCCCGCCGCGTCGTTATGACGGACGCGTTTATAGGCGTGTCCGGACGGAGATACGCATTCCGTTTCGTATTCCTTTAAATACAGCGTAAACGCGTTTAAATCGCGGATGGTGACCTTTTCCATATGCTCGACGGTGAAATCCGAATTGTTTTCGAGCTCCTTAAATTTCGTCCGGCGCAGAAAATTAAAAAAAACCTTTATGTCGATGCTGTAGCCTATCTGAGTGTTCACGCTTTCGCCGCGGTAGGCGACCTCTATGTAGTCAAAGACAAATTCCGGCATTTCGGATAAAAACTCTGCCAGCTTCGATTGCTTGCTCATAAAACGACCTCTTTTCGGGGTAATTTCGGGCGCTGCCGCGCGCTAAAAGCGCAAAAAAGCGCCGCGCGGAGCCTCCGCAGGTTTAATTATACTTTTTTCCGCGTATTTTTTCAAGTAAATTAAGAAAAAATTTAAAATAGATATAGACGAAAATAAAAAAATATAGTAAAATAGAGCTGTAGTTGTAAAGCATCGGATACAATCGGGAAAGGACGTGTGTTATGGTATTAAAAACAGACGGCGAACGGGGCGCGATATTTATCGCGAACAACGTTATCGCCGAGGTAGCCGGCGCGGTGGCATCCAAATGCTACGGAGTTGTGGGAATGGCAACGCGCAGTAAAAAGGACGGCTTTGTAAGTCTTTTAAGGCAGGACGCTATGACAAGAGGGATCGGAGTCGGCGTCAGGGACAGCGGAATTACGATAGATATCCACATTATTATCGAATACGGCATGAACATAAACTCGGTGTGCCGCAGCATCGTAAACCGCGTGAGATACACGATTGAAAAATCGGTAGGATTAAAGGTAAACCGCGTTAACGTGCGCGTTGAAGGCGTCAGGGTAGATGAATAGGGGTGTTTTAAATTAAAAGATTAGACGGGGCAAAATTTGCCAAAATGATTATCAGCGGAGCTAATAACCTGTACAATAACAGGGAAACCGTAGACGACTTAAATGTGTTTCCCGTACCCGACGGTGATACCGGAACGAATATGTCGCTTACGGCGGCGGCGATGGTCGAGGAGCTTAGCGCCGGCGAGATAAAGTCGATAGAGAAGGCGGCGGATAAAATGGCGTTTGCCACGCTGCGCGGCGCGAGGGGCAACTCGGGCGTTATTTTGTCGCAGCTTTTCAAGGGTATGTCAAAGAGCTTAAAGGGCAAGGATTCCTGTACTCCTCAGGAGTTTGCCGATGCGCTTGACGCGGGCTCAAAAACCGCGTATAAGGCGGTCATGAAGCCGACCGAGGGCACGATACTGACTGTCGCGAGAGTGGCGGCTGAGGGAGCCGCGGCGTCCGATAAGGATTCCATAGAGTCCGTAATGGAGGCGGCGGTGGAAAAGGGCGAGGCGGCTTTGAAGCATACCACGGAGCAGCTCCCGAGCCTTGCCGAGGCGGGCGTTGTGGACGCGGGCGGTCAGGGCTGGATGTATATTCTTGAAGGTGCGCTTCAGTTTTTACATACCGGAAAGCCCATAAAGAGCAGCGCGCCGGAAAAGAAGGAGCGCGGTGCGGCAGCGGGCACGGCACAGGCTAAAGCAAGCGCGAATATACGCTTTAAATATTGCACGGAATTTATAGTGGAAAAGAAGAAAAATTCCGTGAATGTGGAAAAATTCCGCGAGACGATTAAGCCGAAGGGGAATTGTATGCTTGTTATAGACGATGATGATGTTGTCAAGGTTCATATACACACCAACCATCCGGGCTTTGTAATAGAGGAAGCCATAAAAATGGGCGAGATCATGAATCTTAAAATAGACAATATGAAGCGTCAGCACAATTCCATTATAAACGGCACGGATGCAAAGCCGGTGGCGGTTGCGGGCAAGAAGCTTATAGCCGCGGACGAGGCGCCGGAAAGCGATAGAGGAGAGGACGAGGATATGCCGGCGTCCGCCGAGACGAAGCCGCAGAAAAAGCAGCGTAAGGCTAAGACCGAGGAGATCAGGGACTTCGGATTCGCGGCGGTGTGCTCCGGAAAAGGCATGGCGGACATGCTTAAAAATCTGGGCGCGGACCGCATAATCGAGGGCGGTCAGTCCATGAACCCGAGCGCGCACGACATAGTGCGGGCTGTATCCAAGATTCGCGCAAAAACGGTGTTCGTGTTCCCCAACAATAAAAACATCATAATGGCGGCAAATCAAGCCATTGATTTGATAAGCGACAAGAAGGTAGTTGTTATTCCGACAGTCAATATTCCTCAGTGTGTCAAATCCCTTATGGCGTTCAATCCGCAGAGGACAGCCGAGGAAAATGAGACGCTGCTCACAAAAGCAGCCGACAAGGTAAAGGCGGGTCATATCACATACGCGGTCAGAAATACGGAGATAGACGGAAACCACGTCTCCAAGGGCGATATCCTGGGAATTACAAACGGGGATATTTCATATATCGGCAAGGATCTGGACGATGTGCTTGTGGAGATGATAGCCGATTATATAGACGAGGATACCGAGTATGTAACGGTTTATTACGGCAAGGATATAAAGCCCAGGAACGCGGCTAAGCTGGAGGAAATGCTTTCCCGCAAATACGAGGAAGATGAAATAGAGGTTTCCTTCAAAAAAGGCGGTCAGCCGCTGTATTATTATATTGTATCGGTGGAATAAATGGTAAACAAAGAAATTACTGAGCTTCCCGGTATAGGAGAAAAAAGAGCGGAGCTGTTTAAAAAGAGAGGCATACGCACTCTTTCGGATCTGCTCTATTTTTTTCCGAGAAGTCATGAGGACAGGACTGCGTTTCGGGAAATCGCGGACTGTAAAGAGGGTGAGGACGTATGCATAAAAGCGATCGCCGTATCGTCTGTCAAGGTGTACCGTGTCCGGCGGAATATGACGGTTTCAACCATGCCTGTGTGCGATTCTTCGGGCTCGCTTCATATCGTCTGGTACAATAACCGCTTTGTTAAGGACGCTTATCACGCGGACGAGGAATATATTTTTTTCGGCAGGGTCACGCGCGATAAATACGGAAAACGGCAAATGGTGAATCCAATTGTCGAAAGGTCCGGAAATGAGCGTTTTACCGGTAAAATCGTGCCGCTTTATCATCTGACCGGAAATCTGACGCAGAAAATAGTCCAGTCGGCTATGGAAAACGCGCTTAGAGCTGCCGGACGGCTTGACGAATATATACCCGATGATATACGCGCGGGATATAAGCTTGCGGAAATTAATTTCGCGATGAAAAATATCCACTTCCCGGATGATTTCAATAGCTACAGTATCGCGCGGCGGCGGTTCGTGTTCGAGGAGCTGATGATTTTACAGCTTGCCCTGCTTGAAAAAAAGACGGATAACACCGCGGCGGAGGGTATAGTCTTTGAGGATACTCTTTGCGTAAACGAATTTATATCATCATTGCCGTTCCCGCTTACGGGAGCGCAGCGGCGGACGCTGGAGGAAATCACAGCCGATTTGACAAGCGGAGGAATAATGAACAGGCTTGTGCAGGGCGATGTTGGCTCCGGAAAAACAGCCGTCGCGGCGGCGGCAATTTACGCCGCAGTCAAAAACGGACATCAGGCTGCAATGATGGCGCCGACGGAAATTCTCGCGCGTCAGCATAAGGAAACGCTTGATGAATTGTTTGCCGGCTCGGGAATAAATGTTGTGCTGCTGACAGGAGGAATGAAGGCGGCAGAGCGCCGCCGCGCCCTCGATTATATAGCGCTCGGTTCCGCGGATGTGATTATAGGAACACACGCCGTTATACAGGAGGATGTGGAATATTACGACCTCGCGCTTGCCGTAGCGGACGAGCAGCACAGATTCGGCGTGGGACAAAGAGCGGCTCTGGCAGCCAAGGGACACAACCCGCATATGCTCATCATGTCCGCGACCCCGATACCGCGCACGCTCGCGCTTATTCTTTACGGCGATTTGGATATCTCCGTGATCGACGAGCTGCCTCCGGGAAGGAAAGCCGTAAAAACATATGCGGTCGGCGAGAATATGCGCAAAAGGGTCTGCGCGTTTATAGAAAAAAATGTAAGCGCGGGCTCGCAGGCTTATGTGGTGTGTCCGCTTGTAGAGGAAACGGAAACAAGCGATTTAAAGGATGCGCAGGGATTGGCGGAGCGATTGCAGGAGATGTTTCCGCAATACAGAGTCGGACTTGTCCACGGTAAAATGCGTCCCAAGCTAAAAGACGCGGTTATGACGAGCTTTGTGGCGGGAGATATTCAGATACTCGTTTCCACTACGGTAATCGAGGTGGGAGTAAATGTTCCGAACGCGAATTTAATGATAATCGAAAACGCGGAGAGGTTCGGTCTGTCACAGCTGCATCAGCTCAGAGGACGTGTGGGAAGAGGGCAGGAGCAGGCGTTCTGCATACTGATCGCTCACGGCAATAATGAAATTACGCGTCAGCGTATGAGAACAATGTGCACGTCAAATGACGGCTTTTATATAAGCGAGCAGGATTTAAAGCTGCGCGGTCCGGGTGACTTTTTCGGCACAAGGCAGCATGGATTGCCGGAAATGCGCATAGCGAATCTTTTTGAAGACACCGACATATTAAAGCAGGCTCAGGAGGCGGCGAAAAAAATTATTTCCGAGGATGCATCCTTGGCGGGGGAAAAATACGCGCGTCTTAAAGCGCGCGTCGAAAAGCTTTTGCCGGAAGACGTGGTTATGAACTGACATATTTTACATTGTATTAAAAAAACCGTACTGCATAAAGTATTATCGGGAGGAGCGGACGGCGTTACAGCGCCGTCCGTGAAACGACCTGAGTCTAAAAAAAGGAGAAAACGACAATGGGAAACGATAATAACAACAACAGCAGCAAAAAGGGTTTGGAGCAGTTCAAGATGGAAGCGGCAAATGAGGTCGGCGTATCTCTCAAGCAGGGCTACAACGGCGACCTGACCGCGCGTCAGGCAGGCTCGATCGGCGGTCAGATGGTCAAGAAGATGATCGAGTCCTATGAGCAGAAGCTTTCTTAAACCGCGAAAAGAAGGTATAAAAAAAGACAGCCTTTAATGAAAAGGCTGTCTTTTTTGTGCAAATAGCAAAAATTTTGCGAAAAAATATTGCATTTTTTGTAAAAATATGCTATAATTTGCATGCTAGTGTATATTACAGACGAGAGGAGGACAGCGCGGATATATGAAAAGGGTTATATTTGAAAAATGGCAGATTAAAAAGCTGCTGATGTGGTTTCTTATGTTTGTGATATTCGGCGGCGGATATATATGCTACACCACATATACGCTTTACAACGACAAATCCGGAGAGGAATACTACTGGCAGAAAAATCTTATAGATTCGAACAGGGAGACAGCCAAATGGCTCGGCGGGAAAGCGACGCACGTATACACGGGAACGTATGTCGAGAGCATAAAGGAGCTTGCGTTAAGAAACAGCTATTACAGGGTGGTATGCTGCGTGTGGTTCCGATGGAAGGGGAACGATGATCTCGATATGCTGAGCAATTTCCATGTTTACAACGGCACAATGAATAAGCTCGACGTCATGGAGGATACGACAATTGACGGCTGGCGCTACCAGCGCTGCCGAATAGACGTGACGATTAACAACGATTTCTGGACTGTGCGTTTTCCGCTTGAATCGTATCAGCTGAGATTTTACATAGAGCCGAACGTTCCGTCGAATATTGTTGTGCTTGAGGAGGACGAAGGCACAAGCTCATATAACGGCAACATGGGCATACCGGGCTTTTACATTCTGCGTCATGATACGGCGGAGTTTACGCAGGTTTACGGTACATCTTACGGAAAAACGAATAAGGACAGCGAGGTAACCTCCGAATTTATGACCCAGATGGAGATAAACCGCAGCAATCTCGGACTTTACGCCAAGTGCTTTATTGCGCTGTTCGGAACATCGCTGTGGGTTTTTATAACCATGCTTCTGTGCACATATCATAGGGTAGATCCGCTGAGCATGATCCCTGCGGCTCTTTTCGGTACGGTCTCCAACATCATGGTCGGCGCGAATTTGCTGCCCGATTCGCTTGAGATAGGACTTTTGGAATACGTCAACGCATGGGGCATATTGACAATCATAGCCGGCGCGCTGACGATTATAAACATAAACCGCATACGGACAAAGTACAACGACCATGAATTTGCCGCGCTGTTCGGGCGGATAATGAGCTTTACGCTGATGTTTATAGTGGTGCTCGGGCACATACTTATGCCCGTGTCCGCGTATCTGGCAGGATGATTGGCGGAAGGAGAAACGGTTATGGAAAATGAAAAGTATACTATAGGTCTTGTGGACGTGAAATGGAGTATGGGCAGGGTGATTCTGCTTGTCGCTCTCGCATTTTTCAGCTTTATAATGAGAAGGTATGTGTCAACAAATCCCTTTTTGCCGTTCTGGCTCGATGAGTTCAGCCCGATGCTTGCGGCGGCGATTGACGGTCCCGTGTTCGGCGCGGCGGTCTCCGCTCTGTGGCTGGTGATAGAAACGGCGATAAACGGATTTTCCGGTCATACGGCGCTTACGATATTGATGTACGCGATTATATCCGCGATATTCGGGGCAATGTTCAGGCTCGGATTTTTCGGCAGCAAAAAAACCGCGCCGATAGCGTTTATCGTTCTTGTTATTACCAATACGCTTATAGCCGTCGCGACAAGCATGGCGATTTTCGGGGAGTCCACATTTAATAATATTATAACATCCGCCATGCTGAAAATGTTTGAGCGGCTTGGAGTACACGGACTTTCGGACGGCATAATTTCATATATGGCGGCGAATATCGTGGACAAGCTGATTGTAATGCCGGCTATATTGCTGATAATAAAATATATACCGGATAAAGCCGCGGAATTCTTCTCGATAAATAAGCATATACCGGTAACGGTGATTGTGGACTCGGATTTGGCGGATAAGTTTTACGTTGAACGCGCAAAACAGAATTCGGAGGCGGCAAAATGAGAGAAAAAATTTGCAGCGTTATTTACGGGCAGCACACGAACGGGCGGTCAAGCGTATATTATGACTGGTTTATAATGACCGTCGCAATCGCGAGCGTGGTGCCGATGATGTTTCGCGGCGAGCTTTCGTGGTGGCTCAAATCGCTTGAATCAATTACGGTGTATATATTGTTTTTTGATTATATCCTCAGGTGGATGACGCATGATTTTCGAATGAAAAATCACTCGATCTGGGCATTTTTCATTTATCCGTTCACGCCGCTGGCGCTGATGGATATTGCGGGAATACTTCCGACTATCGGGCTGCTGCCGCCGAGCTTTATGATTTTAAGAGTGCTGCGGCTGGTGAAGCTCGCGCAGTATTCGCAAAGCTGCCGCAGGATTATGAACGTGTTCCGAAGTCAGAGCAAAACGCTTTGCTCGGTATTGATAATAGCCATCGCGTATATATTTATATCCGCGCTTATCATGTTTATTCATGAGCCTGCCGATAATTTTCCGACGTTTTTTGACGCGCTCTATTGGGCGACGACGGCGCTTACCACAGTAGGTTACGGCGATATTTATCCGTCGACGCAGATAGGACGGCTTATAAGTATGATTTCATCTCTTTTGGGAATTGCGGTAATAGCTATGCCGGCAGGTATTGTAACAGCCGGATTTATGGATGAGCTTAACAAGGACCTGGCTGAGGAGAAGAAGAAAAAGGAGGACGGAACCGATGAAAAGTAATGAGCTGAAAAAATATGCCGTCATCATGTCAGTCGGGATCATCCTCAATATAGGAATGTATTGGATCGCGCACATACTGCGTCTGCCGGCGTGGCTGGACACGACGGGCACGGCATTCGCCGCCGCCGCGCTTGAGCCCGCGGCGGGGCTTATTATAGGCTATCTCACAAATCTGTTTGAATCAAACGCGGTTTATATGAGCAACTCAATAATCTATTACGCCATAACGGCTCTTTGCGCGCTTGTTTTCGGACGTGTACTGCGCAGAAACGGCAAAATTTCATGGAAGCGTCTGCCGTTGGCTGCGGTGGTTTATATCGTTGGTTCATCAATTTTATCGGCGGCGATCGCTATGTGGCGTACAGGCTTTCCCAACAGCGGATGGGAGCGTTACTTTTTCGATATGGCTCGCGGAGCCGGCGTACCGGCGTTCCCGGCGCTGATGTTTGCCGCCGGAACGCTTAAGACAGCCGACACGGCTGTAATGTGCGCGCTTGTGCCGCTGCTGTATACGCTGATGCCGGATAAATATAAAAACGAATTTCACCGCGAAAATCTGACGTGGAAATCCCCGTTCAGGGAGAATTGAGAATCGTTTTTTGGATCGTTCTGAGCGCGGAATACAAGCCGCGCCTTTTCTATGCCATCCATTCGCGTATTAACGAAATCTCTTTTTTATACCCGTCGTCGTCGTTGGGCGTTTCGAGAATAAACGGCTTGTTTTGTAAAAGCGGATGCCGGACGACATTTTTCAGCGTATCGGCGCCGATATGTCCCTCGCCGATTTTGTTATGCCTGTCCTTATGTGACGCGAGACCGTTCATGCTGTCGTTAAAATGCACCGCGCAAAGCCTGTCTATGCCTATAATACGGTCAAATTCCGACAACACCCCGTCAAGATTGTTTTCTATATCGTAGCCTCCGTCCCATGTATGGCACGTGTCAAAGCAAATCCCGAGCTTTTCCGGCACATCAACGCGGTCTATAATCGCGCGGAGCTCCTCAAAATTCCGTCCGACCTCGCTGCCCTTGCCGGACATGGTTTCAAGCAGGACAACAGTGTTCATATCGGGACACAGCACATCGTTAAGTGCGGAGGCTATGAGCTCTATCCCTTTTTCCGCGCCCTGACCCACATGGCTTCCGGGATGAAAGTTGTAATAATTTCCGGGGAGATACTCCATCCGCTCCAGATCGTCGCGCAGCATATCAACGGAAAATCTGCGTATATCCTCCTTTGCCGCGCATACGTTCATTGTATAAGGAGCGTGCGCCACCAGCTTTCCGAAACGATTTTCGTCCATGAGCCGTATCAGCCGCTTTACGTCCTCGGGATCGATTTCCTTTGCCTTTCCTCCGCGCGGATTGCGTGTGAAAAACGCGAACGTGTCTCCGCCGAGGGCTAATTCCATACGTCCCATCGCCTCAAACCCCTTAGACGCGGATACGTGGTTTCCGATATATATCATAGCTGTTACCTCTTTCGGTATATTAATAAAGTCTGCCGAGAAGCTTTGCGGAGCGCTCTATAAATTTAGTCATGCGCTCGCCGGAAAGCGGGGCGTGGCTGATTTTCGCGAGATCGTAAACGTGGTCTATCACAAGCTCCGCGTCCTCGTCGGTCAGCGTACCGAGCTTTTTGATGAGCTCGTTATTTGAATTTAACACAAGCGTAAATTCATCCTTAAACATATCGGACATATATGCCATCTGCTGCCCCATTGACCTGTACATTTCCTGCATACGTCTCGACTGCTCGCCCAGCAGTATGACAGCCGGAATTTCCTCGTTTTTAAGCGACTGCACTTCAATTTTCAGATTTTCATCGTTTAAGCGGGCCCTGAATTTTTCAATAAGCTTTTTATCCTCGTCATTGTCCTCGCCGTTCTTTTCGCCGACCTCGTCGGCGATGGATGAGTCTATGCGCTTAAAGGTTACGCCGTCGGACTGCATCTTCATTTCCATAAACGATATGAAATGGGTGTCCATAACCGCCGGCATAACGAGAGCGTTTAATCCCTGCTCCTTGAATAAATTTACGTACTGAGTCTGCTGAAGCGGGTCGGAAACGTAATAAACGGTCTTTTTATCCCCCTCCAAATATTCCGGAAGAGTGATATATTTGTCGTTTATATCCTTGTATATGACGATATCCTTTACCCTTTCGTAGAATTTTTCATCGCGCATACATCCGTATTTGATGAATATATCGATATCAGCCCAGTATTTCTCGAAATTCTCTCTATCGTCCTTGTAAAGGCTCGTGAGCTTATCCGCGACCTTTTTGGTAATATGCGACGAAATCTTCTTAACGTAACCGTCGTTCTGCAAAAAGCTTCTCGATACATTAAGCGGCAGATCCGGGCAGTCAACAACACCCTTTAACAGCAGCAGAAATTCCGGTATTACCTCCTTGACGTTATCCGCCACGAACACCTGGTTGTTGTACAGCTTTACCTGTCCCTCCACTCCGGCGAACTCATGGTTCAATTTCGGGAAATAGAGTATGCCCTTCAGGTTAAAAGGAAAGTCAACGTTCAGATGAATCCAGAACAGCGGCTCGTTGAAATCCATAAAAACGTCACGGTAAAATTCCTTATATTCCTCGTCCGTACATTCCGACGGCTTTTTCATCCACAGCGGCGATGTGTTATTGACGGGCTTCTGCTCAATCTCGTTGCCGTCGGAATCCTTTTCGGGCTCCTTGCCGAACACATCGAGATAGATTTCCGTCGGTAAAAACGCGCAGTATTTGTTTAAAATTTCACGGATCTTAAACTCGTCCAAAAATTCAGCGCTGTCCTCGGCAATGTTGAGCGTTATGGTAGTTCCGCGGGTCTGGCGTGTGCAGTCGGTAAGCTCGTATTCCATGCTTCCGTCGCATGTCCATTTGGCGGGCTTTGCGCCGGTCTCGTATGAAAGCGAGTCAATTTCAACGCTGTCCGCCACCATGAACGCGCTGTAAAAGCCCAGCCCGAAATGACCTATTATCTGCGCTCCGTCGTTTTCGCCCTCCTCCTTGTATTTTTCCAAAAAGTCAGCCGCGCCGGAAAAAGCGATCTGGTTTATATACTTGTCAATTTCCTCCGCGGTCATGCCTATTCCGTTATCGCTTATCATAAGCTTTTTCGCGTCGGGACAAACCGTAACGCGAACCTCGTATTTCTCATCGTCCTGCGCTTTTGCGCTCCCCAGCGACGCAAGCTTTTTAAATTTCGTCACCGCGTCGCAGCCGTTTGATACAAGCTCTCTTAAAAAGATGTCTTTATCCGAATAGAGCCATTTTTTTATAATTGGAAATAAATTTTCCGAATCAACGGAAATATTACCCTTTGCCATTTAAAAATCACCTCATAGTATTTTGATTTCGATGCAATAACTCATAAAGGAGACAAACCGCTCCTGTAAGATATTGCTTAAAGTATATCTTAGCACAATTTTATAAAAAGTCAATACTTTTTTAGCACTCTTCGCGCGAGAGTGCTAAAATTTACATATTATTCATATTTTACAGCCTTACCACGTTTCGCATTGAAGCCTTTCCGATAAAGCTCTAAGCTCGCTTCTGTACTTTTTGTGCCCGGGTTCATATTTTTCAACCTCCCGCCAAAATGCGTCGGAATGGTCCATATGCTTCATATGCGACAGCTCATGGATTACGACGTAGTCCAGGGCTTTCGGGCTTGCCATGATTAAAAACCATGAAAAGTTAAGTGCTCCCTTTGCAGAGCAGGAGCCCCATCGGGTTTTCGCGCCGTTTATTTTGACCGATGCGGGAATGCTTCCCGTTATGTCCGAAAAATATTTCACGCGCTCACGTATTACGCGCTCCGCAGCCATACGGTAAAGCGCGGTGACCTGGTTTTTTACGCTGCCCTCCGTTACGAAAAAGCAATCGTTTCCGATTTCCGCTGCCGCGCCGCGGAGGATTTTATATTTTTTACCGCGAAATAATATTTCCGAATTAATGTCAGGCGCAAATCTGTTTCTCTTTTCCTTTTTTTCAAGTCCGGCTTTAATATATCCGCGAAGAGTGCTTTCCTTTGATTTCACAAATTCGTCGATTTCCCGGACCGTGGTTCTTAACGGGGCTCTCACCTCAACGGAGCCGTCGTCAAGCACATACGCGGCGAGAGTTTTCCTTTTTGAACGTTTCAGCGTGTATTCAAGCATTATTTGTCACCTCTGTTATAAAATTATATCACGCGCCGCTTTTTGGGTCAATATTTTGCGGGATTTTAAATCGCATATAAAAAGGTAAACCGCGGATTATCCGCGGTTTACCTTGGTCCGGCGTTTGCTTTCAATACCCCGGCTTTGAATTAAATTAGGCTGTTATTATTATATGCAAAGCCTGCGGGATTTACCACAAATTAACAAATTTTTATAAAAATTCAACCGGATTTTTATGTTTACCGAAAATAAGCGTGACATTCTAATCCGCATAAAAACGGGATTTTTCGGCAATTTGCTCATAAAATGTCACGTTTCTTTTAGAAATATCAAAAAAAGTGAGAAAATTGTCACAAATCTACAATTTTTGTTTTCAATACTCCGTTTTCGATTTCCGCTTCCGCATAGGTTCTTGAAAAGCGCACGCTTCCGGGATTTAAAATAATCATTTTGCCCCGGTATTCCGTGCGGGGCGTATGAGTATGCCCGAACACGACGAGTCCGGCGTTTGTCTTCTCGCCCTTTTCCGCAAGGGCGGAGAGGGAAAGGTCATACTTCACTCTTTCGATATGACCGTGAACGATGAGAATTTTTACGCCGCCAACAGTGACCGTAAGCTTATCGGGCGCTCCGGAAAGAAAATCATTGTTCCCGCGGACATAGTATACGGGTATTTCCGGGAACGCGTATTTTAAATCCTCGGCGTCGCGCGCGCTGTCGCCGGCGTGGATGACCGCGGTGATATCCGGTATTGTTGACATAAGACGTATGCACGGCTCCGTATAACCGTGGGTATCGGAAAAAATCAGTATTCGTTTCATAAGCCGACCTCCGGAACAAAGATTTGCAGTACAAGTATAACACGATAGTCGAAATATGTCAAAAAAAGTCGTAAACTTTTTGCAAATCGGCGACGGATTTTGACAAATTTTTCTTATCCGCGGTGGTATAATCTATCTGCCGGATAATGAGTAACAAAAATGGAAGGATGTGGGAGAATATGCCAAGACCACAATTAGCCGAGGAGCTCAGGAACGCGGCTCCGCTGCGGGCGCCCGTACTGAGAGACGCTCCGGCAGCCGCGCTGCTGTTTTTGGTATCGCGCGCGTCGGTGCTGGGGACGTTTCCGTTTTCTATGGCTTTTTTTGCCGCGTGCTTTGATAAAACCATAGCGTATCTGGGTGTGACGGTCATGTGCATAGGGCTTATGAGCGCGGGCGCGGGCGTGGCTGCCGTCAGGTACATGGTGGCGGCGCTCATATACTGGCTGTTCGACCGGCTCCGCCCCCCGAAGCTGCGCGCGAGAACCGCCGAAAGCGCCGCCTGCGGAATATCCGTATGCATAGGCGGCTTATTCGTGCTGCTTGCGGATTTTAACGGTCCTTATGACATACTTATCCTTTTGGCTGAAGGGATAATCGCCGCGCTTATGTACCTGGTGTTTTTTAAAGCCGACACGCTTATAAAAACGCGCCGCAGCCGCGCGCAGGCGGCAAAGGATGAAATTGTGAGCACGGCGATTTCAGCCGGCGTTATAATAACGGGCTTTCACGGCGTAACGTTTCCCCTCGGTATAAGTCTTTCCGGAATAGCGGCTGTTTACGCGGTGATAAGCATAGCGTATCATTCAACGCTCAGCGCTGCGGGCAGCGGAGGCTTGTGCATCGGCTTTATGAGCGCGATGAACACGCCGGATGCCATGTCGTCAATGGGCTTTATGGGTATTTCGGGATTGTTTGCAAATTTGCTTAAATCCTTCGGACGCATAGGCGCCGCCGCCGGTATGGCGCTCGGCACAGCCGCCGCCGTCCTGTATTCGGGCTACGCGGAGGCGGTCCCCGTAAATGCTTATGAATCTGCGGCGGGAATTATGCTGTTTTTGCTTACCCCGACGCGCGTACATAATTTTTTGGGCGCATATTTTGCAAACAGTATCGTGATTGAAAACGTAAGCCTTGAAATGCGCGTGAAGGACTATCTGACCCTTCGGCTGCAACAGGTTTCGGATGCGTTTTCAGCGCTCACGGCGAGCTTTACGGACGCTTCGGACAAGCGTCTCAAGCTTTACGGACGCGAGTTCGGGACAATGCTCGACGACATAACGGAGCGCGTCTGCGCCGATTGTCCGATGTTTAACAAATGCTGGCAGTCGGAATTTTCCGACAGCTACCGGCGAGTGTCGGATTTGCTTGCGAAAATCGAGCGCGAGGGGATTTTGCTCAGCGCTCCGGATACGTTCGCTAAGAAATGCGCGAGATCGGATAAATTTATATCGGAGTTCAATCATGTATACGAAATTTACAAGCGGGATACCATGCGCAGGGGCGAGGCTATAAGCGGACGCGATCTGCTTGCCGGTCAGTACGGCGAGGTTTCGCGCATGCTCAAGAGTATGTCCGAGGAGGTGGAGGATGGATTTTCTTTCCGTGAGGATTTGGAAGAGGCGGCTGTCGCGGAGTTGGACAAGTACGGCGTGAATGTGTTTGAAATAAGCGTTGTGGAGAGCACTCTCGGAAGGCTTGAAATTTTTGCCGGTCTGGGGCTCGGCTCCGACATAAAACGCGTCGAGGCGGTTCTGAGTGAAATTACCGGTACGCCGATAGGCTATGACAGCACAGGCAAAAACGGAATTATGCGATTTGTGTCAAAACCGCGCTACAGCGCCGATTTTGCGGTTCGGCAGAGGTGCCGGGATCACAGCCGCGTATGCGGCGACAGCGTAAGCGTGATCAAAACCGGCGATTACAGAATGTATTTTATAATATCCGACGGTATGGGCAGCGGGAAAAAAGCCTCCGAGGAGAGTAAGATTACAATCAAGCTGCTCAGCGATTTTCTCAAAGCCGGATTCGGGGTCAAAACCGCTATCGAAATGATTAACTCCGCTCTTTGCCTGAAGCTCGGGGACGAATGCTTCGCGACAATCGATTTGCTTTGTCTTGACCTGATGACGGGCTATGCGGAATTTTATAAAATCGGCGCGGCGCAGAGCTTTGTTTATTCCGAGGGAAAGGTGGACACGCTGTTTTCGGCGTCCATTCCGGCGGGTATGCTTGCGGGCGTTAAGGTCACCGCTCAGCGCAGGCGTCTCGATGACGGGGATACCGTTATTATGGTCTCGGACGGCGTGAGCGAGGCGGGATTTACAGCCGCGCGCACGGAATGGATAAAAAAGGAGCTCACATCGCTTGCCGACAACATGGCTGATATGGCGGACAATATTCTCCATAAGGCAATGCGGAAAAACCGGGACGCGGTTATTGACGATATGAGTGTAATTGCGATACGGGTCTTGGAGGAATAAAAATTGAAAAAATTTCCTTGTTTTTAATTCCGTCAGTGTGAGATACTATAATTGATGACAGAACATCATATTTTCAAGACGGAGGTACAGTAAAATGAGTGATTGCAAATGCGATAAGAACAACAGCATAAGATGCAGCGTGACACAATGCCGTCATCATTGCCAAACAGCGGACTACTGCTCGCTGCCGGCAATTCAGGTAGGCACGCATGAGGCGAACCCGACAATGGTAGAGTGTACGGATTGTAATTCCTTCGAGCTCAGAAGCTGAGAAAAAGTTCATTGTTATAATCAAAAACGGGACTGCCGTCCGAGGCTGTCCCGTTTGATTTATTTGAGCTCGGTGAGAGTGATTGCGCCGCTGTCCGCCGAGACGGATTCTCCGGCGGCGAGATCGAAGGTGTATGACCCGGTGTCTATCGAAAGCAAATCCTCCGATACGCGCGCCGAACCCGTAGCGGCTGTGACCGTTACAATTCCGCCGCCCTCCGCTACATATCTGCCCGGTTCTATGGCAGCCGGGCAGCTCAGAGAGCCGCCGTTGTCGATCTGCTTTGACGAGCCGCGAGTCATATTCATTCCGCTTTGGAGAGTATCGAGCGTCTTGCGTGTTTCAATGGTGCGCGATTTTGCTTCGGACAGCGTTTTCTTTGCTTCTTCGATATCTTTTTTCATTGTCTCTATCTCGCCGGTCAAATCGGTGATTTCCTTGTTCAAAGCTTCTTTTCTGTCGGTATCGTCCGTTTTTGCCCCGACGTCCTTCTTTAAAATGTCGCGCTGGTTTTCAAGCCGTTTATTTTCTTCAACGAGCTTGCTGCGCGCGGAGGAAATATCCTTTGAGGCAAGATAATTTTTATGCATATTCAATCCGCAGAGCATAGCGGCGGCGGTCAGCGCCAGCGTTATGATGCCGGTAACCATAAAAAATACGCGTTTTTTCCCTTTCATGATCATTCTCCTCCTTCCGGCGCAAATTCAGCCTCTGTTGATAGCTTGATCGTGTCTCTGTCAACAAGCTCGCATCTGTACGGCGTTTCGGTGTCCAGGTTGATATTTGTTTTGAGCGTTTTATCCGATCCTGCCGTCAGGAGGCTGCCGTTTCCGGAAACAAGGTATGTTCCGGACGGAATATGCACGCCTACGGTGTATATCCCCGGAGAAAGAGTAATTGTTTGTCCGCGCAGCCCGGTCAGCTCGGACTGCGCTTCGTTGCGGTCGTTTTCCGCCTGCTTCAGCTCGCTTCTGACATTGTAAAGCTCATCATTCAGGCTTTTTGCCTCCGCCTTAAGAGAGTCAAGCTGCTTTTCGTATTCCACCACGTCGTTGAACGCGCTTTCTATGCGGTCATTGTCTGCGTTAAGCCCGGTAATTTCATCCCTTAAAGCTTTGCCGGCTTTAACGGCGGCAAGATAATCATCGTCGGTTTTAAATAACATCTCCGTTTTCTTTATAACCGCGGACTGGGGCACGGGAATAAACAGCAGCCCGGCGAAAAATCCCGCCGCAATAATCAGCGCCGCCGCCGCGGCTGTGATTATATAAGGCAGCCTGTTTTTTTTCGGCTTCCTCTCGCTGCCGCCGTTTTCATCCTCGGGTTTTTTATCCGAAGATGCCGTGGTTTCGGCTTTCGGCACGGGCTTGGGAGCACTGTTTTCATGCCCGGGCGTTTTAACTGCAATGGTTTCCTCCGCGCCGCTCTCATTGCCTTCGCCGGTTTCGGCAGACATTTTCTCCCCGCCGCCGCTTTCGTAATACGCCGAAATTTCGTTTAATTCCGCTTCCTTTTCCAAATCGTTTTCCGTACTCATTGCCGCCTCGCCTCCGTTATCGGTAAATACTTGAAATATATACGTCCTTATACTGCCGCGAAAATTCGTCAGACGAGCGCTTTGCCGCCGTGAAGCTGTCAAAAAGTCCGAATACTGTGGGTCCCGAGCCGCTCATAAGCGCGCCGAGCGCGCCGTCGGATATCATTTTCGCTTTTATTTCGCTTATTTCGGGGTGATCTCTCTGTGTTACGGCTTCCATAACGTTGCATAAATTATCCGCCGCCGCGCGCAGATCCCCGCTTTCAATCGCAGCCGCCATAGCGCGCGTATCGGGGCGGCGCTCGATTTTTACGGAATCAATTTCCGAGTATATTGTCTGCGTGGATATGCTTACCGGCGGCTTTACAAGCAAAACGCTTGCCTTCGGCATATCGGGGAGCGGCGTAAGCACATCGCCCACGCCCGAAGCGAGGCATGTTCCGCCCATAATGCAGTACGGAACGTCGGCGCCGAGTCTAGCGCCCATCGCGCACAGCTCGCGTGTATCCAGTCCGGTGTTGTAGAGCATATTCATCGCGCACAGCACCGCCGCGGCGTTGCCCGAGCCGCCTGCCAATCCTGCTGCGACGGGTATGTTTTTATGTATAATTATTTTTGCGCCGCCGCGTATGCGCGTTTCCTCGCGGAAAAGCTTCACAGCCTTGTACGCGATATTTTTATCGTTTACCGGAAGATATTTGAGATTGGTCGAGACGCTTATTTCCCCTTTTGTTTTATCAAGAATAACCAGGTCGAAAAGCGATACCGTCTGCATAATCATTTCCACATTATGATAGCCGTCGCCGCGTTTTTCCCCGACGTCGAGAGTGAGATTGATTTTAGCGTAGGAACGCGCGATCGCGCGGTTTTCGGTAACTACAATATCGTCCGCAAGCATAGCCGTGCCTCCTTTTTAAAGCGCAGAATGAGACATATTCACCGTTTCCCTTATTTTTTCATCATTAACGCGTTCTATACGCTCATTAAGCGTAAAATACGCGAGATATTCTATGTTTCCCTCGGGACCCTTAATGGGTGAATATGAAAGTCCCGAGGCGAAAAAACCGATTTCCTCGGCAAATCCGATCACCTTTTTTACAACCTCGTAATGCACGTTTATATCGCGCACCACGCCCTTTTTGCCGACCTGCTCTCTGCCGGCTTCAAACTGGGGCTTTATCAGAGCGACAATTTCCCCGTCCGCCGAAAGCAGTTGTTTCGCCGCCGGAAGGACAAGCCTAAGCGATATAAACGATACGTCAACGGACGCGAAATCTATTTTTTCGCCGATCATATCCGGCGTTACGTAACGTATGTTTGTCCGCTCCATATTCACTACGCGCTCATCGTTCCTGAGCTTCCACGCAAACTGCCCGTATCCGACATCCACAGCGTAAACCTTTGCCGCGCCGTTTTGAAGCATACAGTCGGTAAATCCGCCGGTAGACGCGCCTATATCCATAGCCGTTTTCCCGCGGAGCGTTATCGGGAACTCCCTCATAGCCTTTTCAAGCTTTAAGCCGCCTCTGCTTACGTATTTCAGCCGCTCTCCGCGTATCTGCGGAACGGCGGTCTCCTCAACCATAAGCCCCGCCTTATCGCATTTCTGATTGTTTATATAAACCTGTCCCGCCATTATAAGCGCTTTGGCTTTTTCGCGGCTCTGCGCTTCGCCCTTCGAGACGAGCAGCGTGTCAAGTCTTACCTTTGCCATTTAAAACCTCTTTTACTATATGCTCGGTATCCAGTCCGCACAGCCTGTCAAGCTCGGCAATGCTGCCGTGCGGGATCGGCATATCCGGCACGGCGAATATTTTGATCCCGCAGCGTACTCCGTGCTCTTCCAGAAGCGCCGCCGCCGCTTCTCCCATGCCGCCCGGCTTTACGTTATCCTCGATCGTTATTACATATCCCGTTTTCTTAGCCACGGCGATTATTGCCGCTTCGTCAATAGGCTTGAGCGATGTTAAAATAAGGATTTCCGGTTTTAATCCGCTCTCCTCAAGCTTGTCCGCGGCTTCGGCGGCGCGTATCGACATTCGTCCCGAGGCTATTATACCGACGTCCGAGCCTTGTCTGAGCGTCAGAGAGCCTTGACCGTCAAACGCTTCGAGCTTTGCCGCGAGCTCGTCGGAGCCGCGCGGATAACGTATTGCGACGGGACCGGAGCATTTATAAATCGCGTATTCCATCATTTCGTCAAGCTGTTTATAATTTACGGGCGACAAAATCCTCATGTTCGGCATATGCGAAAGGAAGGATACGTCGTATATACCCTGATGCGTTTCACCGTCGCGCCCGACAAGCCCCGCGCGGTCTATCGGGAAGATAACATGCAAATTTTGCAGGCATACGTCATGAAGCACCTGATCATATGCGCGCTGCATAAATGACGAGTACAGCGGTATTACCGGTATATACCCGCCCGCCGCAAGACCGGCTGACATTGTGACCCCGTGCTGCTCGGCTATGCCGACGTCAAAAAATCTTTTCGGGAATTTCGCCGCGAAGGCTTCGAGCCCGGTCCCGGAGGGCATTGCTCCCGTAACCGCGGCTATTTTGTCGTTTTCTTCGGCAAGCCGCAGGAGGATTTCTCCGAATTTGTCGCTGTAGCTTTTCCGGGAAACGGGGATATCGCCTGTTTTGGCGTCAAAGGCGCTTACTCCGTGAAATTTTTCCGGATTGTTTTCCGCGGGCAAATAACCCTTGCCCTTTTTCGTCATGACATGGATAAGCACCGGTCTTTTTTCGAGCTTCGAGTATTTCAGGCACGCAATAAGCGCTTCGATATCATGACCGTTTACCGGTCCCATATACGTAAAGCCAAGGTCGTCAAACATAGTGGTCGGAATTACCAGCCGGCGTATTTTCCGCTTGATTTTTCGTATTCCCAGCGCGATGCCTCTGCCGGCAACAGGTATATGATTTAAAATGTCCTCGACTATTTCCTTCGATTTAAAATAATGCGGGGATACGCGCAGGCGCCGCAGGTGCCGTGATACGGCTCCGACGTTTTTCGCGATTGACATATTATTGTCGTTCAGTATGAGAATAAGCGGCGTTTTCGCGTGACCGGCGTCGTTCATTGCCTCGTACATCATGCCCCCCGTAAGCGCGCCGTCGCCGAAAAGCGCGACAACGTTATAATCGCCGCCGCGCAGATCCCGCGCGCGGGCAAGTCCGAGAGCGGCTGAAATGGACGTTGAGCTGTGACCGGTGTCAAACGAGTCATATTCGCTCTCCGCACGTTTCGGGAACCCCGAAAGTCCGCCGTATTGTCTGAGAGTGGGGAATTTATCGTATCTGCCGGTCAGAAGCTTATGGACATATGACTGATGCCCCACATCAAAGACTATTTTGTCATGCGGCATATTAAAAACAGTGTGAATTGCTGTTGTCAGCTCAACCACACCTAAATTAGACGCCAAATGACCGCCGGTTTTTGAAACGCTGTCTATAAGCACGGCGCGTATTTCCGAGCAAAGCTCATTAAGCTCAGCTATATTGAGTTTTTTTAAATCCTCGGGAGATTTGATCCCCTCCAAAAGCCTTCCCAATATACCACTTCCAGTTTATCTTATATGCAGAAAATGCATTATTTTTCCTATTATAAAGACGATAGCGTTGCCGTTGTTCATGGCTATTCCTTTGCAGACCGCCTTGCCTCCGATTGTCAAAGACGCCACAAGCCCCGTCAGCAGCAGACTCGGCAGGATCGCTTTAATGCCGAAAATTACAGCGAGCTCCGCCACTATTGTGGTTGTGGCGGCTCCGGAGATGATTCCGGCTATGTCGCCTATTATATCGCAGCAGACGCTTGCCACCTGAGGCGCGAGACGTATGACGCGTATGCTTTGCTTTGCGCCCGGGACCTTTCTTGCCGCGAGCGAATGAAACGGATATTCCTCGGCGGCGAGAACCGATGTTCCTATTATATCGAAAAGTACATTTATTCCTATTATTACAAACAAAACCAGAAATGCCCATATAATGCCCAGATCCGCCATAGCAACCGATGTTACGGCACTGAAGGCAAGCGAAATGATAAACGACGATATAAGTACAATAACCGTCCATTTCGGCGTAACGTTCGCATTATTTGCAGGGCGGGGCACACTGAATTTTTTCCGCGGTTTCATTTTTTCTCCTCACAGCCGCCCGACGGGCGGATTTTTTTAAAATATGACAGGGTAATGGATACAGTAAAGTTTACGGCTTAGGTCCGGTTGGTTTTCCCAATCGTCGGCCCGATCGTCGCCGAAAGGGCGGTTTCCCATTAAGGACGATTGTCCGCTTCTCTTATCCGAGCGGACGACCGGATTGCCACTTAGTCCGTACTGCAATCCCATATCCATCAATTTTACAAACAGTCTAGAGGTTTTCCCAAACAGCCCCGATCCTCCGTATCCTCTTTTGCAGAAATGGTTTCAAAGCGCGATGCCCTTATTTTACACGTCCGGCCGAGACGATGTAAAGGGTTGTCGCTTATCCGCCACCCCCACTCAAGGCTGGCTACGCTGCCCACAGCATTGGTGACCGCGATACCTTTTGGGTACGCGCCCTACTAACCGCGAAACAGGTTTTCCCCTGAGCCGTAACAGCTTACTCCCTTAGGGGGAATGGGCCGCCACAGTCACAGGCCTCCACGGAAAAGGGGACAAGACCGCCATGCCGTTGACGGCTGCCCCTAAGCCTTATCTCCCAGCATCCGCCCCGAACTGGGCGTTCAAAGCAAAACACCAGAAGCTTCATCGATGTGCCATTTGGCGGATTTTTAGGCCCGCTTTCCGAAGAACTGTACTGACTAGAATACTGCACCGCTGCCATATTACCTTTTAGTATATCATAAAGATTTCACAAAGTCAAATAATCCGGCAAAAAACCGTATGGTTTTTTATTTGACAATCCCGTTAAAAATGTGTTATAATAACCTCAAATCATCAAATGCAAAGCGTTTGGCGGCGGAAAGGAAATCAAATCATAACGCGCGCCACCCTGCGGTCATGACAGAATATCGGCAGCGGACTGAGGTGAGGAAATGGAGAACGAAAAAATATTCGAGCGGTTAAAAAACGGACTGCCCGACGAGGACACGACGGAACGGCTGTCGGAAGTATTCAAGGTGTTCGGCGACAATACCCGCATACGTATTTTATGGGCGCTGTTCGACGATGAGCTCTGCGTGTACGACATTTCCGATAAGGTGGGCATGAGTCAGTCGGCTGTAAGTCATCAGCTGCGTATTTTGAGACAGGCGCGGCTTGTGAAATCCCGCCGCGGCGGACGTCAGACATTTTATTCGCTTGACGATAATCATGTTAAAACCATTATAGAACAGGTTCTTATTCACGCCGAAGAGGACAGGCATTAAAAAAGAGGCATACACCTCTTTTTTAATGCTCATGAAGCATGACTCTTATATGACTGCCGGGACAGCCCGTTATTATTTTACGGCGAACCTGTCGTCCTTTACCGTTACGGTGATATCCCCGCCCTTCTTTACGCTGCCGTCGATAATCATTTCCGACAGCATATCCTCGATATCGTTCTGGATTGCGCGGCGCAGGGGTCTTGCCCCGTAAACCGGATCGAATCCCTTCTTCGCGATTTTCTTAACGGCGTCGTCATCGAACTCAACGTCAATTTCATTTGCGTTGAGCCTGTCTGTAAGCGATTTAAGCATGAGCCGCGCAATGCTTTCGATATTTTCCTCCGTCAGTCTGTCGAATACGATAATCTCGTCTATTCTGTTTAAGAATTCCGGCTTGAACGCGCGCTTTACCTGCTCCATAACCTTTTCGCGGATGCCGTCCTTTTCCGATTTTGAGCTGTCGGCGTCCGCCGCCGCGAATCCGAGGTGCGACGAGCCGCTGCCGAGAATTTCCTTAGCGCCGAGATTTGACGTCATAATGATAACGGTGTTTTTAAAGTCGATCCTTCTGCCCTGAGCGTCGGTCAGAATGCCGTCCTCAAGAACCTGAAGCAAAATGTTAAACACGTCCGGATGAGCCTTTTCGATTTCGTCGAAAAGTATTACCGAATACGGGCGCTTGCGTATTTTTTCCGTAAGCTGTCCGCCGTCCTCAAAGCCGACATATCCCGGAGGCGAGCCGATAAACTTTGATACGGAATGCTTTTCCATGTATTCGGACATATCTACGCGTATGAGCACGTCCTCCGAGCCGAACATGGTTTCCGCGAGAGCCTTTGAAAGCTCCGTTTTGCCCACTCCCGTGGGTCCCAGGAACATGAACGAGCCAATCGGGCGCTTCGGGTCCTTCAACCCGGCTCTGCCGCGTTTTATTGCCTTTGCTACGGCGCGTACAGCCTCGTCCTGACCGATCACGCGCTCGTGAAGAATTGCCTCCAGATTCTTTAATCTGTCCATTTCCTCCTGCTGCAGCTTTGTAGCGGGGATATTTGTCCAGTCGGAGAGAACTTCGGCGATGTCGTTTTCGTCAACGACCAGCTCGGACGATGTGCCGGTGCCCTTCCACTGCGCCTTTAATTCATCCACGGCTTTTTTGATTTCGGCTTCCTCATCGCGTACCTTCGCCGCCTTCTCGAAGTCCTGAGCGGTTATTGCCTCCTGCTTTTCACTGGCGAGCTTTTCAAGCTGCGCCTCCTTTTTCTTCAGCTCCGGGGGCTCCGTCTGTACACACAGACGTTTTTTCGACGCCGCCTCATCCACAAGGTCTATTGCTTTATCCGGCAGGAATCTGTCGGAAATGTACCGGTGTGAAAGCTTTGCCGCGCTCGAAAGCGCCTCATCGGTAATGCGCACGCCGTGATGTGCCTCGTACTTATCCCGAATGCCCTTTAATATTTCGATTGTTTCCTCAACGGTGGGCTCTCCGACGGTTACCGGCTGGAAACGGCGCTCTAAAGCCGCGTCGGCTTCAATATGCTTCTTGTATTCCTTTAATGTCGTCGCGCCTATAACCTGGAGCTCGCCGCGGGCAAGAAACGGCTTCAGAATATTGGACGCATCCATAGACCCCTCGGCGCTGCCCGCTCCGACTATCGTATGGAACTCGTCTACGAACAATATAACGTTCTTGGCTGCGAGGACCTCGTCTATAACCTTCTTAAGCCTTTCCTCGAATTCGCCGCGGTATTTTGCTCCGGCGACCATGCCCGACAAATCCACCGATATAAGGCGTTTGTTTTTGAGAGGCTCGGGCACGTCTCCCGAGGCGATTTTCTGTGCCAGTCCCTCCGCCACGGCGGTCTTGCCGACGCCGGGCTCGCCGATAAGGCAGGGATTGTTCTTTGTGCGGCGCGACAGAATCTGAATCACGCGTTCGATCTCCTTCGTTCGTCCTATTACGGGATCGAATTTATTATCCTTTGCAAGCGCCGTGAAATCACGTCCGAATTTATCCAGCGTCGGGGTTTTCGATTTCGAAGGCTTTGCCGAATATTCGCCGCCCTGTACCGATTCCGCCGCGGCTTCGTGATCGCCCTCGATGGAGCGCACGATATCCGCGTAGAAGGTGGCAAGCGATATGCCGAGGAGGCTCAGGATTTTTGCGGCTACGCCGTCGCCGTCGCGGATTATTGCCATTAAAATATGCTCCGTTCCCACGTAATTATGTCCGAGCCGCCTTGCCTCTACGGCGCTCATTTCAAGTATACGCTTCGTGCGCGGCGTGAGAGGAAGCTCCTTATCGGGATTGAGCGGCTCGCCCGAGCCGATTAATTCCTCGATTTTCGCTTCGGTTATGTCCTCCGTTACGCCGGCGTTTTCCAGAGCCCGGGCGGCTACGCCGCTGCCCTCCCGGATAAGACCGAGCAAAAGGTGCTCCGAGCCGATATAATTATGCCCCATCTGCGCGGCGCTGTCATGCGCCTCGTTAATGGAAATTTTAGCCTTTTCGGTAAAGTTAGAGAATAACATATTGATCACTCCTTTTTTATCTTTTATCCTTTTATTTGACTCTGTTTACAGAGTTCGCGGCATTTGAGAGAATATCGGTTATATATTTTCTCTTATAAATTCCGCTCGCTTTACATCGCGCTCGTCCGCGCTCAGCTTGCCGTTGCCTATCAGCGGCGGCGCGCTCATAATCATACATTCCATCGGCAGTATTTTGCCTGTTTCCTTTATTATACCCATTCCGCGCCCGAGCATTACGTCGGAGATAAGCGACTTGGCTTCCGCGGACGTCAGCCTGCGGGCGTATTTCAATATGCCGTAAGAGCGGTAAACCTTGTCGGCAAGCTCGGTCGGGCTGTTCTTTTTAAGGATATCGCGCGCCTTTTTCTCCATATCTATGATGCGGTCGGTAACGGTTTTGAGCTTTTCTATAATTTCCTTTTCCGTGACGCCCATCGTCACCTGATTGGAGATTTGATAGAAATTCCCCTCCGCGCTCGTGCCTTCTCCGTACAGCCCGCGGACGGCGATCCCCATGCCTCCCGCTGACGATATCACATTTTTTATGTTCTTTGTAAGCGTCAGAGCGGGAAGGTGAAGCATAAGCGACGCGCGCATACCCGTTCCCGCGTTTGTGGGACATGCGGTAAGATAGCCGAAGCTCTCATCAAATGCGTAGGATATGCTCTCCTCGATAACGCTGTCTATTTTGTCAGCCAGATCGTATGCCTTGCCGAGAGCGTTGCCCGCCATTATAACCTGCAGCCGGATATGATCCTCCTCCATAAGCATTATGCTCATGGTGCGGTCCTTGCTCACATACACCGACTGACCCTTCCCGCGAAGCATCTGCGGGCTTATTAAATGCTCCTCGGCAAGCCGCGCCTTGTGCTCGGGCTCCGCTTTATCGAGGTCTATGAAATCCAGCTCCTTGGAGAGAGCCGAATTTCCGCCGCCCAGAGCGGCTTTAAGCCTTTCGGTCGCTTCGGACTTATCGGAAAGAGCGTTCGGAAACGGAACTCCGTCTATGTTTCTCGCGAGCCGTATTCTTGTTGAGATTACTATATCGTTATCGTTGTCCTTATACCAAATCATTTTAAATCACCCTCCATTCCGCGTATCTGCTTGTGTAATTTTGCGGCTGTTTCGTAATCCTCCGCCTTTACGGCGTCCTGCAATTGCCTCTTTAAATCCTCGTAGGCGCGTCTTTTGCGAAGCTTCTCGCCTGATTTTACCGGTATTTTACCGGTATGAGAGGCGTTTGAGTGAATACTTTTTAAAACATCCGCCGCTCCGGCGCGGAATGTGTTATAGCATTCGCCGCAGCCGAATTTTCCCGTCCTGCGGAAATCGGAATATGTCCGTCCGCAAACCGGACATTTTTTTTCGCTTTTGTATACCGGCGACTGCTGTGTGAACATACCGAAATCACCGAAAAAATCGTCAAATAATTCATCAAATAACATTTTTAATTCCTCCTTGTATTTATATTCTTTCCTTATTTTGCCGTCTATATCAGAGCCGAGAGCGCATTTTTTAAAATTCCGGCGCGGATTCTGTCCTTTTCCGGCTGGGCTATGGCGATTGCCGCGTCCGAAACCGCTCCCGCAAGAGCCGCCGCCGTTTGCGGCGCAAGCGCGCCCTTTCGCTCGAGCTCTTCTATATGCCGTCTTGCCGACGGACAATCTATTGAATCCGGTACAGCCTTTATTACTCCGTAGATAGGGCTTTCGCCGTTTTCAACGCGTTTTATCCTCAGATATCCGCCGCCTCCGCGCCGCGATTCGACTATATATCCGTGTTCGGGATTGAAGCGCGTGGATATCACATAATTAATCTGCGAGGGCACACAGCCGAAAACCGACGCCAATTCATTGCGCCTGAGCTCCAGCCATGCGTCCGGCGCCTCGTCCTTGAGAAGCTCCATTATAAACGATTCTATTCTGTCGCTGATACCTCCCATATCGTCCACCTCGTTTCATCGTAATTTGATTTTGACTTTCTTTGACCTTTCATCTGATATTATACTCTCTTTTTTTGATTTGTCAATGAAAAAATTGTATATGATTTGTGAACAAATTGTTAATATGAAATTTTATTATATTGCCGCGCCGCCGTCTTGCTTTATTTGTTAATATATGATAAAATACGGTTATTATGAAAAGCGGATTTATTTATTCGGACGACAATAAGCGTTACCATACATGGAACTATCATTTGCGGCGCAAATTCGGGACTAAGGTAATGAAAATAGCTCTGAACGCGGGATTCACATGTCCGAACATAGACGGAACAAAGGGGACCGGCGGATGCATATATTGCTCGCCGTCGGGCAGCGGAGATTTCGCGGGAGACAAGCGGCTTTCGACGGAGGAGCAGTTCGACGCCGTATGTAAGAAAATGCATGAGAAATGGCGCGGCGGTTTATATATCGCGTATTTTCAGGCGCACACCAATACGTATGCGCCGGTTCACGAGCTGCGGGAGCGGTTTGAAAGCGCGCTGGAGCGCCCGGGGGTCGTGGGGCTCAGCATAGCGACGCGCGCGGATTGCCTGCCGGGCGGGGTCCTGAACTATCTGTCCGAATTAAAGGAGCGGACATATCTTATAGTCGAGCTGGGTTTGCAGTCGGTATTCGACGAAACGGGGGAGAGGATCAACCGCTGCCATACCTATGCGGAATTTTTGGAGGGATATAACGCGCTTTGCTCGCGCGGCATAAATACGTGCGTGCATCTTATAAACGGTCTGCCGGGAGAGGATAAGGAAATGATGCTGCACAGCGCGCGCACTGTCGCGGCGCTCAGACCGCATTGCGTAAAGATGCATATGCTGCATGTGCTGAAAAACACTCCGCTTGCCGGCTTATATGAGAGCGGCGGGTGCAGATTGCTTGAAAAGGATGAATATGTGGATATAATCGCGGATCAGCTTGAGCTGTTCCACCCCGAAACCGTTATTCAGCGGCTCACGGGCGACGGAGCCCGCGCGGATTTGATCGGTCCGATGTGGAGCCTCAGAAAATTTGAGGTCCTAAACGCGATTGACAAAGAGCTTGAACGGCGGAATTCGTTTCAGGGAGATAAATTTCAGAAATAAATTTTGAAAAATATATTGAGATAATTTCCAAATTGATGTATACTTATATTATCTATATAATCGGGAGTAAAATTATGTTTAATAATGATATAAGCATAGATTTGGGCACGGCTACCGTGCTGGTGTATATAAAAAACAAGGGCATCGTTTTAAACGAGCCGTCGGTTATCGCGGTCAATACGGATACCAACAAGGTTGAGGGCGTGGGCTTTGAGGCGCTTGAAATGCTCGGAAGAACCCCGCCGAATATTCAGGCGGTCAGACCGCTGCGCGACGGAGTTATATCGAGCCTCACGCTCGCGCAGGAAATGATAAAGCGTTTTCTCGCTAAGGTTTTGGCGCGTCAGATAGGTCATCCGCGTATCATGATGTGTGTGCCGAGCGGAGTTACGGACGTTGAACAGCGCGCGGTTATCGAAGCGGCGCGCGAGGTCGGCGCGCGGGATATTTACGTTATCGAGGAGCCTGTGGCGGCGGCGCTTGGCGCGGGCTTTGATATTTCCGAGCCTCACGGAACAATGGTGGTGGATATCGGCGGCGGTACTACCGATATCGCGGTTTTGTCTTTGGGCGGCGTGGTAATAAGCAAAACGCTTAAAATAGCCGGCGATGAGTTCAGCGAGGAAATTATACGCTATATGCGCCGCGAAATGGGACTTATAATCGGACCCCGAACGGCGGAGCGGCTTAAAATCGAGGTCGGCTGCGTGACGGCACGCCCCAAGGAAACGCTTTGTGAGGCGAAGGGAATAAGCGTACTGGAGGGACTGCCGCGCTCGGTCACTGTTTCATCCGATTCAATATGCAATATTTTTGACGACTTCGTATTCAATATAGTCGAACGCGTCAAGGAGGTGCTCGAGGCGACGCCGCCGCAGCTCCATGCGGATATTATCGAGGACGGTATCATAATGACCGGCAGCGGCTCGCTCATATATGGCCTGGACAAGCGTATTTCCGACGCTACGGGTTTAAAGGTCACTCTTGCGGATGATATAGACCAATGCGTTGTCAAGGGCGCGGGTATAGCCCTCGACAGTATAGACACGGTTGACGACCCGACTCATATTTTCCATAAAAAAGCATATATAAGAGATTAAAATCCAAGGAGAAGAGCTATGCTGACAAATATTGAAATCCAAAAAATCCTGCCCCATCGTTATCCGTTTCTGCTGATTGATAAAATCACGGAAATGGAGGAGGGAAAAACTATCACGGGCATAAAAAATGTGACGGTGAACGAGCCGTTTTTCCAGGGACATTTCCCGGGCAACCCGATAATGCCCGGTGTGCTTATTACAGAGGCGCTTGCGCAGACAGGAGCGGTGCTTCTGCTGTCGATGCCGGAGAATGAAGGCAAGCTGGGCATTTTTACCGGAATCAACAATTTTAAATTCCGCCGCCAGGTAGTTCCCGGCGATACGCTTACTCTGCATGCGGAGCTTTTGATGTATCGGCACGGCATGGGCAAGGCGGCTGTCAGGGCGTCGGTGGACGGCGAGGTTGCCGCGGCGGGCGAGATAAGCTTTGCCGTTATAGAGAATAAGGCGAATGACTGAGATATTGGACGGGGAAACCGTCGAGGATTTACAGCTTGGCGGGCTGCGGATAATCCAGAAAAAAAACGGTTTTCGCTTCGGCGCGGACGCGGTGCTGCTGTCTGATTTTGCCGCGCGCGCAAAATCAAGGGCGATACTTGATTTATGCACGGGCAGCGGCATAGTGCCGATATTGCTTAGCGCGAAAACCCGCGCTCAAAAAATATGCGGGCTTGAAATACAGCAGGAAATATGCGACAGCGCGCGGCGCTCCGTTGAGCTCAACGGATTAAATCCGCGCGTTGAAATAATCTGCGGCGATGTAAAAAATGCCGCTGCCATCTGCGGCGCGGGAGCCTTTGACACCGTTACCTGCAATCCGCCGTATATGAAAAGCGGCGCGGGACTTGTAAATCCGTCTGACGAAAAGGCGATCGCGCGGCATGAAATACTGTGCTCCTTAGAGGATGTGATAAAAGTATCCGCCGAGCTGCTCGCGCCTATGGGAAGATTTTTTATGGTCCATCGTCCCTCGAGACTGACCGATATAATCTGCGCTATGCGCGAATATAAAATCGAGCCGAAGGAGCTGCGTTTAGTGTCCCCGTCCGCCGGAAAGCCTCCGAATCTCGTGCTGATTTCGGGAATAAGAGGAGGAGGGAAGGAGCTGCGGCTGCTTCCGGAGCTTATTCTGTTTAACGCCGACGGGAGCGAAACGGAAGAATTGAAGAAAATTTATAATCGGAGCTGATAAAATGTCCGGAGTTCTGTATCTTTGCGCTACGCCGATAGGCAATCTCGGCGATATAACGGAGCGCTGTCTGAAAACGCTTAGGGATGCGGATTTGATAGCCGCGGAGGATACCCGCAGAACGCTGCAGCTGCTTAATCATTTTGAGATAACAAAGCCGCTGACCTCGTATCATGAGCACAATAAGCGAGAAAAGGGCGCGTATATAATAGAGCTGTTAAAAAGCGGAAAAAATGTGGCGCTTGTTTCCGACGCGGGAACGGTGGCGATATCCGACCCGGGGGAGGATTTGGTATCACGCTGCATAGAAAACGATATTTCAGTGTCCCCGATACCGGGAGCTGTCGCGGCGGTGAACGCGCTTATAATATCCGGTCTGCCCACAAGGCGTTTCGCGTTTGAGGGGTTTTTGTCAGTCAACAAACGTCACAGGCACGAGCATCTGGAGGCTGTGAAAAACGATACCCATACTCTTATCTTTTATGAGGCGCCCCACAAGCTCAAGGGGACACTAAAGGATTTGTACGAGGCTTTGGGGGACAGGAAAATCGCCATCATACGGGAGCTGACGAAAATTCACGAGGAGGCGATTCGGACAACGCTTTCAAATGCCATAAAGCTTTATGATGACGAGCCCGCGAGAGGCGAGTTTGTCCTTGTGATCGAGGGCGCGGCGCGCGGGACGGCAAATACGGAGGACAACCCTCTTAATTCCCTGTCCGTTTCAGAGCATGTGGAAAAATATATTGCGGACGGGCTCTCGCAGAAGGACGCGGTAAAGCGCGCCGCTGCCGACAGAGGCGTACCGAAACGCGAAATATATAACGAATACCATAACCTGTAAGGAGTGATATATATGAAAGCAAAAACGCTGTTGATGCTTGCGGGCGCCGCGGTGCTGGGCGCGTACAGCTACGCGGAGGGTCTGGGACCGTTTAATCGCATCAAATTCAAAAACGAGCATGACGCGGTATCGCGTTATGTGGAGGCGCATTATCCGAATGCGGTGTATTCGCCGATCGTGAAAACGGCTGACGGCTGGACCGTTTCCGTGCGCAGGTTCGGAATGGAGCCGGTTATACTATACATAACGCAAAGTGAAGACGGCATGTACATTTTCCGGGAGGAAACGCCGTCGTTTTCACATCAAGACAACGCGTAACAAAAATCTATCCTCCGGCATACTGTATAGTGAATGTCAATAAGGAGGAGGATTTTTTATGGGTTTATTCGGAAACAATAACGGCGGCTGCGACCAGTGGATATGGATAATCATAATCGTGGTGCTTCTGTTCTGCATATGCGGCGGGGATAATTCGGGAAATAACAGCGGCGTATCTGGAGGCACGGCGAATAATAACTGCCGCGGCTGCTGCAAATGCTGCTGTTGCTGCGACAACAATAACAGTGCCGTAAGTCCCGAAACTACGACCAATAATGATTGCTGCTGCTGCTGTGATTAAAATGAACATAACGAATCGTTCGCAGGCATGTTAAAGCATGCTGACGTTTGGTTCAAAAATACGGGCGTGTCATTTTAAATGACACGCCCGTATTTGTATAGCAGGTTCGGCATTTGGGAAAGGGTTGTCAGTCGGATATGAAGCTGTATACCATTTCCTCAGCTTCGCCGTCAAGCTTTCCGCCGTAGTATATATCGCTGCGTATATATGCAAACATGTAGATTTTGTTGCCGAGCGCCGCAGTATAAATTGTCGTGAAGCTTATATTTCCGTCATCATCCCTGCGCTCTGCGGTAAAGCTGTAATAGAAGTTGTCGTTAACGCGCTTGCTTGACACATTTTTTACTATTTTACAGCCGTCGTCACGCAGACTGCGCGCAAATTCATCCGTTTCCTGCTGTAGTCTGTTTCCGTTCCCGGGGGTATACGAGATTGCGAGAGCTCCGCCCGTGCGTCTGTCCATTAGTGTGCCGGAACCGAGGCTTGTCCAGGGGTCGGGAACCGTCATCTTTCCGCCGGCAATGGTTTTTACCGTCGAACCGGAGCTCAAATCGCTTCCGCGCAGAAGAGTCCCGACATCCGACGGGTCGAGCGGCTCGGTTTTAACCGAGCTCACGAGCCGTTTTGCTTCGTCAACGGTTTTGGCGTGAGCGGAAACGTTATATACATAATTGCCGTTTTCAAAAAACGCGTCGAAAACAGAATAGTTTGTGCTGCCGACGCCCTGATACGTCACGGTGTAGCTGTATTTTCCGCCGTCGTTTGAGACCTCGCTTACCTTTGACAAGTCGGGGCTTCCTATGTATTCGTACAAATCATGGTCATGCTGAGCGAGCTTCTCAGCCGTTACGGTGTCCGATTTTGAATAAATGCCAATGTTAATTTCGCTTATATCGTCATTCGTGCCGGCAAAGCTGAACTCATTTGTAACCCCGTTTATGAGCTGCGACCAGTCAGCCGGGATATTTACGGTAATTTTGTAGTCGTCGTCTTTAAATTCCCGATACCCGTTTTCCACATTGGAGAGGTCGTAATAGTTATCGGGCGCGTTTATCTCAAACGTGCCGTTAAGCGAAAGCATTTCGTCCAGACCGTCATAGCCGTTATCCGCCGTGAGCAGCGCGTAACAGGCTGTGCTGCCCTTGACGTATTCAAGCGCGTCGATGGTTGAAGATTTATCCTTGCCGCGAAAATGGATTTTGACCGTTCCGTCGTCGAGCGGGGTGCGCTCCGCCGCGGAAATCGTTCCGGAAGCCATAATATCTCTTAGATTATTGTATTCCGTGTCAACGTCTATATCCTCATCGCTTATATCTATTCCTATGGTCAGCGTGCATTTGCCGTCACTGTCGGCAAATACCGTATGAGTGCCGTCAAAGCTGCGGTCCTGCATAATAAACGTTTTTGGATTCTGTATTCTCCATCCGAAATAGCTGTCGCCGATATATTGAGAGTCGGTAACTCCCTCAACCGTACCCGCGCTTTCCTCAGCCGCGGTTTTCGTAACCGTTATACGCTCGGTTCCCGCATCGTAATCAACCTCCGCACCGAACGTTTCGCTTATAAACCGCAGCGGTACCATCGTTGTGCCGCCGCTCAGCTCGGGAGCCTCCGGCAGCTCCTCGGTATGGCTGTTTACGACAGCGGATTTTGAGCCTATCTGAATTGTTATATCCACGTCGGGATATTTCAAATTAACGCTCTGAGTATCACCGTCCCAACCGACCTCCGCGCCGAACGCCTCCGTTATCACTCTTACCGGAACGAGAGTTGTTCCGTCTCCGACGATATACGGCGCAGTCACCTCGAGCGGGCTGCCGTTTATGGTAAGGATGCTGTCGCCCACGCTGAACGATATCTCAACCGTTTCCTCCGCCGCGTTCGCTCCGGCAGCCGCGCAAAGCATTGCCGCCGCGGATAAAGCCGCAATTATTTTTTTCATTTTTAAAATCCCCCTTTAATTCAGCTCATAGCTTACGTTTATGTTAATTGTTTCACCGTTTCTTACAATCGTCATATTAAGCGTATCGGTAAACGTGTCCCTGATTGCGCGGTTATAATCCGTAATGCTGTGCACCTGCGCGCCGTTGACGGCTGTTACCATATCGCCTGTCTGAAGCTCTTGCGACGACGAAGAGCGAACGGTTATGCCCTTGCTCGTCGGCAGCCCTATTCTTGCCTCCCACGATTCCTCAAACGACGCCTTCACATCGGGACGCAGTACGCGCCCGTTTTTCTCGAATTGAGATAAGGCGTAGTTGATAGTTTCCGCCGGAACAGAGAACGCCATGCCCTCGATTCCCGTCCCGGAAAATTTTGACGAATTTATGCCTATAAGACGCCCGCGAAGGTCAATAAGCGGACCGCCGCTGTTGCCGGGATTAATTGCGGCGTCGGTTTGGATAAGCGGATAATCGGAGCCGGGAACGGATACGTTCAGACCGCTTATTATTCCCTTTGCCGCGCTGTTTCTCATCGCGAGAGATATGGGTGTGCCTATGGCGATAACCGTGCGTCCGGTTTTCAAATCGTCCGTGCCGGAGGCAATACGCATGGGATTCAAACCGAGACGGTTAATTTTTATCACCGCCAGATCTGTTCCCTCGTCCGAATATTGAACCGACGCCGCGCAGGTTGTGCCGTCGTTAAAGACGACGGTAATGTTTTCTATATCCTTCACCACATGAGCGTTTGTCAAGATCAAACCGTTTGACTTTATAACAACGCCGGTCCCATGCGCCGTAAGCTCGTTGTAATCAGCCGCCTGACCCCTTCCGCCGGTATAGTTGCCGACAACCGCGACCACGCTTTCGCTTGCCGATTCGATAAGGCTCGATACCGTTTCGTCCTCGCTCGTAATTACGCTTACGCTTTGCCCGTCCCATCCGACCTCTGCGCCCAGGTTTTCCGCTACGGCGCGTATGGGAACATATGTCGTTCCGTTGTCTATATACCCGCGCTTGTCTGTTATACGTCCGTTTACGTATATGTCAACCGCGTCCGCGGCACGGACGCAGGGCGCGAAAAGGCATGCGCATATCAGACATAAAATAAATTTTTTTATCATGCTTGTTCTCCCATCCTTTGATTTTGTATGAGTATTATTTCGTTCCTTCCGGCGTCCGCACCCCCTTTACAGCAAAAAACGCACGGCTAAAGCCGTGCGTAAAAACACAGCTCCAACCAATGCGACTCGGTTATTCAATATACTGCTATATTTGCCATATGCAAAACAGAGCATGTATTTTTATCTTATTATGATAAAAATGCATACAAATACAGCAGACAAATGTTATTAAACTGCCGGGTCGCAGACTTATTTTATCACAAAGACGGCGATTTGTAAACAAAATTACAAGATTTTCATCAAACCGCGCAAAGAAATTGTCTGCGAAAAACCGAAACATTTGTAATATACCTTGTATTTGCATTGCAATCGGCGCCGAAAAAGAGTATAATCATAATAAATTAAAGCTTAAAGGACTCTGATTATATGAAGGACGATAATATACTTGCCCGCGAAAGGGTAAGCAGACTGATTATAAGACTGGCTGTACCCACGGTTCTTGCTCAGCTGGTGAATTTGCTTTATAACATTATGGACCGCGTGTATGTGGGGCGGATTGCCGGCGTGGGCTCTCTCGCTTTGGCGGGGCTGGGAGTAACCTTTCCGATAATAATGCTTGTCTCCGCCTTCGCGTCGCTTATGGGAATGGGCGGCGCGCCGCGCGCGGCAATCGCTATGGGTAAGGGAGACAACGACGGCGCGGAGAAAATTCTCGGCAACAGCGTGTGCCTTCTGACCGTTACGGCTCTTGTTCTGTCGGTAATATTTATGCTGACGCGCAATAAAATTCTGCTTGCCTTCGGAGCGAGCGAGAACACGCTCCGGTACGCATCGGAATATATATCCGTTTATCTTATCGGCACAGTATTTGTGCAGCTGTCGCTCGGACTTAATATGTTTATTACAAATCAAGGCTTCGGCAAAACGAGTATGGCGACGGTTTGTATAGGCGCCGTATTAAATATCGTTCTCGACCCGATATTTATATTCGGATTAAACATGGGCGTGAGAGGCGCCGCACTTGCGACGGTAATTTCGCAGGCGGTGTCATGCGCGTGGGTGATAATGTTCCTTACGGGAAAAAGGACGATAATAAAAATCCGCCCGAAAAATCTGCGTCTCAATGCCGGTATAGTAAAGCTGATTTTGTCGCTCGGAATATCGCCGTTTGTTATGCAAACGACGGAATGCCTGATACAGCTGACGTTTAATACCGGTATGCTCAAATACGGAAACGATATGTACGTGGCGCTTATGTCGATTTTTTTCAGCATAACGCAGCTTATATGGATGCCTGTGCAGGGGCTTTCCCAGGGAGCGGCGCCGGTTATAAGCTATAACTACGGCGCGGGAAATACGGAGCGCGTAAAGCGCGCGTTTTTCCTGCTGTTTACGGCTTCGCTTGTGTTTTCCTTCGCCGTAATAGCGGTGCTGGAGATGTTCCCGCAGCTGTTTATCGGGATTTTTACCGACGACGGAGAGCTTATCGCGCTCGGCAAAAACGCTCTCAGACTCTTTATGGCGGGAATGTCGCTTATGGGTATGCAAAGCGCGTGTCAGCAGACGTTTCTGGCGCTGGGCGAGGCGAAGGTGTCCGCGTTCCTGGCTGCCGAGCGCAAACTAATGCTGCTGCTTCCTCTCGCGCTGATTTTGCCGCGCGCGGCGGATCTCGGAGTATGGGGACTGTTTTTGGCTGAGCCCGTAAGCGATATTATAGCCGTCTGCACTACCGTAGGCATGTTTAAGCACAAAAGCCGCGTATTTTTCGGTGAAAAGCCGTCCCGCCGTTTGGCGCAGTAAAAAAACGGGCGGCGCCCGTTTTCGTTCATACAGTATTTATTCCGTTATATACGGCGCCTATGATTTTATCCGCCGCCGCCGCGAAAATTACGCCAAGCAGCGCTCCCGCGAGAACATCGGAGGGAAAGTGGACGTAAAGGTAAAGCCGTGAAAACGAAATCAGCGCCGCCGTAATCAGCGCCGCCGCCCCGAGCCGCTTACAGCGGCACAGCAGAAGCGATACAGCCGATGCGAATGAAGCGGCGGTATGCCCGGACGGAAAGGAATAATCCGAGGGCGGGCGTATCAAAAGAGAAACATTTGTGTTTATATCAAACGGACGCATACGGGCGGCGGCGTTTTTCAGCAGACCGTTGCAGAATATCAGGCTGAGTATCAACGCGGCGGCTATGGTTAAACCGGCGCGCCGGTATTTTTTTATGCAGATAAGAACAGCCGCCAGAAGGACCCATAAAATTCCTCCCGCCCCCAAATGCGTAATATACGGCATTACAGCGTCTGAAGCGGCGCAGCGCATATGCGTCTGTATAAAATCGAGGACGGAAAAATCCGTATCCGTCACAAGTGAAAAAATATCCGTCATAGATTTGCCTCCCCGATTTCGCCGAGCCGCCGCTCAACATAGGAATTTATGCGCTGTGCGATTGTTTTGAACTGCTCCCGCGTTATAGGATTATCAGATTTGAACGCAAGCATTTTTTCCAGATAGCCCTGCCGCGCCATGACCCGTATGCTGTAGGGATATACCAGCTCGTAAACGAGAGAGATATGTCCCGCGAGATGATCTGCGGACGTTCTTTTCAGACTGCGCAGCGTCGCGTGCTCTTCAAAAAAGCTGCGCATTACCGGGTCGGAGACAACATCGCTGCGAAGTGTTTCGGATGAAACGTTATATATCTCCTCCGGCGCGAAATCCACGTTTACGCGCAGGATATCAATCTTATCCGCATCGCGGATTATATTGCAGAACGATGCGCAGCGGTCGGTTATCCCCTCGGGAAGCCGGTATAAGCTGTGGGAGCGCACAGCGAGCTCAATAAGCCCGTCGCACGAGCGATCCTTAACAAAGCTCCGGATTTTCCCCTGTTTAAAAAGAATATCCGCGCCCAGCTCCGCGTGGTCCACAGATTCGGAGTCGATGAAGGTCCCGTACATACGGAGCTGCTCGAATCTGCCTATATCATGAAGCAAGCCGATAAGCCACGCCAGATCCGTATCCTCCGCCGAAAACCGCTCCGATTGCGCGATATCGGCGCAAAGCTCAGCCACCCGATAGGTATGCTCGATCTTAAGACGTATTTTTTCGTCCCGCGCGTCATAATTTTGTACATATTTTGCGAATTCGCGCTTAGCCGCGCTTTTGTTGATTTCCATTGCAGCGCCTCCTCCGAAAAGCCGCTCGCCGGTCAATTTATATCCGGCTTTCATATTCATTTATATTATATATTTTTATAATATCATAATACTGCGGTTTTGTAAATAATAATCCGCGGACCGCGCGATTGAAAAACTTCCGCGGCAAGCTGAAAATAAGGCTTGTAATAATATGGAATATGGTGTATAATATATCCATATAGGTATTTTTTACAAAAGGAGAGGCTTATGGATAAACCGATAAAATTATACGTGGTAGTGCCATGCTATAACGAAGAGGCGGTACTTCCCGAGACGGCAAAGCGCATGGAGGAGCTTTTTGAGTCAATGTGCCAAAGCTTGCTTATAGACCGCGGCAGCCGCGTGGTTTTTGTCGACGACGGTTCGCGCGACAAGACATGGAATATAATAGATTCTCTTACAAAGAAGAATGATATTTTCGCGGGAATTCGTCTTGCTCACAATGCCGGTCACCAGAACGCGGTGCTCGGCGGAATGATGACGGTCATGAACGAGTGTGACTGCGCCGTGTCGATCGACGCGGACCTGCAAGACGATATAAATGTTATACCGAGAATGGCGGAGCGATTCGCGGAGGGATATGACGTGGTATTCGGCGTGAGAAACAAGCGCGAAACGGATACGTGGTTCAAACGCACCACTGCCGAGGGATTTTATAAGGTAATGCGTATGCTCGGCGTTGACCTGGTGTTTAATCATGCCGATTTCCGGCTTTTGAGCCGCAGAGCGCTCGCCGCGCTCTCACAGTATCCCGAGCGGAATATGTTTCTGCGCGGCATAGTTCCCACGCTGGGCTTCCGCTCCACGTGCGAATATTACGACAGACAAGAGCGGTTTGCGGGCGAATCCAAGTATCCGCTCAAAAAAATGCTCTCTTTCGCCTTCGACGGAATAACCTCGTTCTCTATAAGACCGATACGCTTTATAAGCGGACTCGGAGCGGCGGCATGCATTGTCGCAATCGTTATGGCTGTGTATACGATAGTATGCAAAATCATCGGACATACGGACTCGGGCTGGGCGTCGCTTATGCTGTCGCTGTGGTTTATCGGGGGCGTGCAGCTGCTGTCAATCGGACTTATAGGCGAATATATAGGCAAGATTTATAAGGAGGTCAAACGCAGACCGAGATATATTATCGAAGCGTATGTTAATAACCGCGAAACAAAAGCAGAGGACGATAACACATAAACCATAGTTTGTCGCGAGGTATACAAATGTATGATATAATTATAATCGGCGGCGGCGCAGCCGGAATGAGCGCGGCGATATACGCCTCGCGCGGCGGCATGAAAACGCTGATGCTTGAGAAAACAGCCTGCGGCGGTCAGGCGGTGCGCACATATGAGGTAGACAACTATCCCGGCTTTTTTAACGCGCCGACAGGGGAGGAGCTGTCCGCCGCATTTGAGAAGCACGCGATGAAATTCGGAGCCGAACGCGTATTTGAAACGGCGAGGGAGATAAAAAATCCCGCTTCGCCGGTTAAAACTGTTGTGACGCGCAAAAACGCATACGATACAAGGGCAATAATCATCGCGTCCGGCGCGGAGCCGAGACATCTCGGCATTCCGGGCGAGAATGAGCTTGCGGGCGCGGGAGTATCATACTGCGCGACATGCGACGGAGCCTTTTTCAGGGACAAAGACGCGGTCGTGATAGGCGGGGGAAACACCGCATGCGAGGACGCGCTGTATCTTTCGGGATTTTGCAAAAATGTGTATATGCTGAACCGCTCGAAGCGGTTCAAAGCGCAGAAAACGCTGCTTGATAAGGTGTTTGCCGATAAGAGAATTACCGTTTACACCGATATGATTGCGGAGCGCTTTGAGGGAAACGGAAAACTGGAGCGGGTATACGCAAAAAATACCGAAACGTCCGCCCGCGGCTTTATAAACGCGTCAGCGGCGTTTATCGCGATAGGAATAACGCCGGATACCGGGCTGGCAAAGCAAATCGGACTTGAAACCTGCGAACGCGGGTTTATAAAAACGGATATGTATTTGAAAACAAGCATTGACGGAATTTACGCCGCCGGCGACGCGCGCGTATCGCCGCTGAGGCAGATTGTAACAGCCGCCGCGGACGGCGCGGTCGCGGCAAATTCCGCGATAAATTATTTGAATAACCGCTGATGGAATACCGTTTGAAAAATCCGGCGCATTGCGCGGAAAGTATTTTGTCATCTGTTATTCCGGACGGATTTGAATGAAAATGAATATAAAAATGATAAAAAACGCGCGCCTGTTCATCATGACCGGCGCGGAAATCGAAAACGGGACCGTTATATTTGACGATAAGATCATATATGCGGGCGCGCCGGACGGAGCGCCCGGTATTGACGCGGATGAGGTATATGACGTACACGGCATGATTGTTACCCCGGGACTTATAGACGCGCATTGCCATGCGGGAATGTTCGAGGATTCTATGGGCTTTGAGGGCGATGACGGAAACGAGGATACCGATCCCGTAACGCCGCAGCTTCGCGCCATTGACGGCATAAATCCGTTTGACCGCGCGTTTCCGGACGCTGTGAAAGCCGGCGTGACGACCGTGGTGACGGGACCCGGAAGCGCAAACCCCGTGGGAGGTCAGTTTGCGGCGGTAAAAACATGCGGGAGCTGTGTGGATGATATGATTGTAAAAGCGCCGTGCGCTATGAAAATGGCGCTCGGTGAAAATCCGAAAACCGTTTACAATGAAAAAAATCAGGCTCCGGCTACACGTATGGGCACGGCGGCGCTTATACGCGAGCTGTTCATGGAGGCTGCCGAATATAAGGAAAAGCTTGAGAAATACGAGTCGGATTCGGAGAATAACGATAAGCCGGATTTTGATATAAAGCTCGACGCGATGCTCCCTGTGCTCAGCCGGGCGATCCCGGTGAAATTTCACGCGCACCGGGCAGATGATATATGCACGGCGATACGCATAGCCAAGGAATTTAAAATAGACTTTACGATCGAGCACTGCACGGACGGGGAGCGCGTTGCGGACGTGCTCGTCCGTGAGAACGCGCCGGTAAATCTCGGTCCCACATTCGGAGACAGAAGTAAGATTGAGCTTAAAGACATGTCATACGGCGTTTATAAAGCATTGTCCGACAGAGGCTTATCCGTTTCCATTATCACCGACCATCCGGAGATTACGATAGAAAACCTGCCGTTTTGCGCCGTAATGGCGGTAAAGCATGGAATGGATAAATATAAAGCGCTTGAGGCGATCACCTCTTCAGCCGCGCAAAACTGCCGTATAGACGACAGGGTGGGGACGCTGTCCGCCGGCAAGGACGCGGATATAGCCGTATTCACAAAGCCTCCGACGGATTTTGACGCGGAATGCGTAATGACATTTATTAACGGCAGGCTCGAACACAAGGATTCCGCGCTAAATATAGGTTTGTCGGAATAAAAATTACCATATAAACGCGCGGCTTTTTGTGCAATGGGGAAAATTTACGGTCTTTTTGCTATAAATTTAACAATTGGACTTGTATATTTCGGAAAATTGAGGTAAAATAGTTATGAATGAGTACAGCTAAAGTGCTCAAAAAATATATTCTTAGGAGGAATTTCAAAATGGCAGTTAAAGTTGCAATTAACGGATTTGGACGTATCGGACGTCTCGCGTTCAGACAGATGTTTGGCGCGGAAGGTTATGAGGTTGTGGCAATCAACGATTTGACGGATCCCACAATGCTCGCTAACCTTTTAAAGTATGACACGGCTCAGGGCGGTTACTGCGGCGCGATAGGCGCTAACCTTCACACGGTCGAGGCTGACAATGAGGCTCGTACTCTCACGGTTGACGGCAAGGTATTGAAGATTTACGAGGAAAAGAACGCGGCTGATCTCCCGTGGGGCGAGCTCGGCGTGGACGTTGTTCTCGAATGCACGGGCTTCTATACCTCCAAGGCAAAGTCGCAGGCTCATATTGACGCGGGAGCTAAGAAGGTTGTTATTTCAGCCCCCGCCGGAAACGATCTTCCGACAATTGTTTATTCGGTTAACGAAAAGACTCTTACACCCGATGATACCATCATTTCGGCTGCTTCGTGCACGACGAACTGCTTGGCTCCTATGGCTGACGCGCTTAATAAATACGCTCCCATCCAGTCGGGTATTATGTCCACCATTCATGCTTATACCGGAGACCAGATGATTCTTGACGGTCCGCACAGAAAGGGCGATATGAGACGCGCTCGCGCGGGCGCCGCGAACATTGTTCCCAACTCAACGGGCGCGGCTAAGGCTATAGGTCTTGTTATCCCCGAGCTTAACGGCAAGCTCATCGGTTCGGCGCAGAGAGTTCCCGTTCCGACAGGCTCCACAACGATACTTACGGCTGTTGTTAAGGGCAGCGACATAACCGTTGACGGTATTAACGCGGCTATGAAGGCGGCGTCCTCGGAATCGTTCGGTTATAATACGGATCCCATCGTTTCGTCCGATGTTATCGGTATGCGTTACGGCTCGCTCTTTGACGCTACGCAGACAATGGTTGCTCCTATCGGCGACGATCTTTATGAGGTTCAGGTCGTTTCGTGGTATGACAACGAGAATTCCTACACCTCTCAGATGGTTAGAACAATTAAGTATTTCGCTGAACTGGGCTGATTTAACGCGGATTGAAATTCAAAACGGACTGCTTTTCATTATGAAGCAGTCCGTTTATTTTTGATTAGATATTCTTATTAGTCCTCATCGTCTGTTTTAACCGGAGGAATTATGTCGCCGTTCTGCGCGGCGAGATATTCCTCATAGCTGTGATATTCCGCTTTATGCGGAGTCGGATGGAAATCCGCCTTATACGTAGTCGTATAGCTTCCTGTTTTTTCCGCTTTCGGCGCGTCATGCTTCGGCGCCTGCTGATGTCTTCCGCCGCGCTTGTCATAGCGGGGCTTGCTGCCGTGCTTGGGAGCGATAACCACCTTTCTGTACGGCTCCGAGCCTACGGAAAATGTGGATACGTTTTCGTTATCCTGCAAATTTGCGTGTATGATCCGTCTTTCATACGGATTCATGGGCTCGAGAGTGAACTTCTTGCCGGAGCGCGCAACCTTATCCGCAAGACGGTTGGAAAGAGCCACAAGAGCATCGGCGCGCTTCTCACGGTAATTTTCCGTGTCTATTGTCACCTTGATGTAATCGCCTTTATTTCTGCGGTTTACCACGAGCGACGTCAGGTATTGAATGCTGTCGAGCGTGTCGCCGCGCTTGCCGATTACTATACCCATATTATCTCCCGCGAGATTGACGGTCATCATGTCTGCCTCAAGCTCCACATCGGCTGTTACATCGATCTGCATCGCGGCAAACATGCTTGTAAGGAAAATTTTTGCCGCCTCCACGGGGCTGTCCTCGTGCGAGGGAATATCAAATGTCGTCGGAACAAACGGCTTTACTGTGCCGACAGCTTCGGGCGCTTCTCCGTTTGCGTGCTCTCGGCTGTGATTTTTGCTGCGCTGCGCGCCGCGGTGTCTGCCGCGGTTCCGCTGGTTGCTTCTTTGGCGGGGCTGCGCGGCAGCCTCCTCCGGGTGAGTTTCTTCCGCCGCTTCCGGCTCTTCGGGGACATTGACCGTTACCTTTACAAGCGCCGGTTTTCCGCCGAAGCCCAAAAATCCTTTAGACGGCTCCTGTATTATCTCTATATCAACGCTCTCGCGCTGTGCGCCGAGCTCCCGCAACGCCGTCTCGATTGCTTCATCTATGCTTTTTCCGCTTTTTACCGTTGTTCTGTCTTGATTCGGGAATGCTGACAATTATTTCATCCTCCTTTTTGTTAAAATAGAAATTCAGTCCCACCTGCTGTATGATTTGCAGCACGGAGCTGATTATCCAGTAAAGTCCGATACCGGCGGGCAATGTAAATGTGAAAAATCCGGTCATGACCGGCATCATCCACATCATAGTATTGGACATCTGCGCGGCGCTGTCCGCGTTCTGCGAATTATTCTTATTTTGTCCCGACATTGCCTGAGATACCTTCATTGAGCCGACTGACGCTATTACGGCGAAAATCGGTATGAGCAGCAGCAAAACTATGCTCAGGTGCTCAAAATTTCCCTGGAATACCTCGCCTATATATTTCAATGCCGCCGACGGAACATTCGCGAGGTTCATAAAGAACAGATTAAAGTTTATTACCCAATCGCTCTGACCCGCCTGAGCCGCCCACTGCGAAATATTCATCTGATTCATATTCGCGAGCTGCTCCTCTGTACGCGACGCCAGGCTGGCGTCCGCGAACCGGTCTCTCAAATCGTAAACTCTCCGTATTACGTCCGGCTCATTGAAGTCAACGTGAAGCAGGAATGATAACGGTCTTTGGATAACCTGATACAATCCGATAAGAATCGGCATTTGTATCAGCATCGGCAGACAGCCGCCGGACATGGAGATATTGTTATCGCGGTAGATTTTCATCATTTCGCGGTTTAAGCGCTCCTTGTCATTGGCGTACTTCTTTTGAAGCTCCTGCATTATAGGCTGGATTTTCTGCTGCTTTTTCATCGCCTTCTGCGATTTGATGTTCAGCGGAAACAGCAGCATCTTGATTATGATGGTAAAAAGAATAATCGCGATACCGTAATTCTGAACAAGGTTATATATAAACTCGATTATATAACCCATCGGTCGTGTTATAATGTATTCAAACATATTCTATTTCCTCTCCGCTGTCATTATATCAGGGAACGGGGTCATATCCGCCCTTGTGGAACGGATGGCATTTCAAAATCCTGCGCACGGCAAGATACCCTCCCTTAAGCGCGCCGTATTTCTCTATCGCTTCGAGCGCATACTGTGAACAGGTGGGCGTAAACCGACAGCAGCTCCCACCCTTATACGGCGAAATGTGGCGTCTGTAAAATTTAATTAAGCTGATAAATATTTTTTTCATTTTAATCCGAGCTTTCCGAAAACATATTCCATATCCCGTTTGATTTCATTGAACCCGACCTCGTCGGCGCGTCCGCGCGCGACGATAACAAAATCATATCCGTCGGGAAGGCTCTGTTCAATCGCTCTGTAGCTTTCACGCATCAGCCTTTTGGCGCGGTTGCGTCTGACGGCTTTACCGAAGGACTTTCCGACTGTCAGCCCGAGCCGCTTGTCCCTTCGGCGGGTTTTCAGCGCATATACAGCAACATACGCTCCGGCGCGGCTTTTGCCGCGCGAATACAGCCGTCTGAAATCTCTGTTCAGCTTAAGGCTTGACGTGTTGTGCATACTTGTCCCTCCAAGGCGTTGACAATCAATCTCCCAAAAAGATAAAAAGGCAGAAGCGGGGCGCGTCCCCGACTTATGCCTGTAACCCTTTCGGCTTGATTACGCGGTTAACGATTTTCTGCCTCTTGACCTTCTTCTCGCTAAAATCTTTCTGCCCGATTTTGTGGACATTCTTTTTCTGAAGCCGTGTTCCTTGCTTCTCTGCCGTTTTTTCGGCTGAAATGTCATTTTCATTTTGCAGCACCTCCTGTTTCTTTTCTTAATTCATAGTCCAGATTGACTATCTTCACTTCCGAAATTCAGACACCTTACATATTATATAGACTTTGCCGCCGGTTGTCAAGCATTTTTTTCATAAAAACAAAACCCCGAAGGGTTTTGTCTTTTATCGCGTTTTGCGCCCCGCAGCAGGGCGCTTTTTGGTACGTCAATCGTTAAAGCCGTTCGGATGCGAGGACTGCCAGCGCCAGCTGTCGGCGCACATTTCGGAAATGCCGCGCTTTGCCTCCCATTCAAGCTCGCGCTGTGCCTTTGCCGGGTCCGCGTAGCACTCGGCGATATCGCCGGGTCTGCGCTCCTCGATAATGTACGGCAAATCCTTTCCGCATGCTTTGGAGAATGCCTCTATTATCTGAAGAACACTGTAGCCGTTGCCGGTCCCGAGGTTGTAAATATGCACACCCTCTTTGCCGGAGCAATGCTCTATAGCTTTAACGTGTCCCACGGCGAGATCTACAACATGGATATAATCGCGCACACCGGTACCGTCGGGAGTCGGATAATCATTGCCGTATACATGGACCTTCTCAAGCTTGCCCACCGCGACCTGCGCGATATACGGAAGAAGATTGTTCGGGATGCCCTTCGGGTCCTCGCCCATTTTTCCGCTTTCATGCGCGCCGATTGGATTGAAGTAGCGCAGAAGAGTTACGCTCAGCTTCGGGTTGGCTTTCTGCGCGTCGGTCAGAATGCGCTCTATAAAAAGCTTTGTCGTGCCGTATGGATTGGTTGTGAGTATTTTGTCGCCCTTGTTATCCGTTTCCCTGATCGGGACGCTTTCCGGGTCGCCGTAAACCGTTGCCGAGGACGAGAATACGATATTGTTGCAGTTATGCTTCTCCATCGCTTCCATAAGATGAAGAGTGCCGGTGATATTGTTGTCGTAATATTTAAGCGGGATATGAGTCGATTCGCCGACCGCCTTAAGACCCGCGAAATGAATTACAGCGTCGATCTCATTCTCCTCAAAAACCTTTTCCGTCGCCTCATAGTCAAGCAAATCGACCTTGTAAAACGGAAAATCCTTGCCTGTCAGCTCTTTGACCGCGTCGAGGCATTTTTCCGACGCGTTGTAAAGATTATCAAGCACAACGATATCATAGCCGGAATTTAAAAGCTCCACGCAGGTATGGCTGCCTATGTAGCCCGCGCCGCCGGTAACAAGTATTTTCATATAAATTTCCTCCCTTTTTCTTTTCTTCAATTATATACCATATGCCGCCGTTTTGCAATACGAAATTCAAATTTTATCAAGCAGCGCGGGAAAATCGGCGCGGCATTTTTTTATTTCGGAGACGTCTGTTTCAACAGCGGCAAATTCCCTGTCGGTTTTCAAAAGCACGCGTCCGTCCGCGGCTGCCGCGAGTGATACTCCCGCGTATAAAGCCCCGTTATCGGAGCCGCGCGAGCAGCAGGACAGGCAAAGCGCCTGGTTTTCGATCGCGCGCGCGCGGTTTAGTATTTCCCAATGCGCGCCGCGCTGCCTTGGCCACGCGGAGCAGTTCAGAAAAATCTCTGCGCCCATATCCGTCATGGCGCGGTATTGCTCGGGGAAACGCAGATCGTAACAGATTGAGAATCCCACTCTTCCAAACTCTGTATCGCAGACCTTATAGCCGTTTCCCGCGGTCATCAGCTCCTTTTCGCCGCCGAATAAATGCGTTTTGGAATACCATCCGGCTGTTTCCCCGCGCCTGTCAAGTAAAAACGCGGTGTTATACAGCCTGCCGCTGCGCTTTTCAACGATACTGCCCGTGAAAATGTACGCGCCGGTTTCGGCGGCGGCGCCGCTCAGCATTGACAGCGTTTCTCCTTCCGATGCTTCCGCCGCCTCACGGTAATTTTCGAACGCGAAAAAACCGACGTTCCACAGCTCCGGCAGCATATATATATCCGCGCCCGGATTTTGAGCGATTATGGATTTTACCCGCGATAAGCGTTCCCGCTTTGTTTCGCCCAAACGGTTTTCAAAGCTTATTATTCCTATTTTCATCCGCGCCGCCTCCTTTGCGTTATGCGTCCGATAATGTCAGACGATAAAACCCCTGATTTTCGGTAACATTATTTTAACATAATTATCCGGATTTTTCAATCCCTATCCGCGCGTGACCGAGTAGATACGATTCGGTGACGTGGGAGGATCGCCGCTGATTTTACAGCGCCGGCGGCGGACGCCGCGCTTATCAATATGCGGTTTAAAGCAAAAAAAGGGACACGCCGCCGTGCCCCCTTTTTCGTATATTTCAGACTGGATCCTATAATACGCTCTTTGCCGTGTTCCTGTCGGCGGGTGTTTGCGTTATATCAAATCCGTAAATCCCGTCTGGTCGAAGACAGTCTGAACCGTCTCGTTTTGTCCGGTAACGGTGAGATTGCCGTTTCCGACCTGCTTGATCATAAGAAGCAGCACGCGCAGTCCGGCGGATGAAATATATTCGAGACCGGACGCGTCAACGACGATTTTTTCGACCTTTTCCCGGGCTGTCGTTTTCTCGTAAACCCCGAGAAGCTCCGGCGCGGTTATGGAATCGAGTCTGCCGCGCAGGCTGATTTCCATTTTGCCGCCGTGAGCGTTCGCCGTCACGCCAAAGCTGTCGCTGTCATAGTTTTCTTCGATTTCCTTGTAGTTTTCGTCGGGAGTAAAAATCCAGATATGTACGTTTTCAAGTGACTTTATATAATCCGCCTTCGCCTCGTCCGAATAATCCGCGAGGCTGTGGATCTCCGTTATGTAATCAGACATCGGAACAATCTCCCATTTTAACCCGACCGAGCGCAGGAAGTCCGTTACCGTTTTCATACTGTTTTCGTAATCATATGCCAAAACGGTCATGTTCTGCACCTCTATGTTTGTATCCGACTTCTCGGAGTATACATCCATAGTCTTTACCAGATCCTCAAACGCCGCTTCGCCGTGGACAGCCTTGAGCGCCGCCATAAACAGCGGGTTCATGTCCGGATCGGACGTTATCCATCGACCGCCAAATTCCTTGAGCAAACGGCGGATATTCGTGCAAAGCTCCGTAAGCTCGGAGTTGTTAAAATATGTGAGCAAGCCGTCTGATATTATGGTGATTTCGCCGTCAACATTGTTTAGAGCGTCACGGAGCGAGCGGTAATTTGTCGCGTCGGCGCCGTGAAATTCCCTGCTCTTCATTCCGCGCTCGGCGCACATCTCCCCGATAACCGGAGCGATCTCGTCCGTTACGATTGGCAGATCGCAGCCTATGTAACGCATATCCTTACACGGCTCGCACAACGCGCGCGGCGTATATCCGCACCCGATATCGACAACTGTGCTGTTCTTATAGCTGCCTGCGATTTTGTTAATTGAGCGGAAGCGCGTTTCCGTCATGACAGTCAGTTCAGGACTGAGCGCGACCTCCTGCCTGTCCCCCCCCGCCGCCGAGAAGCGAGTCGGCGTCTATGCCGAATTTCTCAGCCAATACCGGCGCGTCCTTATCGCCCGCTATGCAGAGATGCAGCAGCATGGATTTCGCCGTATTGAATATCGGATTTGTTTGTTCTCTTAAATCCTGCTTCTCATTCATTGAGTGAGCCTCCTTTAATATATTTTTTGCCTGAACTTGATATACGTATGGCTATTTTACCCTTTTTTTATCTAAAATTCAATATGCCGGTCATAAAAGGTGCTTTAAGCGGCACGAATAGTATCATGTTACTTAATAAATATCGCTTTTTGAGCTTCGGAGGCTTCGTATCAGTTTGTAAAGCGGCGTTTTTGTCAGCATTTCAGCTCAAACCAAAACATGCTGCCTTTGTCCTTCTTGCTGTCAACGCCGAAGCGCGCGCCGTGTGCGGTCAGTATCTCCTTTACTATCGACAGTCCCAGCCCGTTCGCGCCGCGCTTTTTAGATGTGAAATATTTGTCCCAGATATGCGGCATATCCTCGGCGCTTATGCCGCTGCCGTTATCGCGTATCTCCGTTCGGACAGATGCGTCCTTTTCCGTGACCGAAACATAAACGCGCTTGTCGTCTCCGACATGGGCGACCGCGTTTGAGATAAGATTATAGAGCACCTGCTCAAGTCTTCGCGCGTCCGCCGTAACGTATTTTTGCGGCGCGATTTCGGCAATTATTTCAATGCCGTCCGATTTGCATATCTGCGAAAACTGCTCCGCCGTTTTCCGCGCGAGAGCGCTTAGGTCCACGCGCTCAAATTCAAACGCCGCCGCGCCGGACTGTAATTTTGAATAATCGAGAATATCGTTTACCAGGAGCGAAAGCCTGTCCGATTCGCGGATAATAATTTCCGCGTCGTTTCCCGCGTCCGCGCTTCCGTCAAGATCGCGTATAAGCTCTGCGTAGCCCTTTATCATCGTGAGCGGCGTGCGTAGATCATGCGACACGTTTGCGAGCAAATCGCGGCGCAGCTTGTCGGTTTCGGCTATTTTTCCGGCGGCATATTCAAGGGATGCGGCAAGCTCGTCTGTTTCGGAGCAAAAGCCCTTATTGAATTTCAAATCAAAATCGCCGTTCGCCATTTTGAGCGACTGCTCGGAAAGCTCCGAGACGGGTTTTGAAAATCTTTTTGATATCCATACGGCTATAAAAAGTCCTATCAAAAGCGCGAGAAAAGTGACGGCGCAAAGCTGCAAGCGCAGTATCGCGACAGCCGAGCCTACCGCCCCGAGAGATGTGTTTATGTATAAAATATTTCCGTCCGAAAGCCGCCGCCCGTAAACGAGCGTATCGCTGCCGCCGTGTTCGATCGTATAGCAAACGCTGTCGCGATTACCTAATTTTTCAATAAAATCGCCGTAATGCTCCGGCAGACGGCGGTATGTATCCTCCTGCCAGTTCTGCGTTTCGCCCGCCCGGTACGGATTTTGCCCGCCGCCGTGTCCGCGCTCGGCGGTTCTGTATGACGGACTGTATTCGTCCGCGCTGTATATGATGCTTCCGTTTGCGTCGGTGAGCAGGATCAATATGGAATTGTCAGACGCGAGCGCGTCCATCGCCTCCTCCGTGTTTTCCGCCCGGTAAATCTTGTCCGCAATCCCGCTTATCTGATGCTTCTGCATGGAATTGTAAAGGCTCTGCAAAAACACCGTTTGCAGCAGCCATAAAACTGCGAGAATTACCGCCGCGAACGCGGTGAAATATATCCACAGCTTAAATCCTATCGATTTAGTGTCGAGCTTCAAATTTATATCCCACCCCTCTTACGGTAATAATGCATTCGCGGCAATCCCCCAAATGCGCGCGCAGCTGCTTTATCTGCCAGTCGACCGTTCTGTCCGCCGGATAATATTCATATCCCCAGACCGCGTCCATGATTTTGTCGCGCGTCAGGACAACTCCCTCGTTTTTTACAAGATACAGAAGCAGATCGTATTCCTTCGCCGTCAGCTCTGTTTTTTCGCCGTTTATGTAAATAATTCTGCCAAGCGTGTCAATTTCTATATTGCCCGCATTGATTTTATCCGATTTTTCCGAAGATACGCCGCCGTGACGGGCGGTCACGACCTTAATACGCGCCATCAGTTCGCGCGGAGAAAACGGCTTTACTACGTAATCGTCCGCGCCCGTTTCAAAGCCGAACAGCTTGTCGTATTCCTCGCCGCGGGCGGAGAGCATTATAACGGGAATATCCTTCATGGCGCGTATTTCCTTGCACGCGGAAAAGCCGTCAAGCTCGGGCATCATCGCGTCCATGATGATAACGTCAAAATCGGCTTCACGGCACATAGAGACAGCCTCCATGCCGTTTCCGGCTTCGGCTGTCTCATACCCTTCGCGTTCCGCGTAACGTCTGATGAGAGCCCGTATATCCGGCTCATCGTCAACAATTAAAATCTTCGCCATCGTCACCGCCCCTTTCGATGATATTTTATCATAAATCCGCGGGAATTGCAATGAGGGATAAATTTTAGTTTATCTAAGGTCGGGGTTGCCGCCCCTCCGCCGAAAAACCGCCGTTTTTCGGCAAGCTGTTAACAGTGTGGCGAAAAAAGTTCCGGCAGAAACTTTTTTCGCTTTGATATTTGCGACGTACATGCCGCCGCAAAGAATATTCCGAGCAAAGCTCAGAATATGATGCAGAGCGCTACCGTGAGCAGAAATCACGTATGGCGGGCATTAGCCTTCCCCTTGAGGGGAAGGTGGCATTGCGACTGCAAGGAGCAAATGACGGATGAGGTGTTGTAAGCCGTTATAGGTACCGGAATAACGCTGCCTTGCAGCTGCACCTCATCAGTCACTTTGTGACAGCTTCCCCTCAAGGGGAAGCCTAATACCCGCCATATGCGATTTCTGCTTACGGGAACGCTCTGCTTGCGCCCCTTGTTAAAGGGGAGAGGGCCAACGAAGTTGGCGAGGGGATTCCGTAATTACAGCCAATCGCTTAAATATGCGGTTTTCTGTAAAAATGAATCCCTCCACCGCCTGCGGCGGTTCCCCTCCCTTTGACAAGGGAGGCTAATGCCCACCGTTTACGTTATCCCGATAAACTAAAATTTATGCTTCCGCCTTATAATTCCTTATCGCTTCCGCCTGTTCCGCCGTTATAACACCGGCTTCAACAAGCTCGTCAACTCCATCCTTGCGTAACGCTTTTCTTTCTTCAAACGCCGCATGACGTTCCTCCGGCGTCATATCCGCCGTATTCTCATACATCGCGCTTATATCCTCGTGCTTTTTCGCCGCGTATTCGGCTATCGCGTCGGCTGTCGCCTGGTCGATTACGCCCGCTTCAACGAGATCCTCGCTGTCGTAATGAGCTTTATCCATACCGCCTCTGTGCGCCTTGCCCTGTCTGTAACCGTAGTCCGCCGCGTTTTCCGTTTCATCGTCCGCGTCGGCTTTCTGCGTATAAACAAACGTCTGCTCGCCGCCTGTGCCGTAGTGGTTTGCCTTGCCCTTCATGTAACCGTAATCCGTTGTTTCTTCCTCCGCCGCGAATGCCGTGCCCATTGCCGCGATTATTGCCGCAGCCGATACAGCCGCGCATATTTTTTTGATTTTGCCGTTCATAATTCAACAGCTCCTTTCGGTATTTTTTGCAATCCTTTTTGATTACGGCTTCATTATACGGCGCGATTGTGTGGGGAATATGTTGCCTGTGTGGAAAATGTGTGGAATTTGCGCTCCGCCGCAAAATTATTGCCGGCGTTATCCCTGCATTCAGGTTGCGGGAGCCATCCATCCCGCGCACTTATTCGCTTTTTGCCTTTGATTTGAATATAATCGAAACGAGAAAGCCGAACACAAGCGCGGCGGCTATGCCTCCGGCTCCGGCGGTAAAGCCTCCGGTGAATATTCCGAGAATGCCCTTTTCGGCGACTGCCGCCGCCGCGCCCTTGCACAGCGTGTACCCGAATCCGGTAAGAGGGATCGAGGCGCCCGCTCCGGCGAATTTGACGAGCGGCTCGTAGACCTTTATAAGCTGCAAAAACACGCCGAGTACGACAAATGTCACAAGTATTCTCGCGGGCGTGAGCTTCGTGAGGTCAATAAGCAGCTGCCCGACAACGCATATCGCGCCGCCGACCAAAAAAGCCTTTAAAAAATCAAGAAATATGTCCATTTTTTTGCCCTCCCTATGCTGATATTGCCACCGCATGCGCGATTGCGGGTATTGTTTCTCCCGAGTTTATCATCTGCGGGTTCATCAGAGCGCCGGTTGCCATAACGAGCACGCGGCTGAGCTTTTTCGCCTGAAGCTGTTTATAAACATAACCGCAGAATACGCTCGCGCAGCATCCGCAGCCGGATCCGCCCGCGTGAACGTCCTGCTTTTGCGGGTCATATATAAGCTTGCCGCAGTCGTTATGTTTCCCCGAAATGTCATAGCCCTCCCGTTTCATCAGCTCAATCAGTATATCCGAGCCTACGGCTCCCAAATCGCCGGTCAGTATCAAATCATAATTTTCCGGCTTTGTACCCGTCGCCTCGAAATGAGCCGTGAGAGTATCGACCGCCGCGGGCGCCATCGCCGCGCCCATATTATTCAGATCGGATATGCCCATATCGACTATTTTGCCGGTTGTTATATGTGTGATTTTCGGTCCGGAGCCCTCCGCCGACAAAACGGCGCAGCCCGAGCCGGTCACCGTCCACTGCGAGGTGGGCGTGCGCTGACCTCCGTACTCGAGAGGGAACCTATACTGCTTTTCAGCCGAGCAAAAATGACTCGACGTTGCGCACGCGACCTTGCCGGCGCAGCCGCCGCTGATAATTATCGCCCCGAGCGACAGACTTTCCGCCATAGTCGAGCAGGCGCCGTACAGACCGAAAAACGGAATATTAAGCTCTCTCATTCCGTAATGCGCGCTGACGCATTGATTTAAAAGATCTCCGGCGAGCACGTAATCAACATTTGACAGCGCGAGCCCCGCCTTGTCAACCGCGGTGCGGGTCGTTTCCTTAAGAAGCTTGCTTTCGGCTTTGTCCCATGTTTCCTCGCCCCATTTGTCGTCGCCGAGCACCTTGTCGAAATATCCCGATAAGGGTCCCTCGCCCTCCTTCTTGCCCGCGATTGCCGCCGCGGATATGATTACGGGCTGCAAACCGAATTGCACCGTTTGCTTCCCAATATGCTGATTCATTTTCACCACTCCATTATTTTTGTATACGCATATTTTTCGCCGTATCCGTTATTTTATTCATATCAATAAATTTTGCGCATATAAAAATACGGCGGACGCAGTGTCCGCCGCAATGATTATTTATATTTCGCGATAAAAATCGTTTTTGAGCTCCGACATCACAAGATAGCATTCCCTGCCGTGCAGAAGACCCGCGGGAACGCGCCACGGGACGCCGATATAAAAATTATCCGCGGCAAGTCTGCCGTCCGCGTAAATCTGCGCCGCGTCGTATTCAAACGGTATTTCGATAAAGCCGTTTGCGTTCGACACGCTGATTTTTTTCCATGTCAGTCTTCTTTTTCCTTCTATTTGAAGCTCGTCCGCGTATTCCGGCTCAAACGGCGCACCGCAGTCGGAAATCGTAAGCTCGGCTTCCTGATATTTGAAACGGACAGAGGTCTTTTCAAATTCTTCGCCGTTCCATGTCAGATATTCGAAGGGACCGTTTTCCGCGGAAACTATCGCGCCGCAGTCCTCGTAAATATTGCAGCCTATCCCGATATAAACGCGGTTTGAAAGCTTGCGCGTGAACCGCGCTTCGTCCGCTGTGAGAGTTATAATTTTAACTCCGTTTTTTGTAAACGCGGAATTGATTCCCGCCTCCGGTCCGAACAGCTCGCCGTCGGCAAACTTGTATTCGGGAGCCACGCCGTCTATCGCCGTGAAAAAGTACGTATTCTCCGCTCTGCACAGCGGCTGAGCCGAAGCGTATTCGAGAAGCTCACCCGACAGATCCATATTGAACGGCATAAAGAAGGAAACGCCGCTCTCTACCGAAATCCCGGGGAAGGAAACGCCCGGTATTTCAAACGAGACGTTTTTCTTTGCGGGCAGCTTCAGAAGACGCTGATAGTTATTCACGAATACAAAGCCGCTTTTCCCGTCCGTTCTCATCGCGTAGCGTAAAGCGTCCTTATCCTCGGGCGAGGCGGGCGTCTTTGACGGAACATATTCCATAGGCGCGAGGATCTCGCCGAAATCGGCGAGGAACATATGGAGCATATTTAACATCCCGTAATGACCGCGCGCTTCGCCGTATTCCGACAGGGGAGCCTGAAAATCGTAAGACAATACGGTGTAATCGTTGGGGTAACCGGTTGCTCTTGTTTCGTTCAGTGTTGAAAACCTGCCTGTTTTGTTCGTACCGCCGTGATACATATAGTATCCGGGGAGATTGTTGCCGCTTCCGAGCTTTACAAGCGACAGCGCATATATATCCATAGGTCGGATATACGGTCTGCGGCGGTGTGTCACCTGTATGCCGCCGCCCAGCTCGCACGTCGCGAACGGGTACCGTTCATACGGCAGCTGCCAGCCGTCGTCGTCATGTCCGATTACATCCGCGCCTATCGCCGAATCGTTGCGCTCCCCGTTAAACACATAATGCGCCGACAGCGGCAGCCGTTCCGTCGTGTTTTCCCACGGCGCCTCCGGGTACGCGCCGAAAACCGGCATGATCTCGTCCACGGGTATCCGCGCTCCGCTCGCGCTGTTCCAGCCGGTGGCGGTGTATATCGGCGCGCTGAAGCCGATATCGAGCGCCATTTCCTTTAGCTTTGCCAAATGCTGCGCGCCGTGCGTCAGCTCATTTTCAAACTGTATGCCGATTATATTTCCGCCGTCACGGTAAAATGCGCCTATAAGCTGCTCGTATATTTTTGAATACCATATATATGTTTTCTTTAAATATTCGGGATTGTTGTCGCGCAGCGGGTACGGCTTTTCCAAAAGCCAGTCGGGGAACCCGCCGTTACGGCATTCGCCGTGCGACCACGGACCTATTCGTATCATAACATACAGCCCCGCGTTTTCGCATTCGTCCACGAACGCGCGTATATCGCGGTCGCCGGTAAAATCAAACTCCCCCTCGGCTTCCTCGTGGTAAATCCAGAATAAGTATGTCGCTATGATAGTAATTCCGCCCGCCTTCATCTTGCGCAGCTCGTCGTGCCAGTTTTCCTTTTTATCGCGCGCGAAATGATATTCGCCCATGACGGGTATAAACGGCTTGCCGTTTCGGGTCAGGTAAAGGCTTGTCACGTCGATTCTTTCCCCGAGCGGGTTTGTATCTCCCATGTTCAAATGCCCCGTCAGAAGCTCAGATTTTTTGTATTCGCCGAATTTGTACAGCATGACCATTCTCCTTTTAGCGTATTCCCGAATATTATACAGTATAGTACGCTTTATTGCAAGGTATTTGTTGCGTGATTTTATGAAATTATTGACATTGTTTTATAAATTGTGTATAATATTTGCTTGAATAACTTTACGGTAGATCACTACGGTGCCGATTTATGCGTATTGCACAAAGCAGCGGCGCGGTGAGCACCGGATTTTGGCGCTAGTTACAAATCCTATAAACCCTATTGACATGGTGGGGAATTGGTGTATAATATATTTGAGCGGAGGTCAGGCGGGCGCGTTTGCCGGACGCTTACAGAGAAGGGAAAGTATATGAACTGGGACTTCATTTGGAAATATCTGCCGATGTACGGCGAGGCTGCGCTCCTGACCGTCAAAATCGGTTTGGCGGGCATAGGGATAGCAATACCGGTCGGCTTTTTCTGCGCTGTTATACAGTATTTCAAGGTCGCGCTGCTGCGGCGGATCGTATCTGTGTATATAGAGATAAGCCGCAACACGCCGCTTTTGATACAGCTGTTTTTCATCTACTATGCGCTGCCCAAGATTGGCATACCGACCAATCCGTCGGTATGCGGCGTGGCGGGGCTGGCGTTTTTGGGCGGAAGCTACATGGCGGAGGCGTTTCGGAGCGGACTTGAGGCTGTGGAGACGGTGCAGATGGAGAGCGCTTTGAGTCTCGGACTGAAAAGGGGTCAGGCGCTTTTGTACGTGATACTGCCGCAGGCGGTATCGGTGAGCGTTCCCGCATTTGTGGCAAATATCATATTTCTGCTTAAGGAAACGAGCGTGTTCAGCGCGGTCAGCCTGATGGATTTGATGTTTACGGCGAAGGACCTGATAGGTCAGTATTACAAAACCACGGAAAGTTTGTTTATGCTGGTTGTGTTTTACATGATAATACTGCTCCCCGTATCGATATTGGGAAGCGTGCTCGAAAGGAGGGTGCGCCGTGCCGGATTTGGGTCTTGACGTCTTGTTCAAAGGCAAAAATATGCTTCGTCTTCTGGGCGGATTGTGGACGGCGGTGGAAATAAGCCTTATCGCCGTGGCGCTGAGTATTCCTTTGGGCATTTTGCTCGGAATAATAATGACGTCGAAAAATCCGATAGTCAAAGCGGTGACGCGGATATATCTCGAATTTGTACGGATTATGCCGCAGCTTGTGCTGCTGTTTATCGTGTTTTTCGGCTCGACGGGCGCCTTGGGCTGGAATATTTCCGGCGAGCTTGCCTCGGTTATAGTATTCACGGCATGGGGCACTGCTGAAATGGGGGATCTGGTGCGCGGCGCGCTGATAAGCATACCGAAGCATCAGTACGAGAGCGCCGCCGCACTGTCATTAACGAGCGCGCAGACGTATATATATGTTATTATACCGCAGACGGTACGCCGGCTGATACCGCTTTCGATAAACCTGATCACAAGAATGATTAAAACCACAAGTCTTATATTGATGATAGGCGTTGTCGAGGTGTTGAAGGTAGCCCAGCAGATAATAGAGGCGAACCGCATGACGAGCCCGAACGCGGCGTTCGGGGTATATCTGGCGGTGCTGCTGATTTATTTTATCCTCTGCTGGCCGATAAGCCTGCTTGCGCGGCGGCTTGAGAAGAAATGGGGGTGAGGAAAATGGCTGACGAATTACTCACGGCTGAACATCTTGTAAAGCGCTTTGACGATAACACGGTTCTCGATGATGTGAGCCTGTCGGTAAAAAAGGGCGAGGTAATAGTTGTGGTCGGACCCTCCGGCTGCGGAAAAAGCACACTGCTGCGATGTTTGAACGCTCTCGAGCCGATTCAGGGCGGCAAAATCACGCTTGACGGGGAGGCGGTCGTATACGGCAGCAAGAATCTCGCGGCGATACGGCAGAAAATCGGCATGGTTTTCCAGAGCTACGATCTGTTCCCTCATTTAAGCGTTCTTGACAACATACTGCTCGCGCCTGTGAAGGCGCAGAAGCGGAAGAAGGACGAGGCAGCGGCTGAGGCGATGAAGCTTCTGGAGCGCGTCGGACTTGCGGATAAGGCAAAGAGCTTTCCGCGCCAGCTTTCGGGAGGGCAGAAGCAGAGAGTCGCTATAGTGCGCGCGCTGTGTATGCATCCGGTGATGATGCTTTTCGACGAGGTAACGGCGGCGCTCGATCCCGAGATGGTGCGCGAGGTCCTGGACGTCATGCTGAATCTTGCGAAGCAAGGCATGACAATGATTATCGTCACTCACGAGATGCAGTTTGCGAAGGCGATAGCCGACAGGGTCGTATTTCTCGAGAACGGCGAAATAATCGAGGATACGGATCCGAACACGTTTTTTGAGCATCCGCAAACGGAAAGAGCAAAACAATTTTTAAATATTTTCAGTTTTGAAAGGAGTAAGAAAGATGAAAAAAATTAAATTATTTACGGCGGCGGCGCTTGCTTTATCCGCAGCGTTCGCGCTCACGGGCTGCGGCGGCGCGGACGACGCGGCGACAGACACGGCGGCTGATACGGCGTCCGGAACAGACGCGGTTTACCGGACGATCGACGAGATCAAGGAGAGCGGCGAGATAAATATCGGCGTATTCACAGACAAGCATCCGTTCGGCTACGTTGATGAAAACAGCGAATATCAGGGCTATGACGTATATTTTGCGCGCCGTATCGGCGAGGATCTGGGCGTCAAGGTCAATTTCGTATCGACTGAGGCGGCAAACAGAATCGAGTATCTGCAAACCGGCAAGGTTGATATCATTCTTGCCAACTTTACCGTAACGCAGGAGCGGGCGGAGGAAGTGGACTTCGCTTTGCCGTATATGAATGTTGCGCTCGGCGTGGTATCGCCGGAGAGCGCTCCCGTAACGACGCTTGACAACTGGGACGATAGTAAGCAGATAATAGTTATTTCCGGCACTACGGCGGAGACCTACCTGACGGAGAACTATCCGGACATTCCGCTGCAAAAGTACGATACATACGCGAACGCCAAGAACGCGCTTGAAAACGGCAACGCGGCTGCGTGGGCGAACGACAATACCGAGGTCATAGCGTATTCCCTGCAAAATCCGGGTTATGTTGTGGGGATCCCGACACTTGGCAGCAGCGATACGATCGCGCCGGCTGTTTCAAAGGGAAACGAAACGGTTCTGAACTGGCTTAACGATGAAATTACGGCGCTCGGCGCTGAGAAATTCTTCCATGAGGACTACGAGGCGACGCTTATCGACACATACGGTCCCGATTATGAGGACCAGCTTGTGGTGGAGAGCGGAGCGGCGGCTCAGCAATAAGCCTGAAAATATTACGGAGGCGGGCAATCGCAAAAAAGCGGCTGCCCGCTTTTTTTGCGGCTGCGGCGCCGCCTTTTTTGTGTGAATATAAAATTTTATATATGTTAAAATAATCTCACGAAACAAAATGAAACCAAAGCGTTCTGTGTTTCGGAAAATATTGAAGCATGCCGCCTTGCGGGTATGTTTTAATAAATATTATTTTTATTCGGAGATGATTAACATGGAAAATTTCAGCATAACACTGGCGCGCTACAGAAATTATCTGACGGAGGAAGAAAAATCACCGGCGACTATCGAGAAATACATCCGCGACGCGTCCGCGTTTTACGAATGGCTTGACGGAAGGGAGGCGGATAAGCCGCTTGTGCTTAAATACAAGGAGAGCCTGATGGGACGGTATGCCGCCGCGAGCGTCAACTCGGTCATTTCCTCGCTTAACAGCCTGTTTGAATACCTCGGCAGGCGCGACTGCCGCGTCAGGACGATTAAAATTCAGAGAAGCGTATTTGCCGATAAGCGGCGCGAGATAACGCGTTCCGAATACGAGCGGCTGCTGAGGGCGGCGCGCGGGAAAGGCGATAAACGGCTTTTTTATATTATGCAGACAATATGCGCTTCCGGAATACGCGTTTCCGAGCTGAGGTATATAACCGCGGCGGCGGTCGCGGCGGGACGCGCGGATATACGCTGCAAGGGAAAAAACCGCACGGTTTTTCTGCCGGGACAGCTTTGTAAAATGCTGTCGGGATACATCAGGGACAAAAAAATAAAAGGCGGCTGTGTTTTCATAACAAAAAGCGGCAAGCCGGTAGACCGCAGCAATATATGGAGGGAAATGCAGAGCCTGTGCGCCGAGGCGGGAGTGGACAGAACAAAGGTATTTCCGCACAATCTGCGCCATTTGTTCGCGAGGACATTTTACTCGCTGCAAAAGGATATTATTCGTCTTGCCGATATTCTCGGTCATTCAAGCGTAAATACCACGCGGATATACACAATGGAATCAGGTGACACGCACCGCAGACAGATTGAAAAAATGAATCTGCTTTTGTGCTGACACAACATAATTTGCATTATGTTGTACGCAAATAGTATATGATGTAGCTACACACATTGATTATATCATAAATGGATTAATATGTCAATGTTTTCGACAAAAAATCATGCTTATTAATAGGAGATAAATTCCAAATCACAGCGCAAAATCCAAAAATTGCAGTTTAAATACGGCGCTCCCGCGCCGTTATGTCCTTTTATGTACAACATAATGCAAATTATGTTGTACGCGGCTTCTCAGCGGAAAGGATGGATTGATATGACAAAAAAGACGATAAAACGGGTTATGAGCCTGTTTGTTACATTTGCGATGATGGCGGCGCTTCTGCCGGCAATGCCGGCTTTGGCGGACTCGGTGCCGACCGGAGGCAGCGCCGGGAATATAACATGGGACTATACTATTGATACCGAACAGGACAACGAGTATTATGACCATTATATTCTCACGATAAACGGCAGCGGGGCGCTTGACAGCAGCCCGTGGCTTGACACTCTTTCATACGAGGGTTATTACGATATCGAGATATCGAAAATCGTGATTGGAAACGGAATCACCTCCATAGGAGACAGTGTGTTTTATAGCGATGGCGGGTTCTATAATTGGGTCGAGGAGGTGACGTTTCCCGAAACACTGACGTCGATAGGAAACTCCGCGTTCGCGAACCTCGACACGCTTTGGAAAGTGAAATTCCCGTCATCCTTGAGAACTATCGGGGATCGCGCGTTTTATAACTGTAATATTCACGAAATGGAATTTTCGGAGGGCTTAACGTCTATCGGAGAGTACGCCTTCTGGGCAGACGATTACGGCGGTCTCGACGCGGTCAGATTCCCGTCGACTCTTGAAAGTTTGGGAGCGAGCTCGTTTTATGGATATGAAACACTCAGATATATAGAATTTTCGGGTGCTCTGAAAACCATAGGGGACGAAGCTTTTTCAAACTACGACTCCACGCGGTCGAGAACCGTAATTCTTCCGGCTGGAGTACAATCCATCGGAGACAAGGCGTTTGTTCCGCAATATGAGTCTAATAATGTATCGATTTACTACGCCGGCACGGAAGAGCAGTGGCAGGGTATTCAAAAAACGGAGGACGATTACGGCGAGGGCGCGATGGACGACACCGGCAGCTCGTCGGGCGTTTACATATATTGCAATTCGAATATCACCTGCGATATCGAGGGCGATACGCTCACGTTGAGCGGTAACGGAAAGCTCGGGCATTATTACGGATATCCTGAAGGGGACCCGGAGGTTGAGGTAACAAAGCTTGTTTTCGGAGACGGAATAACGTCGATTAGTCAAAGTGAGGTTTTCGAATACCGCAGCATTAGTCAGGTGTCGATACCGCCGAGCGTTACGGAAATAGGCGATAGCGCATTCTCTTCTTTGGATGATCTCAAGGAGATAGTAATTCCCAAAACCGTTACGTCTATCGCGGACAGCGCGTTTGATGAGTGGTATATGGACACCATTTACTATACCGGAACCGAAGAGGAATGGGTCGCGCTCAACGCGGACAATCCTATGATACAACAAATCAATTTCGTCTGCGTTTCCGACGACGCGTCATGGGGATTGAAGGACGGAAAGCTCATAATCCTTAAGGAGACCGCGCTCGCCGACAGAGCGTCGGCGGACGAAACGCCGTGGGCGAACGTCGCGGACGAAATAACGTCGGTAGAAATAAAGGACGGCATTACAAAAATAGGAAATTACGCGTTCGCGGGCTGCGGCAATCTTTTTGAAGCCTCCATCCCCGGGAGTGTGACGTCGGTTGGAAATTACGCGTTCGCGGACTGCTCGGCGCTTATGAGTGCGGATCTGCCGGCAAACGCGGAGACTGTCGGCGCGCACGCGTATGACGGCTGCTCGAACATCGTTTCGGCGTATGTCCCCGTGAGCGTGACAAGCATAGGCGAGAGCGCGTTTGCCGGCTGCGACAAGCTTGCGTATGTCGGCTATACCGGCGGCTCTGACGCGTGGAACGCGATAAGCGGACTCAACGACGCGTCGAACGCGGCGCTCAAATCGGCGTCCGTAAGGTACGAATACGGCGGAATTACATACGAGCTTACGCCAAACGACGATGAAAATCCGTGGGGCGACGGGTCTTATACCCTTACGATAAGCGGCGTGGGCAGCATGGACGATTACGAGTACGCCTCCGATGCGCCGTGGTATTATGATGACTTGTTTAGTTCAGGCGACTACGCTAGCGATATGGTATCTAGGGTCGTGATAGAGGACGGCATAACGTATGTGGGAAGCCACGCGTTTTATGGATATGAAAGACTTAACAGCGTGACTATCGCCGACAGCGTTTTGAGGATAGGCGAGTACGCGTTCTGCTCAAGCGGGTCTCTGACTTACGTGAAGCTTCCCGCGCGCATAGAAAGACTTGAGAAATATGCCTTCAATTTAGGCACAGCGGGATCCGGCATAGTTATCCCAAAGAGCATAAAATTTATCGGAGAGCATGGCGTTGCGGGACAGATAGATTATCCGTTGACTCAAGGTGAGAGGAAGAATGTTTTCAATATATATTACAGCGGAACCGAGGACGATTGGAACAGCGTAACAAAAACCGAATCGGATTATCCGTATGAATTAGGCGACATCCTTTACGAGTCCGAGGGTATCACCTGGCAGTACGAGAACGGCACTCTTACGATAAACGGTAAGGGAAAAATGGGCAGCTGGGCCGGGAGTGCGCCCTGGAACAAGTATGCAAGAGACATAACGAAGGTTGTAATAGGCGACGGTCTGACGACTGTCGGCGGCGGCGCGTTCGAGTATTACTACACGGCGCTTGCAGAGGTGACGCTTCCTCAGTCCGTCACTTCGATAGAGGACGGCGCGTTTGACAACTGCAAGGCGCTTGAGGATATAGATATTCCGCAGTCGGTCACGGCGATTGGGAACGATGCATTTAGTCAATGCGAGGCGCTTACGGAGCTGACGCTTCCGCAGTCGTTGACAACGATAGGCGATTTTGCGTTTAGTCAATGCAAGGCGCTTACGGAGCTGACGCTTCCGCAGTCATTGAAAACGATAGGCAATGATGCGTTTTCAAACTGCGATTATCTGGAAACGGTGGAATTTCCGCAGAACATGGAAAGAATAGGCGATCGTGCGTTCCAAGGCTGTACGCGCCTTGTCAGCGCGGACCTTCCCGACGGTCTGACAGAAATAGGGGACGAATTGTTTTCAGGCGACAGCTATCTTACGAGCGTGCATATACCTTACACGGTGACAAGAATAGGCAATGGTGCGTTTTCAGACTGCCTTTCCCTTGCGCGGGCTGACATTCCGGACGGCGTCACCGAGATAGGCGAGCAGGCGTTTTCAAGATGTGAGTCGCTTGAGAGCATTGTGATCCCGCCGGGTCTTACGACAATATCGAGCGCGGCGTTCGCACTCTGCTACACGGTCAGGGAGATAGTGATACCGGAGACCGTGACGGCGATAGAGGGCTACGCGTTCAATAACTGTCAGTCGCTTGAAAAAATAGAGATTCCGGGTACCGTTGAGACAATAGGCGAGTACGCGTTCGGCGTTTGCTCGAGCGCGAAAAGGCTCATCATAAACGACGGAGTCAAGGTGATAGGCGAGCAGGCGTTTAATACCTGTTCAAAGCTTACGGAGGTCGAGATCCCCTCGTCGCTGACCAATATCGATCTCAGCGCGTTTAGGGACTGCCCGTCCATAGAAAAGGTTTATTACGACGGCACAAAGCTGCAGCTTTCCGGCATCACAAAGTCAGGCAATGACGATTTGCTCAACGCCGAGCTGTCGCAGTCGTCGATAGAGTTTACGCTTACATATGACGCATGCGGCGGCACGGGCGCTCCGGAGCCGCAGAATAAGACGCGCCGCGATAATTACGTTATTTCCGACGTCGTTCCGACGCGCGCGGGATACACGTTCCACGGCTGGACGGATGTGAGGAGCTCGGCGGAGGCGAAGTACCACGCGGGCGACACCATTACCGTTACCGGCGACCTCACGCTTTACGCCGTATGGGATCCCGATTTTACGGTAAGTATTCCCTCGGATGAATTAAATCCGAAAATACTCGACACAATAAAAATTCCGGTCAGCATATCCGGCAACAGGGGCTTTGCGACGCTGGGATTCTCAATGAAATTCGATACGGATAAATACGAGTTCGTCGGCGTTGAAAGGACCTCCATGACCTATTCGGCAAGCAGCGTGGAGGGAGACAGCACCGCGGGCGGCGCAAACGTGCTTATAGTTAATAACCGCAATATAACAACGGACGGAGAGCTGGTCAACGTTATTCTCAGAACAAAGGTTGCCGCTCTTAACACGACAAGCACGATTGAAATTGAGCCGTCGGAGTCGGTCAGAGACGATATGACGCCCGCGATTATAAAGAAGGGCAATGTAAGCACAAAGCTCGTGCTTAACGTTGACGGCGACGCAAACGGCGACAATGAAACAAACAGCACTGATGTGCTGGCGGTTTCGCGCTATAAGGCGCTGTATAAGAATCACGGAATGACAAATCCGGATAACGCCGATGTTTATACCGACGGTGTGATTAACCTCAAGGATATATATGTTCTGTCGAGATACGCCGTAATGACATTATCCTCGCTCAGCGCGGCTGAGGAGGACGACGAAGCGCAGCTGTACGTGAACGAAAGACCTCAGCTGTCGGCGTCGGCGGTGCAGACGGAAAACGGCGGGGAAAGGTTTGTGGATGTTACCGTTTCCCTTACGAACAATACCGGATTTACCGGCATTGATTTCGCGCTTTACTTCGATAAGAGCAAGCTCAATCCGGTAAGCATTACAAACGGCGCGCTTACGACGGACAGCCTTGTATCGAATATACAGGAGCCGGGCGTGGAGCTCTCCGACTTCGATGTGGTTACGGCTGTATGGACGTCCGATTCGGAAGCCGCCGTGTCGGGCAGCGGAGCCTTGTATACCGTCAGATTCAAGATAGTCGGCGATATCGGAGACGATGATACGCTGACCTTTGAAAAGACGGGATTCCTTAACGGAATTGATGATGTAGACGTGCTGTTCCCGTCAAAAATAGCGCTTGACGGCGAGACCGTTCCCGAGCCGCCTGCGATTGTGATTGCGGACGGTAAGGTAAGCGTAACCGGCTCGGCGGACGGTGTGCTTATAGTAGCCGGATATGACAATAACGGCTGCGTGGTAAAAACGGAGCTTGTCAGCGGTTACGAGAAGGAGCTTTCGCAGTACGCGGACTGCGCTAAGGTATCGGCGTTCCTGTGGAACAGCATTGATTCGATGATGCCGCTTTGCGAAAGCAAAAGTGATATAAGACAATAACGTGATATAATCTCTCTCTTTTAGAACACCCCCAATAAAAACAGTCCGGCATTTTACCGGACTGTTTTTGTGCGCGGCGCTCCTTAGCGCCGGTGTGCCGTTGACGCCGCCGGCTCCTCCTGCGCGTCCGCGGGCGCGTACCGGCGGAAACCGATCGGTGAAAATGCGGCGGTTAAGCGCGTTTGCGCGGATTTAGCGGAAAAGCCTTGAATTTTTGCCGCGGTTATGTTATAATAACCTCATGGTACCCAATGCAAAGCATTCGGTACCATAGAGAACATTGAAACATACCGCATCGGCGACGGCGCCGCCTCGCAGGCATGTTATAATAACCTCATGGTACCAAATGCAAAGCGTTCGATACCATAGAGAACATTGAAACATACCGCATCGGCGGCAATACCTCGCCGCAACGAAATAAATCTTTAGCGAAACAGGCGGTTATTAATTGTTAAAGGAGCTGGATATGGCAGAAAAGTACGGAACGATCCCGCCGAAATTTACCCGGGCGTGGTTTGAATATGTGTGGACGTATTACAAGTGGCATATAATCGGACCGATCGCGGTTATCGTATTCGCGGCGGTGACGCTTTATCAGTGCACCCACCGTCCGCAGTATGATTCGGAGATAATATATGCCGGTCATGTGGTATTTTCGCAGCGGCAGCTTGAGGAAATACCCGTCGGACTGGCGCAGTATGTGGACGACGTGACGGGCGACGGCGAGCAAAGGGTGTTTTTTCAGCAGATCAATTTTTCCGACGATCCGGGTATGGAGGAAATGGATTATAATATGCAGATGAAGCTGGATTTGCAGTTTCAGCGCGGCGAGACGTTTCTGTTCATGTATGACAAGTCGGAGGCGGATATGATGATTTCGCGTGAAAGCGCCGAGCAGATTTATCTGCCGGTAAGCGAATGGGCGGACACGATGCCGTCTGAGGATAAGCTGTACGTTAAGGACGGCGTTCCGTATGCGGTATCGCTGGCGAACAATCAAAGGGTCAAGGCTGCCGGTATAAATACGGACGACCTTTATCTCACCGTTAGGATAAATTACAGAGACAATAAGGGCAAACTTGCCGATAAATACGAAAACGCGAAAAGGCTTGCCAACGCGCTTATAAGCGAATGATAAGAACAGGAGGCGGTTGCGGTGGCGCTTAAGAAAACTGACACCGATATTGACGAGTATGAGCTGTTTTCCGAATATAAGCGCACTCGCGATAAGGAACTGAGGAACAGCATTATAGAGTCATATACATATATAGCGGAGATTCTTTCGCGCAGATTTGTGAACCGCGGCGTCGAATATGACGATATATATCAGGTGGCATGCATGGGGATAATCCACGCGGTCGATCGTTTCGACCCCGACAGAGGCGTAAAATTCGCGACATTCGCGACCCCGACCGTGCTCGGTGAAATACGAAAGTATTTTAGGGATAAGGGCTTTTTCATAAAAATTCCGCGCCGTTTATACGAGATATTTTATAAAGCGGAACAAATCAAACGCTCGAAGGCGGGCGAGGTGGAGCCCGATATAAAGGAAATATCACGTATTTTAAATTTGCCGGAACGGGTTGTGCGCGAAGCCGCGGTGCTCGGGGACGGCTCGTTTATACGCTCTCTTGAGCAGGAGGCTCACGCGGACGGCGCTCTCAATTTGTCAAATGTTCTGGGCGTGGAGGATAAAAGCTTCCTGATGATTGAGAACAAGGCGTTTATAGATTACGCGCTCGGCTGCCTTACGGGCGCGGAGAGGGAATTTATAAACTACCGATACTCGAAGGAAATGAGCCAGAAGGAAATTGCCGAAAAGGTGGGTATTTCGCAGATGCAGGTGTCGAGAATGGAGCGGCGTCTGCTCAAAAAGCTGCGGGATATGTATTTCAGAGATTAAATAAAGCGGCGAATCGCCGCGAAATTGGAATTATCCGCGCGGTTAATGGGGCGCGGATAATACGGTCAGCGTTTTATCCGCCCACGGTAAACGCGCCGTGATTTTCATTAATATGTGTGGGCGGAAAGGCTGTGGGGTTTATGCTTACTAAATCAAAAAAGGAATTTATCGAATTTATGATGGGAGCCGACGTTCTCCGGTTCGGCGATTTTGTGACAAAAAGCGGAAGGAACACCCCGTATTTTGTCAATACGGGAAATTACAAAACCGGAGCGCAGATCGCGGGACTTTCCAAATTTTACGCCGCGCTCATCAAGGAAACGGTCGGCGATAATTTTGACTGCATGTTCGGACCCGCCTATAAGGGCATTCCGCTTGCGGCGTCAACGGCAGCGGCGCTCTATAACGAATATGGTATCGATAAGCCGTACTTTTTCAACCGTAAGGAGGAAAAGGACCACGGAGAGGGCGGCTCGCTTGTGGGATATAAGCCGCAGGATAACGACCGCGTTATAATAATAGAGGACGTTATAACCGCCGGCACAGCCATACGTGAGACCATTCCGGTTTTGACGGGCGCGGCAAGGGTGACTGTGCCCGATATGTTTATTTCCGTCAACCGCTGCGAGATAGGACAGACTGCCGGGAAAACGGCGGTTATGGAGGTTATGGAGGAGTTTGGAATAAATGTTCACGCTATTGTGACTGTCGAGGATATTTACGAATATCTTAAAGCCGACGGCGGTTACGCGGACATTCTCGGGCATATGAAGGAATATATGAGCAGATATTGCGTATTTTAAGGAGGCTGATTACGATTAAACGGATTGCAATGATATTCGCGGCGATGTTCGCGGCGTTTCTGATACCCGTGTCGGCGTATGCGTATAACGTGGTGGATTTGCCGGAAACGATGCCGTTTGACGAGGCATTCGGAATATTTTCATCGGACGACATAACAAGCGCGACGATTTCAAATTACGCCGACAGACAGTTTGTGGAGCTGACCCGAACGGAAATAGAGTCGCTTTACGATAATTTAAAATCCATGACGCTTTCGCGCGCCATAAATCCCGTGCCGTTTCGCGGGACCGCGCTGAATTTAACAACAAAAGAGGGCACGAAAAGCTATTATGTAAATTCAGGCGTGGAGCTGGGGCTTTACGGCGAGTCGAATTATATATGCTATCTGGCGCAGGATCCGACGGATATGGCGTACCTGACGAATATAGAAACGATGTACCGCGACTCGGCGCAGAAGCAGGGCGGAGAGCAGCTGTACCGTTCGACGGCAAACGATTTCCTTGTGCTGCCGGCGGACGCGTGGGCTCACACTCCGGCGAGAGAGGCTGCGGCAAACAATCTGCTGCCGTATCAGTTTACGAAAAAATATCAGAATAACATAACGCGCGAGGAGTTTTGCGTATTGCTTGGTCAGCTTATATGCGCCGTGGGCAATTACGCGGAGCTTGAGGATTATTTATCGGATAGGGGCATGGTGTATTACCTGAACGCGTTCGCCGACTGCGAGGGACGGGATCCGTCTATCTTTATGCTCAACGCGCTCGGGATAGTATCCGGCAAGAACGGTTCCGATTTCGACCCCGACGGCGCGGTTACGCGCGAGGAGGCGGCGGCGTTGCTGTGCCGCACCGGGGAGCAGTTTATGTATATCCAGACCTACGGTAATTTGAATTTTGCCGATTCCGCGGGCATATCGCCGTGGGCGAGAATATTCGTTGAATGGGTGAGCGAGCAGAGTATTATGAACGGCTCGGAGGGATATTTCCTGCCGCAGGATAATTACACGGTTATCCAGGCAATAGCGTCCGTTAACAGATTGTATAAGGTCGCGGAGAGATATCTCGGATTTAATTAAATAAATGATACGTATGTAAGCCGCGGACATCGCGGCGTAAGACAAACGCATTTTTCGTTATGGAGCGGACTGAACCGCTCCATATTTTTTTTGCAGCAAATTATATTGACCTCCAATCGTTACGTCTGCGGCTATGTTGGCGGCAAAAGAAAATATTGACAAATTTTACAAAAAATTATATAATATTCTTAGTGATTTTGGGGAAAGTTTCATATAATTTTATAAAAGAGTATGGAACGATTCGTAAATTAACGGAAAATATATGAAAAGGAGGACATCATATGGGTATTTGGAAAAAAATAGGCGCCGCGGCGACGATAATCGGAGTAATTGTCGTAGCGGTTATCTTCGTCACCGTATCCCGCGCGAACAGCACGGAGGGAACGCTGATACGGCTTGCGCACAACCAGGCGGACGGTTCGGAAATCGCGGATACGATCGCGATGTTCGCGGATTTTGTCGCGGAGGATCCGTCGCAGGAGCTGGAGGTGCAGATTTATCCGAGCGGCATACTCGGGACGGAGAATGAGGAAATTGAAATGGTTCAGGCGGGCATACTTGACATGGCTAAGGTCGGCTCGCAGACGCTCAGTCAGTTTGACCAGCGCTACGCCATTTTCTCCGTGCCGTACCTGTTCACCGGACAGGAGCATTATTACAAGGCTATGGAGCAGAGCGAAAAGGTTAAGGAGCTTTTCGAGGCAACGGCTGACCAGGGCTTTATAGCTATAGGCTACTATGCGAACGGATCCCGCAACTATTATCTGAAGGATGATATATGCGTGGACGACCCATCGGATTTGAAGGGTAAGAAAATCCGCTCAATGCCAAGCTCCACATCTATGGATATGATTTCCGCAATGGGCGGAGCTCCGGTGCCCATGTCCGCCGGAGAAACATATACGGCTTTGCAGCAGGGAATTGTTGACGGAGCGGAAAACACGGAGCTTGCGCTTACCGTAAACGGACACGAGGACCTTGTAAGCTCGTACACCTATACGGAGCATCAGTATTCGCCCGATATTTACATAATCAGCACCGCCGCATGGGAGAAGCTCACGCCGGAGCAGCAGCAGCATTTAAAGGATTCGCTTGCGAAAACGAACGACAATTTCAAGCAGCAGTACGACCGTATGATGGCTGAGGCTATAGAAGAAGCGAAGGAGCACGGCGTGCATATTTACTATGATATCGACAAGACGGCGTTTATTGAATCGGTCAAGCCGATACAGGATGACTTTAAGGCTCTCGGAGACGAGTATAAAGCGCTGTTCGACGATATCGAAAGTTATTCGGACTTAAAGACGGAGGGGGCACAGTGATGATTAAGATATTGAATAAAATAATTGAGGTAATCATTGCGATTTTGATTGTTCTCATGGTACTGGGTAATTTTTGGCAGATTTTCACCAGATTTGTGCTGGGTAACGCGGCTGACTGGACAGAGGAATTTTTGCGTTATTCGCTTATATGGCTCACGATGCTCGGCGTACCCTACGCATACGGAAAAAATCAGCATATCGCGATTGAGTTTATCACGGACAAATTTTCCGCGCGCGGTAAGCTTATAGACGGCATATTTATTCAGGTGCTTATTCTGCTCATCAGTGTGTTCGTGATGATTTGCGGCGGAGTTATGGTTACGAAGAATGCCGTCGGACAGGTATCGGCTGCGCTCGGTATGCCCATGCAGTTCTACTATTTGGGCGTTCCGGTATGCGGCGTGCTGATGATAGTTTACACTCTCCCCAAGCTTATCGGGGATATAAAGGCGCTTGCCGAAACAAAAAAGGAGGGGAAATAAATGGTATTACAAGCTGCTGTAGTTTTACTTATAATATTTTTCCTGACGCTCGCGTTTAAGGTTCCGGTATCATTTTCAATAATCACATCCGCGATTGTCACGATAATTATGTTTTTGAGCCCCGGCTTCGGAATGTTTATTTCCGCGCAGAAGCTGGTAACGGGCATTGATTCGTTTTCGCTGCTGGCTGTGCCGTTCTTCATTTTAGCGGGACAGCTTATGAGCAGCGGAGGAATAGCAAAACGGCTTATTAATCTTGCGATGCTCGTTCTCGGACGCGTTCCCGGCTCTCTGGCTCTTACCAATATCGCGGGAAACGCCATGTTCGGTTCGCTCTCCGGTTCAGGTATCGCGGCGGCGACCGCCATAGGCGGAGTTATGAATCCTATGGAAAAGGAACAGGGCTATGACGAGGGCTTTTCCGCGGCGACAAACATTGTTTCCGCGCCCGTCGGACAGCTCATCCCCCCGACCAACGCGCCGATCGTTTACTCGGCGGCTGCGGGAGGCGTTTCCGTGGCGACGCTGCTTATGGCAGGATGGATACCCGGTCTTATCTGGGCTGCCGTATGTATGATAGTTGTGTTTATATACGCGAGCAAAAAGGGATACATAGTTAAGAGAACAGAAAAGCTTACGGCGAAAGAGGTTTTTAAAACCCTGTGGGAGGCTATTCCCTCGCTGTTTCTTATAGTAATCATTATCGGCGGAATACTTTCAGGCAAGTTCACGCCTACCGAAGCGTCAGGCGTGGCTGTAATATACGCGTTCATTCTTGCCGTCTGCGTTTACAGAAGCATAAAGCTCAAGGACGTTAAACAGGTTCTTGTAAACGCCGGAGTTATGACGACGATAATAATGCTTATAATAGGCGCGTCGTCCGTGCTGTCGTTCGTGCTTTCGTTCACGGGACTGCCTCAGGCGATAAGCGAAGCGCTTTTGTCCATATCAAACAACAGGATTGTGATTCTGCTTATCATAAACATAATATTGCTCATTGTCGGCACGTTTATGGATATGGCACCGGCTCTGATGATTTTTACGCCGATTTTCCTTCCGGTCGTAACGAGCCTCGGAGTGGATCCGGTTCAGTTCGGCGTTATGATGATTATGAATCTTTCCATAGGCACGATCACGCCGCCCGTCGGCAGCGTATTATTCGTGGGATGCTCGGTCGCGAAGCTGAAAATCGAGGATGTCATACGGCATATGATACCGTTCTTTATCGCGATTGTACTTGCTCTGCTGGCGGTCACGTTTATTCCGCAGATAAGTCTGTGGCTGCCGTCGGCGCTCGGCTTGATGTGACGCTGCTATTTTATAAAAAAACACGGGGCGGACAGCTTGGTCCGCGCCGTGTTTTTTTATCCGCGCCTGCTGCGAGGCAGGCGTTTTGACAGCGGATTATGCGCGTGATTAATTTTCCGCATATGAAAATTCATAGTTTCCCGCGGGCACCTCGTGCGTTTCGCCGCGGAACTCGATAACCGCGGAGGAATTCGGCGGAATGGTACAGCGAAGCGAGACGATCCCGTCCTTAACGCTCCACGAGCTTTCGATTCTCCCGTATGGTGAATCGTGATATCCGCGCGCGTATTTGAGTCCCCCGCCGATAACGGGGGCGATTTTCACTTTTTTGTATCCGGCTTTCAGCGGGGAGATCCCGAGTACGGTTTCAAAAAGCCATTCGCCTATCGCGCCGTAGGCGTAATGATTGAAGGAATTCATCTCAACCTTTCCGAATGTATCCGTTTCGGCAATATAGGAATCCCATCTCTCCCATATGGTGGTCGCTCCGTTTTTGACGCTGTAGAGCCAGCTGGGATTTTTATCCTCGAGAAGCAGCGAATATGCCGCGTCGGCGCTGCCGGTGTCAGTGAGCGCGGGATTCAGATGTGCGATTCCGAGGAAGCCGGTCGTAAGCAGACCGGAGCTGCGCTCGACCGCTCGCCGCAGAAACGCCCCCATCTTTATTTTAGTGTCCCCGTCCGCGAGACCGAATCGCAGAGCCACCGCATACGCGGTCTGACTGGGCTGATTATCCGTGCCCTCCGCATAATATGTTTCATTAACTCCGTCCTTTGACATTTCGCCCCAATACGCTATGGAACCGTCATCCTTTACCCATGCCTGACAAAAGGCGCGCTTTATTTTCCCGAACAACGATAAATACATTTTACTGTCCCCATCCTTGCCGAGGATTTTCGCGATTCTTGACATAAGCTTTAATGTGCGCGCCGAATACGCGGTCGCCGTCAGAATGAACGGGGTGGAATCATCGAATGCGAGGTGATCGCCTCTGCGCTGCTGGACCTGTATATACGCCTCGTCCGCCAAATCCGATTTTTCCGGAACGGGTTTGCCGTTTACGATGCGCAGCCCCCTGTTGAGCCGTTCGGGCGACGTCAGATATCCCGCCCATTTTTGCATCGTATCATAATTGTCCCTTAAAATTTTAATGTCCCCGTATGCCCTGTACATTTCCCAGGGAATAATTACGGACGCGTCGCCCCATCCGGCGCAGCCGTCGGGACGGTTATCGCCGCCGAGCGGCGCCGTATCGGGTACGGCGCCGTTTTTGTTATAGCGGATCTGGGCGTCGGAAATATCCGTAAGCCATTTATCCGTAAAGGCGCGTATATTCATATTATAGGCGGCGGTGCGGGAAAAAATCTGAGCGTCACCTGTCCAGCCCATGCGCTCATTGCGCTGCGGACAGTCCGTGTATACAAGCAGCGAATTTCCGACCTGCCCCCATACGATATTCCGGTACAATTGATTTACGCCCGCGTCGGAGCACTCAAATCCGCCCGCCTGCTCGCGCGTGCTGGAGATTGCCAGCCCCTCAACGCTTATTATCCGCACATCCCCGTCTTTAATGTCCCCGCTTATCTCGACATAGCGGAATCCGCGCGAGGCAAACGACGGAACAAAGGTTTCCGTGCCGCCGCGCAGAATATATGTATCGGTGTTATACGCGGCGCGCAGATTCTTCAGATATATTTCGCCGCTTTTATAGCACATTTCGCCGTAGCGCAGCTTGACGGACGCGCCGCGCCTGCCCGTTAATGTCACTTTTACTGTCCCCACAAGATTCTGTCCCATGTCGTAGACAAAATGTCCGTCCGGGCAGGTATGCGCGGGACGCGCAATTATCCGTGCGTAGATCTCAGCCGCGGGACCGCGCTGAGCTGTCAGCTTGAATTTTACAGGGCTTGAAAACTCACCGTTCACGGGGGACACCAAATCGTCGTTCGGTATTACGCCGCATTTTTTCCAGACCGGCGACGCGAAATTTTTAACGGCAGCCTCGCGGCGGGCGTCATAAAATTCGCCGTTTAAATAATCGTCGTACACTATGGGACCGCAGTCTGTAAATTTCCATGAGCCGTCGGTCACGATGGTTTTTATGTCCCCGTTTTCGTATGTAAGCACGATTTTTGCCAGAAACGAGTTTTGCTCCCCGTAAACCATCGGCATTCTGCCGTATCCGACAAAGCCGCTGTAATATCCGGAGCCGACGGAGGCGGAAATTGTATTTTTGCCGCTTTTTAAAAATCCGGTAACGTCGTAGGTCTGATACATTATGCGCATACTGTAATCGGTAAAGCCGGGATTGTAAAAGCTCTTATTGACCCGTTCGCCGTTTATAAACAAATCGTAAACGCCGCGCGCCGAAGCGTAAATCCGCGCGGATTTCAAATCCGGGCGCACCTCCGTCTCCGTTCCCACGATTATTGCCGGAACGGCGCTCGTAAGGGCGAATGAGTTTTTAACATACAGCTTTCCGTTTTTTACGGAGCCCAGATACGAGCAGTTTGTATATTCGTTATCGAAGCCGTCCTCGACAAGCACGACGGGCTCGCCGTCCAGCGCCTCGATTTTCAGATTATCGTATACCGCGCAGGAACTGCCCTGCTTAAATCCGAACATAAACATACGCTGCCGGTACGGCTTTATCGGCGACGTTTCGGGTATAAGCGGCTGCGCGTCAATTATCGTTTTTCCGTTTATCGACAGGGTGAGATTTTCCTTGTTTGCTTCAATGGTTAAATGGCGCGCGGAATTTAGTGTCCCCGATAAAATCACGCTTTCCGGGATCTCATATCCATCCGCCCGACCGCGTATTTCATATGTTTGGCGCACTCCGGAATCGCGGCTGCCGTCCCATGCATTGTCGCTGCTCTCATAAACGCGTACCCGGCGGCTTTTTAAATCGATATCGATCAAAAAATAATCCTCGCGGCTGCGCGCGGCTGTAACAATTTTGCACCTGCCGTTTTCGGCTTCAAAATCAACGTCTATTTTATAATGCCGCACGCCGCCGACATTACGCGTTTTGTACGGCGCCCCTATCCATTGCGCGCCGCTCCAGGCGGAAAAATCTTCGCAAAGCAGCCCGGTTTCAAAATAAGCCGGCTCGCTTTCGTATTCCGCTCCGTTTTCATCCGTAAGAATTACGCGCCAGAAATATCTGCTTGCCGGCAGAAGCTCGCCGCCGTATTCCACGCCGAACTGTCTGTCAGATATGATTTTGCCGCTGTCCCACAGCACGGTTTTGAAATCAGCGCTCCCGGATACGATCACTCTGTACGCCGTCTGCGCCGCGCCGGCGGCGTCCGACTGCGTTTTCCATGAAAACATCGGCTTTTCATCGGTGCCTGTCGGATTTGTCATATTATTTACTCTTAAATCGTAAACCCTTTTGTCCATTGCCATTCTCCTTTACGGATTTCCTTTATTATAGTTAAACCGTCAAAATATGTCAATACATAATAATAAATTTTCCCGGTCCGCGGGCGTTAAATTTTTCGGCGGCTTTCATTTAAACGCGCCGTATGAGAAAACGTAATGTAGGGGGGCGGAGTATGATCGGCAAAATCCGCGATAAAAGAAAAAAACGGAACGCTTTAACAGCGTTCCGTTTTTGCTTATCGCTTTATTTTATTTCGTCGGCAGGCACCTCGCGCCCGTCTATCGTTATGTTTATATCCTTGTACATGCTCATTCCGGTACCCGCGGGTATAAGCTTACCGATTATGACATTTTCTTTAATGCCGTGAAGCGGGTCGATTTTGCCCTTAATAGCCGCTTCGGTAAGCACCTTTGTCGTTTCCTGGAACGACGCCGCGGACAGGAAGGAATCGGTTGCGAGCGACGCCTTTGTTATACCCAAAAGCACGGGAGACGCTGTTGCGAAGTTGTCCCTGCCCTGCGCCTTTACGCGCTCGTTCGCGTCCTCAAGCTCAAATTTGTCTATAAGAGAGCCTATGAGAAGATCCGTATCGCCCTCATTTTCGACGCGCACCTTTCTGAGCATCTGGCGCGTTATAACCTCAACGTGCTTATCGTTGATATCAACGCCCTGCATACGATAGGTTCTCTGAACCTCGCGCGTGATATATACCTGAACGGCGTGCGCGCCGTTTATTGCAAGTATATCGTTGGGGTTAACAGAACCCACGGTTATTTCTCCGCCCTTGGGGATAACGTCGCCGTCGTGAACCTTTATCGAAGAGCCGTAAGGGATCGTATATGTTTTTGCCTCGCCGGTCTCGTCGTTCTGAACCGTTACCTCGCGCTTTCTTTTCGACTCGGTAACGGTAACCTTTCCGGCAATCTCGGAAATAATCGCCAGTCCCTTAGGCTTTCTCGCCTCAAACAGCTCCTCTATACGCGGAAGACCCTGCGTAATATCGCTTCCGGCGGCAACTCCGCCCGCGTGGAAGGTACGCATGGTAAGCTGTGTGCCCGGCTCGCCTATAGACTGAGCCGCTATGATTCCCACAGCCTCGCCGACGTTTACCAAATCGCCGGTGGCGAGGTTCACGCCGTAGCACTTAGCGCATACGCCGACTCTGGAGTGGCATGTGAGCACGGAGCGGATTTTAACCTTTTCTATGCCCGCGGCGACGATTTTATTTGCCTGTATATCCGTAATGAGCGTACCGCCGGGAGCAAGCACTTCTCCGGTTACGGGATGAACTATATCCTCGCGCGCGGTTCGTCCGACGATTCTGTCATAGAGCGGTTCTATGCTTTCCTTGCCGTCGGTAATCTCAACGACCTCCTCGTAATCGGACGTGCCGCAGTCAACCTCGCGCACGATAACGTCCTGCGCGACGTCTACGAGACGGCGGGTAAGATAACCCGAGTCAGCCGTTCTTAACGCCGTGTCGGTAAGTCCCTTTCTCGCGCCGTGTGAGGATATGAAGTATTCGATTACGTTCAAGCCCTCGCGGAAGTTTGCGCGTATGGGAATTTCAACGGTTCGTCCCTGAGTATCCGCCATAAGTCCGCGCATCGCGGCAAGCTGACGGATCTGGTTTACGGAACCTCTCGCGCCGGAAACAGCCATCATGTTTATCGGGTTGAATTCGCCGAAGTGCTCCATCATAGCGTCCGTTACGTCCTCCGACGCCTTGCGCCAGATGGAAATGACCTGCTTGTAGCGCTCGTCGTTCGTCAAAAGACCCATGTTGTAGGTGTCCATTATTTCCTCGACCTTTTTCTCCGCGTTGGCGAGGATCTCCTTTTTCTTCGACGGCACGACTATATCCGAAACGGATACGGTCAGCGCGCCGATAGTCGAGTATTTATAACCCGTCTCCTTGATTTTGTCGAGTACCTCGGCGGTTTTCGACGTGCCGTGCTCGCGTATGCAGCGGTCGATGATTTTTTTGAGCTGATCGTTCTTTACGATGAAGTCAATCTCGTAATCAAGCGCGTGCTCGGGATCGCTTCTGTCAACAAAGCCGATGTCCTGCGGAATGTTGTTGTTGAATATGATGCGTCCCACGGTGGTGGTAACGAGCTTCGAACGCTTTTCCCCGTTTATTGTTTTTGTGACAAGCACCTTTATATACTCGTGAAGCGTTGCCTCGTGATTGTCATAAGCCAACAGAGCCTCGTCGGGCGAGGAATAGGTTTTTATCACAAGCGCCTTTACCTCTTTGATAAGCTTATCCGCCGAAATCTGGAGCGTCCTGTTGGGAAGCACAAGAGTTATCGGGTTTACCTTTATGGTCGTTTCGTTAATTTTCACCTCTTCGAGATCGCGCAAATACAGCAGCGCGCTCCTTAAATCGGTGAAGCTCTTTATCGGAGCGCTCTCGTCGACAAAGCTGAAGCTCTCCTCCTGCTCCATTGCGTCAAGCTTCCGGAGAAGATAATCGTATTTTACATCATCGCTTAAAAGCGCGTCTATTATTCTGTCGTAATGCTCTTTTTGAACCGTGAGATAGAACGAGCCCAAAATCATATCTTGCGTGGGCACCGTTACGGGATTTCCGTCCTGCGGCTTGAGCAGATTATTGGCTGAAAGCATCAGGAAGCGTGCTTCCGCCTGCGCCTCGGGCGAGAGCGGAACATGGATAGCCATCTGGTCGCCGTCAAAGTCGGCGTTATACGCCGTACAAACGAGCGGATGCAGCTTCAGAGCGTGTCCCTCGACAAGCCTCGGCTCGAACGCCTGGATACCGAGTCTGTGAAGCGTGGGGGCGCGGTTTAAGAGCACGGGATGCTCCTTTATGACCTCCTCCAAAACGTCCCAGACCTCCGGGCGCGCGCGCTCCACCATGCGCTTGGCGCTCTTTATGTTATGCGCAAGTCCGCGGGCAACAAGCTCCTTCATAACAAACGGCTTAAACAGCTCTATTGCCATTTCCTTCGGGACTCCGCACTGGTAAATCTTCATTTCGGGTCCGACGACAATAACCGAACGTCCCGAATAATCGACGCGCTTGCCGAGCAGATTCTGACGGAAGCGTCCCTGCTTACCCTTTAGCATATCCGAAAGCGATTTCAGAGCGCGGTTTCCGGGACCGGTTACCGTTCTGCCGCGTCTGCCGTTGTTGATAAGAGCATCGACCGCCTCCTGAAGCATACGCTTCTCGTTGCGGATAATGATATCCGGCGCGCCAAGCTCAAGCAGCCTCTTTAATCGGTTATTTCTGTTTATGACGCGGCGGTACAAATCGTTCAGATCCGACGTCGCGAAGCGTCCGCCGTCAAGCTGGACCATAGGCCGCAGCTCCGGAGGTATTACCGGAACCTCTGTTAAAATCATCCATTCGGGGCGGTTGCCCGAGGCGCGGAACGCCTCGACTATTTCAAGACGCTTTATTATTCTCGCCTTTTTCTGACCGGTCGAGCTTTCAAGCTCCTCCTTAAGCTCGCCCGCCAGCTCGTTAAGGTCAATTCCTGAAAGAAGCTCAAGGATAGCCTCGGCGCCCATGCCGGCGGAAAATTTATCGCCGAACTTGTCGCGCGCGTCGCGGTATTCGGTTTCGGATAAAATCTGATTTTGCTCAAGCGTGGTCGTTCCGGGGTCCGTTACGATATACGACGCGAAATACAAAACCCTCTCAAGCTGTCTGGGCGACAGGTCGAGCATAAGTCCCATAGACGAGGGCACGCCCTTGAAGTACCATATATGCGAAACGGGAGTGGCAAGGGAAATGTGCCCCATTCTCTCTCTGCGCACCTTTGATTTTGTTACCTCAACGCCGCAGCGTTCACAAATCTTGCCCTTAAAACGTATTTTCTTATATTTACCGCAGTGGCATTCCCAGTCCTTTGTGGGACCGAAGATCCGCTCGCAGAAAAGACCGTCCTTTTCCGGCTTCAGGGTGCGGTAATTTATAGTTTCCGGCTTCGTGACCTCGCCGTGTGACCATTTCCGTATGGTTTCGGGAGAAGCGAGACCGATTTTTATTGCTTCAAAGCTGTTAAACTCTAACATCTTTTAAACCCTCCAATTAAATCAAATTCCAATTACTCTTCGCTGTAGTCGTCGTCCTCATAGTCGTCCTCGTTTTCCGAAAACGAATCAAGCCCGTCGCTGTAATCGTCGTCGAAATCATCAAGGTCGTCGTCGAGGTCGTCGTCGTCGAGAACCATATCCGCGTCGCCGATGTTTTCTTCATTGAGCGAATCGGAAATTCCGTCTCCCTCCTCCATAGTGGAGCGTATTTCCTCAGCCGGAATACTGTCATCGTCGTCCTCGAAGGATGCGTCAAGGTCTATTTCCTCCATGTCTCTGTCCAAAATCTTTATGTCAAGCGCCAGCGACTGAAGCTCCTTTACCAATACCTTGAACGATTCGGGAACTCCCGATTTGGGGATATTCTCTCCCTTTACTATCGCCTCGTAGGTCTTTACGCGGCCTACGATATCGTCTGATTTAACCGTTAATATTTCTTGCAGTGTGTATGCCGCGCCGTATGCCTCAAGCGCCCATACCTCCATTTCTCCGAAGCGCTGTCCGCCGAACTGCGCCTTGCCGCCCAGGGGCTGCTGCGTTACGAGCGAGTACGGACCGGTGGAGCGCGCGTGTATCTTATCGTCTACGAGATGGTGGAGCTTCAGGTAATACATGATTCCGACGGTAACGTCGTTGTCAAACTTCTCACCTGTGCGTCCGTCGTAAACGGTTGATTTGAAGGTATCCTTCAAATCCGCTTCCCTAAATGCGTTCTTTATATCCTCGTCCTCCGCGCCGTCGAATACCGGCGTCGCTATTTTTACGAAGCGATCCGGTCTCTTGTGGTCATACGCGGAAAGGAACTGCTGTTTGAAATGCTCGTCAACGATAGTGTTTTCAAGCTCCTGCCGTGTTTTTAACGACAGGCAGCGATATGCGTAGCCCAGATGCATTTCAAGCACCTGACCTATATTCATTCGCGACGGTACGCCCAGGGGGTTCAGCACAATCTGCAAAGGCGTTCCGTCCTCCAGAAACGGCATATCCTCCTTTGGCAGTACGCGCGACACAACGCCCTTGTTACCGTGGCGTCCCGCCATTTTATCGCCGACTGAAATTTTGCGCTTCTGCGCGATAAGGCAGCGCACGACCTCGTTTACTCCCGGCGGCAGCTCGTCGCCGTTGTCTCGGGTAAACAGCTTTACGTCTATTATTATTCCGTTTTCGCCGTGAGGTACGCGCAGGGACGTGTCTCTGACCTCGCGCGCCTTTTCGCCGAAAATGGCTCGGAGAAGTCTTTCCTCCGCTGTCAGCTCCGTTTCGCCCTTGGGCGTAACCTTGCCGACAAGTATATCGCCTGCGTGGACCTCCGCGCCGATGCGGATAATGCCTCTGTCGTCGAGATCCTTCAGCGCCTCCTCCGAAACGTTGGGTATATCGCGGGTGATTTCCTCCGCGCCCAGCTTCGTGTCGCGCGCCTCGCATTCGTATTCCTCCATGTGTATGGAGGTGAACACGTCATCCATTACAAGCTCTTCGCTTATAAGAACGGCGTCCTCGTAGTTGTAGCCCTCCCATGTCATGAAGCCTATCAGTATATTTTTTCCGAGAGCGAGCTCACCGTTGTCCATAGCGGGACCGTCGGCAATTATGTCGCCCTCCTTTACGTTTTCGCCCTCCTCTACTATCGGACGCTGGTTGATGCAGGTGCTCTGATTGGAGCGCGCGAATTTCGTGAGCGGCTGCTCATAGCGCGTACCGCTCTTTCCGCGGATGATGATAAGGTCGGAGGCGACCTTTTCAACCACGCCGTCCTCCTTGGCGCACACGGCTGAGCCCGAGTCCTTTGCGACCTTGAATTCTATGCCCGTGCCAACGATAGGCGAATCGGTGGTCAGAAGCGGAACCGCCTGACACTGCATGTTAGAGCCCATAAGCGCGCGGTTCGCGTCGTCATTCTCAAGGAACGGAATACAAGCCGTTACAACCGATACGAGCTGTCTGGGCGATACGTCCATGAAATCTATTCTCGTGGGCGAAACCTCGAGGATCTCATCCCTGTAGCGCGCGCTGACGCGCTTGCCGAGGAACGTTCCGTCCTCCGCCAGGGGCTCGTTCGCCTGCGCGATCGTGTATTTGTCCTCAACGTCCGCGGTCATGTATACAATATCGTCCGTTACGATAATTTTACCGTCCTTGTTGATAACTCTGCGGTACGGGGCTTCGATAAAGCCGTATTCGTTTATTTTGGCGAATGTCGCGAGAGAGGTTATAAGTCCTATGTTGGGACCCTCCGGCGTTTCTATCGGGCACATGCGCCCGTAGTGAGAATAGTGAACGTCGCGGACCTCGAATCCGGCTCGCTCTCTGGACAAGCCGCCCGGTCCGAGCGCGGATATACGTCTCTTATGTCTTAATTCCGCGAGCGGGTTGGGCTGGTCCATGAACTGAGAAAGCTGGGACGAGCCGAAAAACTCGTTGATCGCGGCGATTATCGGCCTTATATTTATTAACGATGAAGGTGTTATTATCTCAAGCTCCTGTACGGACATTCTCTCGCGGACCGTTCTTTCCATACGCGAAAGTCCGATACGGAATTGATTTTGCAGCAGCTCGCCCACGCAGCGCAGACGGCGGTTGCCCAGATGGTCTATGTCGTCCACCGAGCCCGCGCCGTTGGCGAGGCAGAGAAGGTAGTTGATGGACGCAAACATATCTTCTATTATAATATGCTTCGGCGAAAGCTCGTCGGCGCGGGCGCGTATGCCGCTGCATACATCCTTGCGCGTGGCGCTGTTTTCGATAATATCCATAAGCACGCTTCTGCGTACCTTTGTCAAATGCAGCTCCGCCGCCAGCTCGGAAATGTCGAAATCCACATATTCCTCAATATACACCATGTCGTTGGTGAATACCTTTACGCGCTTTCCCTCTATAAGAAGATAAACCTCGTTTACGCCGGCGCGGTCCATAATATCCGCCATTTCATCGGATATCTCCGCGCCCGCCTCGGCAATAATTTCTCCCGTTCTGGGGTCGGCTACCGGCTCCGCGAGCGTTTTGCCGTTTATGCGTCCTGGGAGCGCCACCTTTTTGTTGTACTTGAAGCGTCCCACGCGCGCCAGATCGTAGCGCTTGGGGTCGAAAAACATATTCGTGATAAGCGATTCCGCGTTTTCGACGTTTAACGGTTCGCCGGGACGCAGACGCTTGTAAATTTCGAGCAAGCCCTCGTCGCGGTTGGTCGAAACGTCCTTTTCGAGCGTCGCCGTTATTCTCTCGTCCTCGCCGAATTTCTCGATAATATCCGCGTTCGTCTCAAGTCCCATAGCTCTCAGAAGCACGGTCATCGGGATTTTTCTCGTGCGGTCTATCCGCACGGAGAAAACATCGTTCGAGTCCGTTTCGTATTCGAGCCACGCTCCGCGGTACGGAATGACGGTTGAAGAGTAAAGCGGCTTACCCGTCTTATCGCGCGTAAACTCGTAATACATTCCCGGCGAACGCGTCAGCTGACTGACGATAACTCTTTCGGCACCGTTTATAATAAATGTGCCCTGCTCCGTCATGAGCGGGAAATCGCCCATGAAAATCTCCTGTTCCTTGATCTCGCCCGTCTCAACGTTTATGAGACGCACGGAAACCCTTAACGGAGCGGCGTATTTTACGTCACGGATTTTACACTCCTCTACGCTGTATTTGGCATTGTAGTCGAGCTTGTAGTCGTAAAATTCCAGAACGAGCTTGCCCGCGTGGTCGGTTATCGGGGAGATGTCGTGGAATACCTCCTTTAAGCCCTCTTCGATAAACCATCTGTACGAGTCCTTCTGAACCTCGATAAGATTCGGCATTTCGAGAGCCTCCCGGATTTTGGAGTAGCTTAAACGGGTATTCTTGCCTGCCTCTACCTCGTGCAACATTGTTTCAATCACCTCATCGTTTAATGTTAAGATTGTTACCGTATTTTTTCAATTTCACACAACCTATTGTATTTTTTTTATTATATGCTATAATATGTTGTGTGAGGGACTCGGAAGGTCCCGGAAATACGGAAGATACCCTATTTTGGCGCATAAAGTACCGAATATCATATTACCACAAAAAACCTCGCGTGTCAATAATTCCCGCGGTATTTTTTGTGATTTTTTTGTGACTTTTTTGTAATCTTTTTATCCTTGAAAACAAGGCTCGTTTATGCTACAATATTTCTGACGCAAAACTTTGATAGGGAGGGCTGTTTTTGAGGATTTTACTGATGTCCGTCAAGGCGGGCTACGGTCATCATTCGACGGCAAAGGCGATAATGGAAAAGTTCTCCGCTTACGGTCATGAATGCGAGATGCTTGATATTTTTGATTACATAAATCCGCGCCTGGGAAATACTATACAGGACGGTTATCTGCTTTCCACAAAATACCTGTCCGACATTTACGGCAAGGTTTACGATACTATGGCTGAGAAGGATACGCCGTATAAAAAATATTCGCCTACGGCGATTTTATCAAAGCTTGTATCCAACAAGCTGCGTTCATACGTGGAGCTGTTTTCACCGGATCTGGTGATCGGTACGCACAGCTACGCGGGAGTGGTGATGAGCATATTAAGGGATAACGGAGTTATAAGCTGTCCGACGATAGGAATAGTTACCGATTTTACCGTTCATCCGTTTTGGGAGAGCACATCGCTTGATTACTATGTCATTCCCGATGACAGGCTGACGTATGAAATGGTAAAAAAGGGCATTCCGGCGGAAAAGGTGCTTCCCATAGGCATACCGATAAGGAAGCAGTTTGAAACGAAAATCCCCCAGCCGGAGGCGCGGAAGGCGCTGGGCTTGAAGGACAAGAAGACCATACTCGTCATGATGGGCTCAATGGGCTACGGGAATATAAAGAAGCCTCTTATGGAAATAGACGGATCCGGGGAGGATTTTCAGGTCATATGCATATGCGGTTCAAACGAGCGCATGAGAAAGGCAATAAGCAAATATCCGTGGCGCAAGGATATCTACGCGTATGGATTTATGGACAATATAGACGTTATGATGGATTCCGCCGACATAATCGTATCAAAGCCCGGCGGTCTTACGACGTCGGAAACGCTTGCAAAGGGTTTGCCGATGATTATTATGAACCCCATTCCGGGGCAGGAGGATAAAAACCAGATGTTTCTGCTCAACAACGGCGCAGCCGCCGCCGTAAACGGCGCGTATACGCTGGGTGATGTCATTCATCAGCTTTTCGGCTTCCCCGAGCGGCTGGAGGAGCTGAAGAAATGCGCCAAGCGCATCGGCAAGCCGTCGTCAACGCAGAAGCTTTACGAGTTCTGCGAGAAGAACCTTTTTGAGAACGGAGCGGAAATAGAGAATATCCTTCCGGCGAGATAGTCCAAAAAGCCGCCGTCCGGATTAAAATCGAATTTCAGCTTATACGCGCATAAATTATAGCCGCCCGACGCGGAGGAGCCGTATTTTCTGTCTCCCGACAGGGGGTGTCCTATAGCGGCGAGCTGCGCGCGTATCTGGTGCGTGCGTCCGGTGTGAAGAGAGACCTCGACGAGCGATTGGTTCCCCTTTTCCGCCGCGACGGTATAGCTCGTTATTATTTTTTTCGCGCTTTGTGAAAAGCCGTCCGACACGGACGACTTTTTTTCGCTCCGGCTTATATACGCGGTCAGAGTGTCCGATTTCTTTTCGAATATCCCGTCCGCGGCGCATAGGTACAGCTTTTGTATCTGACGTCCGCGGATTTTTTCGTTTACGGCGCGCAGCGCGGCGGCGTTTTTCGCCGCTATCACAAGTCCGGAGGTGTTCCTGTCGAGGCGGTTGCAGAGCGCGGGCGAAAATGACTGTTCCTCCGACGGGCTGTATTTGCCCGTTTCGTATAAATATGCCTTTATCGCGCCTATAAGCGTGTCCGCGGCGCCATTTTCGTCCGCGTGGCATAACAGCCCGGCGGGCTTGTTTACGATAAGCAGATTTTCATCCTCGTATACTATTTCCGGCTTCACGTTTGATTTTTCCGCCTTGACAGGGCGGACGAAAAACTCTTCCCCGAAATACAAATTCAAAATATCACCCGCGTGAAGCATATACGCTCCGTTTTTAACATGCCTTCCGTTAACGCGGACGCAGTTTTTGCGCAGGGACTTGTACAGCAGAGCGGACGGCAGAGCCGGCATAAACTTCGTCAGAAATTTATCCAGGCGCTGCCCCGAGTCGTTTTCGTTTACAGTGATTTCCCGCATATTTTTCACCTCCGCGCAAAAAAATTGATTCTTTTGTATTGTAACATAATTTGTTTTGTGATACAATAGGTAAATACGATGATTATACAAATAACCAGACAAAGGAGCGATATAAAAATGGGATTGTTTTTCGGAGGCGGATATGACAGACCGGGTGCGGGGGTTGACCCGAACGCGCCGAAAAAACGCGGATTTTTTCTGTATATGGAGCTTGTGACGCGCAAATTCGGAAGCTTTATAAAGGCGGGATTTCTCTACTCGCTGTGCGCGCTGCCGCTTATGGCGCTTATTTACGTGCTGACCGTATTCGTGTTCAGCCAGCCCATAGCGGCAATACAAACTACGGCGCTCAACATTATGCGGCAGAACGGGGTGCCCGAAGCGGACATACCGGGTCAGCTGGGCACGATAACGTTTTCGATATGCTCGATGACGGCGGTATTTTTCGCGGTCATGTGGGGCGCGGGACCTCTGAGCGCGGGACTTTCCTACGTGTTCCGCTGCTTCACGCGCGAGCAGCCGGTATGGGTATGGAGCGACGGCAAGGACAAGGTAAAGGAAAATATGAAGCAGGGGATAGGCGTAATGGTCGTGGACCTGCTGTTCTTCATTTTTGTTCCCGTTGCGATAAGCTTTTACTACGCGCTCGGTTCTGCGACGGGAATGAAATTTATCTGCTCGCTCATAGTGTACGTCCTGCTTGTTCTGATGTTCATTTACACCATGATGCACCCGTATATTTTCCAGCTTATGATAACGTTCGAGTGCCATTTTAAGGACTTGTTTAAAAACGCGCTTTTGCTTGCGCTTGCCAAGCTTCCGGTAAACGTTATTTTAACGGCGTTATCGCTGCTCATCATAATAGCTCCGGCGGCGCTGGGCGGCGTGATGGGCGCTATGGGACTTGTACTCATAGGGCTTACGTTCGGTTATATCATCCTGCGCTATCCTATGGAATTTTACGCGGCGCGTGTTATTCAGAAAACCTTTCTGAACGATAGATCTATGGTTGTCAAGGACAAAAAACCGGTTGAATACGAGGAGGATATATAATGCTTCTGGGCTCATACGACGTTGTCGTTATAGGCGGCGGACACGCGGGCTGCGAAGCGGCTTTGGCGGCGGCGCGTCTCGGGATGAAAACGGTAATGTTTTCAATAAGCCTTGACGCCGTCGCGAACATGCCCTGCAATCCGAGTATCGGCGGCACGGCTAAGGGACACCTGGTACGCGAGATAGACGCGCTCGGCGGCGAAATGGGCAAGGCGGCGGACGCGGCGTTTATTCAGTCCAAAATGTTAAACCGCGGCAAGGGTCCGGCTGTTCATTCGCTTCGCGCGCAGATCGACAGAAAAAGATATCATATAGAAATGAAAAAGCGGCTTGAAAATCAGAAAAACCTGATTATCAAGCAAGCCGAAATCGTCGATATAAAAACGGAGAACGGCGCGGTTTCGGGCGTTGTGACCCATACGGGCGCAGAATACGGCGCCCGCGCCGTCATAATAGCGACAGGCACATATTTAAAAGGAAAAATACTTATAGGAAGCTACTCCAAGGAAAGCGGTCCCGACGGAATGTTCCCGTCAAACCGGCTGTCGGAGAGCCTCAGAGGCGTTGGCATAGAGCTTCGGCGGTTCAAAACCGGCACGCCCGCCCGCGTTCACGCGGATTCGCTCGATTTTTCCAAGATGGAAACGGAAAAGGGCGATGATAAAATAGTGCCGTTTTCCTTTGAGACGGAAACAACTCACGGCAATATGGTTGAGTGCCATCTCGTTTATACGAATGAAAAAACGCATAAAATTATCATGGACAACCTTGAGCTGTCCGCGATGTACGGCGGCTATGCCGAGGGCGTCGGACCGCGTTACTGTCCGTCGATAGAGGACAAGGTCGTGCGCTTTTCGGGCAAGCCGCGTCATCAGCTTTTTATAGAGCCGATGGGGCTTGACACGAAGGAAATGTATATACAGGGCTTTTCCACGAGCCTTCCCGAGCAGGTGCAGATAGAAATGTACCGCAGTATCCCCGGCATGGAAAACGCGGAGTTTATGCGCAGCGCTTACGCGATTGAATATGACTGCTGCGACCCGACTCAATTATACGCGACGCTGGAATTTAAAAATATTTCCGGTCTGTACGGAGCGGGTCAGTTCAACGGAACGTCCGGCTATGAGGAGGCGGCGGCGCAAGGACTTATAGCGGGAATAAACGCGGCGCTCAAGCTGAAAAACGAGGAGCCGCTCATACTAAAGCGTTCGGACGGATATATCGGGACGCTGATAGACGATTTGGTGACAAAGGGCACAAACGAACCGTACCGAATGATGACCTCGCGCTCGGAGTACCGTCTGCTGCTTCGGCAGGACAATGCCGACGAGCGCCTTACGCCGTTCGGGTACCGCGTAGGGCTGATAAGCGGGGAAAGGTATGAAAAATTGCGGCGGAAGCTTAAAATGGTGGAGGATGAAATAAAGCGCGTGTCCGGCGTGAACGTTCCGCCGTCAGAGGCAAATCCCGTCCTGGAGAAATACGGCAGCTCCGGTGTTAAGACCGGAATAAAGCTGTCCGATATGATAAAGCGTCCGGAGCTGGACTACGAGAAGCTCGCTCCGGTTGATAAGGAGCGTCCGAAGCTGCCGGACGCCGTATGCGAGCAGGTGGAAATACGCCTTAAATACGACGGCTATATCCGTCGTCAGGCAGCGCAGGCGGAGCAATTGCTGAAAATGGAGAACAAGCCTCTTCCCGACGGCGCCGATTATTCGCAGATCCACGGTCTGCGTCTCGAGGCGCGGCAGAAGCTCAATAAAATCCGCCCGAAATCGCTCGGTCAGGCGTCGCGCATATCCGGCGTGTCGCCGTCGGACGTGTCGGTGCTGGCGATATGGCTCGAAAGCATGAAAAAAAGGGGATAAATAATATGTATATAAGCGATATTTTCAAAAGGAAGCAAAGCGTTTTGTCGTTCGAGGTGTTCCCGCCGAAAAAAAGCTGTAATCTGCAAAAGGTGACGGATGCGGTCACGGAGCTGTCGAAAAATCCGGTCGATTACATGAGCGTGACATACGGCGCCGGAGGCACGACTGCCGCGTATACGGCGGAAATCGCGGAGCATATGCAGAATACGCTCGGTGTTACCGCGCTTTCGCATCTTACATGCGTCGGCGCGTCGAGGAACGGCATTGAAGAGGCTCTCGGAACGTTAAGGGAAAAGGGAGTGCGCAATATTCTTGCCCTTCGCGGCGACATTCCGGAGGGGATGAGCGCGGACTCTCTTGAAATACGCCACGCGAGCGATCTCGCGGCGATTATCCGCGATTTCGGGGGCTTCTGCGTGGGCGGCGCGTGCTATCCGGAATGTCATCCGGACTCGTCGTCGCTTGACGCGGATATAGAAAATCTGAAAATAAAGATAGACGCTGGCGTGGAATTTCTCGTGACGCAGATGTTTTTCGATAACGACACGTTTTACGCGTTCCGCGACAAAGCCGCGCAAAAGGGCGTGAATGTGCCTATCGACGCCGGAATCATGCCGCTGACAAATATAAAGCAGATTGAGAAAATGTGCATATTGTCGGGCGGCGCTTCAATGCCGTCGAAATTTACGCGTATGATTTCAAAATACGCAGATAAACCCGCGTCGCTGAAGCAGGCGGGTATAGCCTACGCCGTGGACCAGATAATAGATTTGCTTTCGAACGATACCGCCGGCGTACATATTTATACGATGAACCGTCCGGACGTGGCGGAAAAAATAACAGCTGTGATAAACAGCTTATTTCAGGAGTAATTTTATGGATATACTGAAAAAACTCGGTAAGGAAATACTGTTTTTCGACGGGGCAATGGGTACGGCTTTGCAGAGCGAATGGGATTCGCGCGGCAGGAGCGGTGAATTTCTGAACATAGAGCATCCGGAAATCATAAGGAAGATCCACCGCGATTATTTGTCCGCGGGCTGCGATATCGTAACGACGAACACCTTCGGCGCGAATCCGTTCAAGGCGGAAACAGGCGAATATTCATTGGAGGAAATATGCGCCGCGGCGGTCAGGATAGCGAGGGAGGCGGCATCGGAATTTGAGGATAAATATGTTGCGTTTGACATAGGACCGTCCGGACGGCTTTTGGAGCCGCTGGGAGATTTGTCCTTCGACGACTGCTGCGGCGGATTCAGGGAGGTTTGCTCATACGCCGAAAAATACGGCGCGGATTTTATTTTAATAGAAACGATGTCCGACACTCTTGAGGCAAAGGCGGCGGTGCTTGCGGCGAAGGAAAGTACAAGCCTGCCGGTGTTTTGCACGATGACCTTCGACGAGACCGGCAAAACGCTGACCGGCGCGGACGTAAAAATTATGGCTGCCATACTTGAGGGCATAGGCGCGGACTGCGTGGGCATAAACTGCGGCTTGGGTCCCGATTCTATCGCGCCGATGATGGCGGAACTGATAAAAACGGCGTCGGTGCCGTGTATGGCGCAGCCCAACGCCGGACTGCCCGAAATTATAAACGGCGATACCGTTTATAACGTTTCACCCGAAGAGTTTGCCCGTCTGTGCGAGGATATGGCGAAAAACGGCGTCAGCGTGATCGGAGGCTGCTGCGGCACGACTCCCGCGCATATCGCGGCGGTGGTCAAGGCGTGCGGCGGATACGCGCCGGGAATACAGGGCACGGACAAAGCCGTTATCTGCTCGTATTCGCGTCTTGTGAGCCTTGATGAGCGCCCGGTTATTATCGGAGAGCGTATTAACCCGACGGGCAAGAAAAAATTCAAGGAAGCGCTCAGAAGCAGCGATATAAATTACATTGTAAACGAAGCCGTAAAGCAATATGAGGCGGGCGCTCATGTGCTTGACATAAATGTCGGACTGCCGGAGATAGACGAGCCGCAAATGATGGAGCGCGTGGTTAAAGCCGTAAGCGCGTCGGTCAATCTGCCCCTTCAGATTGACTCATCCGATCCCGCGGCGCTCGAGCGGGCGCTGCGCGTTTATAACGGACGCGCGCTGCTCAATTCCGTAAACGGCAAGGAAGACGTTATGAATGTGATATTTCCCATAGCGAAGAAATACGGCGCGGCTGTAGTGGGACTGTGCCTTGACGATGACGGGATCCCTCCGACTGCCGAGGGACGGTTGAGGATAGCCGAAAGGATCGTGAACCGGGCTGCCGAATTCGGCATAGACAAAAAATATCTTCTTATAGACGCGCTCTGTCTGACGATTTCGGCGCAGCAGACCGAGGCTGCCGAGACGATAAAGGCGGTTCGCCTGATAAAGGAAAAGCTCGGCGTCAAGACGGTTTTGGGAGTGTCAAATATATCATTCGGACTGCCCCGGCGCGAGTACATCAACAGCACATTTTTCGCGCTTGCGCTTCATAACGGACTCGACGCCTGTATAATAAATCCCTGCTCGGACGCCATGATGAGCGTGAGCCGCGCGTACAGGGCGCTCACCTGCCTTGACGAAAGCTGCGGCGATTATATCAGGGCTTACGGCGAAAAAGCCGAGGAAAAGGAGGAGCATAACGAGCTGTATTCCGCGGTTATAAACGGACTTTATGAGGGCTCGTACAATATAGCGAAAAAAATGCTCGAGACTGTCGAACCGATGGAAATCGTCAACAACACGATTATTCCCGCGCTGAACGACGTGGGAGCGCGGTTTGAAAAGGGCACGGCGTTTCTGCCGCAGCTTATAATGAGCGCGGACACGGTATCGAACGCATTCGAGGCAATCAAGGAAAAAATCGAAGCGTCCGGCGGCAGGCGCGAGCCGCGCGGCAAAATCGTGATAGCCACGGTCGAGGGCGATATTCACGATATAGGCAAGAATATAGTAAAAACTCTGCTTGAAAATTATGGTTATGAAATGATTGATTTGGGCAGAAACGTTCCGGCGGAAAAAATAGTTGACGCTCTTATTGAGCATGATGCCCATATGTGCGGCTTATCCGCGCTGATGTCCACCACCGTTGCGGGTATGGAGCGCACGATAAAGCTTATCCGCAGTAAGGGGCTGGATGTGAAGGTGTTCGTCGGCGGCGCCGTCGTGACGCAGGAATATGCCGACATGATAGGCGCCGACGCATATTGCGCCGACGCGCTCGCAAGCGTAAATTACGCGAATAAAATATTCGGCGGGGGAGCCTGAAATTAATCGGCTCCCCGCAGCTTCGCCCTGAAGGATATGCTTCGGGGCGTTTCAAATTTATCGAACTGTATCGAGTATGCGCCGCCTGCCGTGTCCGCCTTCAGAACGGTCCCGCTGCCGAATATCGCGTGGCTGACGCGCGCGCCCGCTTCGAATATATCATCGGCTGGCGGCGCCATAAGGCGGTTGGTGACGGTGATGTAACGGAGCGCGTGCTCCACAAGTCCTTCGTCGGGCTTTGGTACATGCTCCATAAGCCCGTCGTCTATATCGAGAATAAATCTTGACGGATACCGCGGCGAGCCGTCAAAATTCCGTCCCTGCGCCTCCGTGATATACAAGCCCTTTTCGGCGCGCGTGAGCGCGACGAACGCGAGCCGCCGTTCCTCCTCCATAGCCTGCATTGTGCCCGTTTTTCCGGAAGGGAACATTCCCTCGTTCATGCCGCAGAGAAAAACATACGGGAACTCAAGACCTTTAGCCGTATGTACGGTCATAAGCTTCACCTTGCCGCCCGAGACGGGCGCGTCGGAATTTGTAAACAGCGCGACATGAGCAAGGTAATGCTCCGGAGTGCTTTCCTCGCCGCAGGATATTTCGTATTCATATACCGACTGCTTCAGCTCGGCAAGATTATCGAGCCGCTCCTGCGAGCCCTCCGTTCTAAGCATCTCCTCATATTTGCTGCGGTTTAAAATATCCGAGAGCAGCTCGGAAACCGTCCGCTGCTCGTAATTCTCGGAAAACCGCTCTATAAGCTTTACAAATCCCGCGGCTTTTGTGCCTTGGAAAACTGGATCGCCGAGATTGATTTTAAGCGCGTCGTACAGCGTGCAATTATTTTTTTCCGCGTATTCCCGCAAAAATTCAACGCGCCGTTTCCCTATGCTTCGCTTCGGAACGTTTACTATGCGCAGAAACGATAAATCGTCCTTATACACTATCATTCTCAGATACGACAGCGCGTCCTTTATTTCCATGCGCTCAAAAAACTGCACTCCGCTGTAGATTACATACGGAATTTTTTCGCGAAGGAACACATCCTCGACGCTGCGCGTTATATAATGCGACCGATAGAGTACGGCTATGCCGTCGTGGGACGCTTCCCCCTCCGTGAGCTCCTTTATTTTCCCGGCGATCCATTCCGCTTCCTTTTCCGCCGTTTCGGCATGATGACATACGACGGCCGCGCCGTCCGGCAGGGTCGGTATCAGCTCCTTTTCTATCCTGTGGGAATTTTTGCTTATCAGCGAGTTTGCCGCCGCCAGTATCTGCGGTGAGGAACGGTAATTCTGCGTCATCATAATCGTTTTAACGCCCGAAAACGCCTTGTCAAAATCGAGCAGATACTTCACGTTCGCGCCGCGCCACGTGTATATTGTCTGGTCGGGATCGCCGACGATAAACAGATTTTTATGGTACCCGCAAAGCGCCTCCATAAGTCTGTACTGCAAATCGTCGATGTCCTGAAACTCGTCTATCATAATGTATTCGAGCCGCTTTTGCCATTTGAGCTTTATTTCCTCGCTCTGCTCAAATATATAAAGCGTGAATTTTATCAAATCGTTATAGTCCAGCCCGAAGCATTTCTTTTCCTGATAAAGATAGCCGTAGAAAATTATATCGGTAGTTTCCGTCGCGTTTTCGTATTTTTTGCGCAGCGTGTCGGGCGACATCGTAATCATGTCCTCATAGTATTCGGGCTCCTTGAAAATTTTCCGTATCTCTATCATATCGCGCGCCCGTGAGAAAGTCATATTCCTCAGCGTCAGACCCCTCTCCTCGTATATGATGCGCAGCATGGAATCTATATCCGAGTTGTCAAGGACAAGGAAGCTTTTTGGGTACTGCACGGCGTTGCAGTCCTCCTGCAAAACCGACACGCAGAAGCCGTGGAAGGTGTTGATATATCCGGTATCGTTATCGCCGGTGAGCGCGTGTATGCGCCGGCGCATTTCGTTGGCGGATTTATTGGTAAAGGTCACGCACAGAATATTTCCGGGCATTATGCCCAGCTCGTTGACGAGATAAGCGAACCGGTGCGATAAGGCGCGCGTCTTTCCGCTTCCCGCTCCCGCGATTACGCGCACAAAGCCCTCCGTTTCCGTTACGGCTTCAAGCTGCGCCGCGTTTAATCCGTCAAGTATATCCTCCATTAACATCGCCCCGCTTCCCGAACATATTTTCTTAATTATATCATATGCCGCATAAATGCGCAAGCGAAAAAACAGAAAGTATACGTCAATGCGTCGGGCGCAGATTCATTTGATTTCCGTCAAATATACCGCGCCGCTTACCTTTGCAGATACGGGCGAGCAGGAAATATACACCTCCCACTTATTCCCGCCTCCACCGCGCTCCATAAACATATCGCCGCACATAAACGGCGTGTCTATCCCCGCGCCGGACACATCGTCCTGAGTCGATATGTAATAGTCGCAGTATGCCGGCGCGTCCTCGAGCGAAACGGTGACCCGCATTATGTCCGCCTTTCCGAATTTGCTTATATCGACCGTGCCGATTTTCGTTTCCTCAAACGCCTTTAATTCCACGTCCTTAAACTCAAATACCTTTTCGCCCTTGTCGGATATAACCGCCTTTGTGACGTTATTGTTGAGCATGTCGCGCAGCTTTTCCGAAGCGTCCTCATCCAACGGATTCATTTTCCTGTCCGCGTCGAGGGCGTTATGCAGCGCGGCAGCCATTTCGCGCCCCGTAATATTGCGGCTCAGATTCAGATCGGCGAAATTATCGATGCCCTTGTCCAGCCCGAACTCCTTCGCGCTGTTTAAAAGCTCTGTCTGGTTCATTCTCCGTCCCTGTTTTCTGTAGAGCATATTTATAAGCGTCCTGTACATATCGAGACGCGTTTCCGGCTCCGCGGCGCCGAACAGCGTTTCCGTTTCCGGCTCCATATATCCGCATCTGACCATAGTGTGAATATCGTTATCGCCCTTCGCGTCGGTCATATCGTACCGCGATACGATTTCCTCGCCCGTGCGATACATAAGGGAGCGCGCGTATTTCGCGAACTCTCCGCGGGTGATTTCCTTTTCGGGGTCAAAGTCCCCGCCGATGATCTCCAGCGCCTTCAAATCCTTTTCCGCCTCCGCGTAAGCGCTTTCGCTTATCCGCGGCTCCGGCGCGTCCCCGGAGCCGACAGCCGAGGCTGTCACCTTATAGATGTTGAAAAACATCGTCAGAGGCGTTTGATAATATCCGCCCGTGCCGTCCATGATTTTCGGCGGGAACGAGACTGCTCCGTTCTCGTCAAATACCGCCTCGCCCATGCCCACTACCGGCGTTTCGAGCGTATTCGCCAGAATGACCGCCGCGTCGGAGCGCATGAGCCCGCGTCCCGGGTCAAAGCTGCCCAGCCCGTCCGTAAGTCCCGAATCCTTAGCCTGCGCGAGATATCCCTCGGGGTATCCGCCCTTTTCCTCCGCGAACGGATCGTAGCCAAGCATACTCAGGCACATTTTTATAAATTCCTGATACGTTACCGTATCGTCCGGTCGGAATGTTCCGTCCTCGTATCCCTTTATCGGCGCGGGGGTAAGCTTCTGCGCCGCCGCGATATACAGATAAGCCCAGTGCTCACCGCTCACGTCCGGGAATCCGGTGATTTCCGTGGCGGGAAAGCTGCCGGTGTAATTGGTATTCGTTATCGGCATAAGCTGCACATAATCGCCGTCCTCCGACCATTCGGGGCGCTCGTTTTTCGCGGCGCACATCAGCGCCGCCGCCTCCGCGCGCGTTACCACGTTGTCGGGACGGAACGTGCCGTCCTCGTACCCGCGCATAACGCCGAAATCCGCCAGCCGCCCGACTGCTGTCGCATAGTACGCGCTATCGTTAACGTCCGCGTAATATCCGTTCGCCATAGCCGCCGGTACAGCCGCCGCGCATAACGCGGCGGCTGTGATTGCCGATATTATCCTTTTAACCCTTTTAACCCTTTTCATTTCCGTTTCCTCCTATCCCGATTTTACTCAGTAACGGCGTCTCTTACATACACCGTTCCGCTTACCGTTACCGGCGCGCTCGACGAGGTGATATAAAGCGTATACTCCGAATCCCCCGCTGCGTCTGACGTTTCCGTGTTATCGTAAGCGATTATATCGCCCGGGGCCTGCCATATTCCCGGCATATGCCCCTCCATTGCCGTAAAGCTGTCGCCGTATCTGCTCGGCGCTTTCGAGATAACGTCCACGCAGTAATCCACATATTCCGGCGGATCGTCGAGCGACACTATTATATCCTTGTGCGACGGGACATTGATCGAGCAAAGCTTAGCGCCAAGCTGTGTGAACGACGAATATACCGGCACCGTAACGTCCTTGAACTCCGCGACCTTTTCGCCCTTGTCCTCAATTCTTTTTATTCCGCCGCCGCCGTTAAGCTTGTTCCTGAACGTGTTTCCCTCAACGCCCTTGTCCAGCGTGGTCGGCATATCGAGACAATTGTGCAGCATGATTGCCGCCTCGCGTCCCGTAACGGTATCTCCCGGGCGCTTGTTTTCCGCGTTTTCGATACCCTTAGTGATTCCGTTTTCAACAGCCTCACTGCCGTTTTTATACGCGTCCTCCCCGAAGTAAGAGCCGTATTTTACCGTCATGCGCCCCAGCGTGTAAGCCGCGTCGTTGAATGTTATCTTATCGTCCGTGCCGAAAAGGAGCTCGGATTTTATCTCCATCCACCCGCGGTTGAGCATGAAATAAATATCGTTTCTGCCGCCGTCCACATCCGTAAGCTCCCCGCGGTATTCCGATGTGACCTCCTCATCGCTCGGGTACAGCATTGCTCGCGCGTATTTCGCGAATTCCCCGCGCGTAACCTCCTTGTCCGGCTCAAAATCATCGTCTATGATTTTCATCGCCTTTAGATCCGCCGCCGCTTCCGCGTATGCCTCATCGCTTACATACGGCGGTTCGGGCTTCGTTTCCGACCCCGCCGCCGAGGCGGTGATTTTGTAAATATTAAAATACAATATCAGCGGCGTAATATATCGTCCGCCCTCGCCGTCCTGCGGCACGTCCGTCGTTTCGCCGTCCTGCGCGTTCCAGCTCGTCACAGCGACCGGCGTTTCGAGCGTGTTTTCCAGAATAACCGCCGCGTCCGAGCGTATAAGCTCCGACGCATAGTCCACATCGCCGAGCCCGTCGGTAAGCCCCAGCTCCTGCGCCTGGGCTATATACCCGTCCGGATAACCGCCCTTGCTGTCCGCGCTTTGGTAATATCCGAGCAGTCCCACGCACATTTTCAGAAACTCCCGGTACGTCACTGTGTTCTCGGGATAAAACCATCTGCTGCCGTCGCCCTGCAATATCCTTTTGTTATTGCTTATCGCGAGCAGTATGTACAGATACGCCCAGTGATCCCTTCCGACGTCCGCAAAACCCGGTATGCCGCTTACGCTGAAGCTTTTCACGGCGCTGCTTTTTCCGTTAACGTCCTTTATGATTGCCAGATCATTGTCCTTTACCGACCATTCCGGGCGCTGATTCTGCGCCATGCATATAAGCGCCGCCGCCTCCGCGCGCGTCAGCGTGTTCTCCGGACGGAACGTGCCGTCCTCGTACCCGCGCATAACGCCGAAATCCGTCAGCCGCTCGACCGCCGTCGCGTAGTACGCGTTATCGTCAACATCCGAATAATATCCGCCCGCCACAGCCGCCGGTACCGCCGCCGCGCATAACGCGGCGGCTGTGATTGCCGATATTATCCTTTTAACCCTTTTAACCCTTTTCATTTCCGTTTCCTCCTGTCCGGCTCCGCCGTCAATCCGCCTTTTCCGCCCGAACTATCCTGTATCCGCTGCCCTCCGAGGCGACATATGCGGTGAACGCGCCGGGACCCGTTATCTTGTCGGCTCCGGCGGCTGTGATAAGGTGTGAATTCGCTTCCGTGATTTCCTCGCCCTCAAAGCAGCGGCTCTGCGTGATCTCGATTTCCGCGGTATCGCCAGCCGCGTAAGCTGCGGTCGCGCCGAAAGCCGTGACCGCAGCAATCGCCAAAATCAATTTTTTCATAATTAAATACTCCTTTTACCTATACTATATATTTTATTCCTCTGTCCTCACCAATTCATAGCCGTTATCGTCGGCGTGTATATACGCCGTAAAGCTGTCGCCGCTGTCAACGGTTTCACCCGTTTCAACGGTGATTGTGCGGGAATTGCCGCCCGTGATTTCCTCGCCCTCGAAGCTGCGGCTCTCGTCTATGCTTATATCTGCGTATTCGGGCTCGCCGCCGCTCTCCGATGAGGAATACGGCTGCGTTCCGCCGGACCGGATTTCACCGGATACCTCCGGCTCCGTCACATATGCTTCGGCTCCTTCATACGCCGGCGTGTTTTCATACGGCTCGGGATCGTCATATACGCGTCCGGGAATGTCCCCGGCTTCGTCATACTCATCAGCCGCGCCGTAGTCAATATCCGCGTCCGGCTCTGACTGCCCATGCCCGTCGGGATATACCGCCGCGGGCTCCTTATCGGGCTGATTTGCCGGAGGCTGCGCCGCCGCGGCGTTTATAACCGCGTCCATTACGGCTTCGGGCTCATAGTCGAATGCCTCCGATAATTCGCCGGACACTCTGCCCTCCGCGAACGACACAAGCGCGCCGCCCGCTATGAGCGATACGCTGACGGCAAGGCATATAATAACGCCGTTCTTTTTAACGCCCGTGTTCAGGATATTTCCGAACCGGTCCATAAGCGTTTTCTTACTGACGTTAAGGCACGTCGTCAGCGCGTTCGCGCATCCGCGCTCCTTATGTATGCCGTTTAGGATAGTCTCGCAGTAACGGCGGCGGAACGCGTAATCGCTGCCGCGTATCACCTCGTCGTCGCATGCCAGCTCCATATCCTTGTCCGCTGCGCGGAACATCGCGTATACGAACGGATTGAACCAGCTTACCGATTTCGTTAAAAGCAGTAGAAGCTTATGCCATAAATGGTGCTTTTTGAAATGGATAAGCTCGTGGCGAATAATTATCTCCGCCTCATCCGCGCCGTAATCCTCGCGCGGCAGGAGCAGCACAGGATTAAAAAACCCCGTAACCATCGGCGATTTGAGCGTTCTGCAAATCCGCAGGCTGATTTTACCCTTAATACCCATAGCCGCCTTTGAGACTGTGAATATTTTTACCGTTTCCTCGTTTGAGCATATCGCGCCGAGCCGTTTTATGTTATGCCGGAATGCGATATACGAAACAAGCTGCGCCGTCAGAAACACCGCCGCTCCGAAAAGCCATACAGCCGCAAGAATTGTCAGCGGATTAAAATCCGGCGGTGTGATTGCCGCGGCGGCTGAGGACGGCGCTGCCGCCGCGCTTTCGGGCGGAAGCTCAATCGTGTACAGACTCGACGAAAAGAGCTTGACCGGAAAAAGAAGCCTTACGGCGCAGAAAATCCACATATACTGCCGCCATTTAGCCGCGTATGACCTGCGCATAAGCGGCGTGATTGCGAGCAGCAGCGCGATAAGCGCGGATACCGGACCCGTCAGCGCGAGTAAATTTAAAAATAAAGCTTCCATATCATCATTCCTCCGTGTGGTTCGATATGAACCGGCGCAAATCCTCCAGGTCATCCTCCGTTATTGAATTTGAATTATACAGCGAGGCGACCAGCTTTGTTACCGAGTTGTTGTTCAGACGCGCGAGAAACGATTTGTTCTCCATCGCCAGATAGCTTTCCTCGTCCACAAGCGGCTCGTATGTTTTCCGCTTTCCGTCTTTGCCCGCCTTTAAAAACCCGCGCTCTATAAGGCGGTTTAAAAGCGTTTGCAGCGGCGCGGTGTTCCATGGTCTTTCCCGCTCCAGAATGATTTTTATGTCGTTCGTCGAAATCGGCGAGGGGTTTGCCCAGATCACCTTCATGATTTCAAGCTCTGTGTCGGGCAGCCTTTTTGTTACCTGCATTTTAAAATGCCTCCTTTTAAATAATACAGCTGTGTTATAAATATATAATACAACCGTATTATATATTTGTCAATAGCTTTTTTATATTTTTTTAAAAAAATTTGTAATCCAAAAAAATATTTACATTTTATTAAAAATGGTATATAATTTTATTAATATAAAACCTACGGAGGGAGTTAACATGGGAAAGCTATTCGGAACGGACGGAATACGCGGCGTGGCGAACACGGAGCTGACAGCCGATCTTGCGTTCAGGACCGGTCAGGCGGGCGCTTACGTGCTGACTAAGCACACGTCGCGCCGCCCGAGGATATTGATAGGCAAGGACACGAGAAAATCGGGAGACATGCTCGAGGCGGCACTGACGGCGGGTTTATGTTCGGTGGGAGCCAAGGTAATACCGCTGGGAATTATCCCGACGCCGGCGGTTGCGTATCTCACGCGGAAGTATAAGGCGGACGCCGGCGTGGTTATAAGCGCGTCGCATAATCCGTGCGAGTATAACGGTATTAAATTTTTCAACGGTGACGGATATAAGCTCAGCGACGGAATAGAAAACGAGATAGAGTCGTATATATTGGGTGAAAATACGATAGACACCCTGCCCACGCACGGCAGGATAGGCTATGTCAGCGCCAATCACAATGCTGTTGAGGACTATGTTTCGTTTGCCATTTCTACGGTTGACTGCCGTCTCGACGGCATGAAGATTGCTATTGATTGCGCGAACGGAGCGGCTTACGAAACGGCTTTTAAGGCGCTTAATAAGCTCGGAGCCCAGGTGGAGGCTATACATAATACGCCCGACGGCGTAAATATCAACGACCAGTGCGGCTCAACGCATATGGCGAGCCTTCAGGCGTATGTCACGTCTATCGGAGCGGATGTGGGAATAGCCTTTGACGGCGACGCGGACAGAATGCTCGCGGTTGATGAAAAGGGAAATATTATAGACGGCGACCAGGTCATGGCGGTCTGCGCCGATTTCATGCGCAAAAACGGCACATTGAAGCAAAACACGCTTGTCGCGACCGTAATGAGCAATCTCGGATTGTTCAACGCGGGCAAAAAGATGGGCATAAACATACCGCGGACAAAGGTGGGAGACAGGTATGTTCTCGAGGAAATGCTCGCCAAGGGCTACAATATAGGCGGAGAACAGTCGGGGCATATTATCTTCCTTGATTATAACACCACCGGAGACGGTCTTGTGTCGGCGCTGCAATTCCTTTCGGTGCTCAAGAAGACAGGAAAAACCGCGTCAGAGGCGGCGTCTATTGTTCGTGTGCTGCCACAGGTGCTCAAAAACGCGGCGGTCAAGCCCGAGCATACGGGCGATTATATGAATAACGCCGAGATAAGAAATGCATGCAAGGCGCTTGAAGAGGAATTTGCCGATAACGGGCGCGTCCTTATCCGCGCATCGGGAACGGAGCCGCTTGTCAGGGTCATGATTGAGGGCGACGATATCGAGTATATAACCGCCAAAGCCGCGGAGCTGGCGGATATGATAGAGAGAATTTTGGGATAAATATGAAAGACCTAATAAAAACGGGCTCAGCGCTTTTGGGCGCCGGGCTCGATGATGATCAGACAGACCGGCTTATCGAATACGCGCGTATTCTCAGGGAATGGAACGAACGAATGAATCTTACCGCGATAACGGACGACGAGGGCGTCGCTGTCAAGCATTTTCTTGACAGCCTCACAGCGCTTTTAACGGGACGCGTGGGCGGGCGCGTGCTTGACGTGGGCACAGGCGCGGGATTCCCGGGGCTTGTCCTTAAAATCGCGCGTCCTGCAATACAGCTCACGCTGCTTGACTCGCTTAATAAACGCGTGACGTTTTTAAAGGCTGTGTCGGAGGAGCTTGGACTTGACGGGATAGAATTTATTCACGGCAGAGCCGAGGATTTCGCGCATAGAACCGAGTACCGCGCCGCCTTTGACACAGTCGTGTCCCGCGCCGTTGCGAGGATGAGAACGCTCTCGGAATGGTGCATACCGTATGTCCGCGCGGGCGGGTATTTTCTCGCGATGAAGGGTCCGCTTGCGGATGAGGAGCTCTCCGACGCCAAACGCGTGATAGCGATAATGGGAGGCAGCATAGAAGAGGTTATGGAGGCGGAAATTCCCTTTACAGATTTGCGTCATAAGATAATCTGCGTAAAAAAAGTGCGACAAACTCCGACACGTTTCCCCAGAAAACCCGCAATAGCGGCAAAAATGTCTGTCGAACAATGCTATAAAATGCGAAAATAAGAAAAAAATGACGTAATAAAGCGAATTATGGAATACGAATTTGCTTTATTTTTTTTAAAACCCCTGCTATAATGTACTTGTAAGACAAACAGTATCAAAAGGTACATTTCAAGCGGAGCTTCCCCAAGGCTCCGCCTACCCCCAAATGTCTTACACCTTCCACCACCGAGGGTAATCAGCGGGCGGCGCCGGAATTTACAGCTTTGAAAAGGCGGTTAAACCGTCGGAACCACATCAGCGCGCCGCCTGTTGAATTACTCTTTAATTTTTATTACAAAGGAGCTGACGGGAATGTTTGGTTTTCGCAAAAAAAGAGAGGACGGCGAGGGACCGCAGATACTTATGCTGCCGCTGTCGCAGATTGCTCCGAACAGAAACCAGCCGCGCCGTTACTTTGATGAAAAGGCAATGGAGGAACTGACAAATTCCATAAAGGAATACGGACTTATACAGCCCGTAACGGTAAGAAGCATACGCGGCGGATACGAGCTTATCGCCGGAGAGCGCCGGTACAGAGCGGCTCAGCTTGCCGGACTCACGGAAATTCCGGCTGTAATAATGGAGGCGGATACGGATAAAAGCGCGATTCTGGCTCTCCTGGAAAATTTGCAGCGTGAGGACCTGTCTTTTTTTGAGATAGCCGAGAGCTATCGTAATCTCATACGCAACCGCGGAATAACCCAGACGGAGCTTGCGGAGAATATCGGAAAAAGCCAGTCGGCGGTAGCCAACAAATTGCGGCTTCTGAAGCTGTCGCCGCTTGTAAAAAAGCTCATACGCGACTATAACCTTTCCGAGCGCCATGCCCGCGCGCTGCTGTCGCTGAAAACGGAGGACGAGCAGGTGGAGGTCATACGCAGCATTTGCCGGGAAAAGCTCAATGTCGCGCAAACCGAGGAACTGATACGCATTATGAACGATGAAGGCTTTAAGCGCGACAAGAATTTAAAAGTCGCGTCCGTAAAGGATATAAAGGTATTTAAAAATACCGTGAATCACGCGCTTGACGTAATGAAGCAGGGCGGGATCGAAGCGCACATGGAGGAAGCGTCCTTTGACTGGGGAACGGAATATGTTATCAAAATTAAAAATTTGTATTGAGTACATAAAAAACGGCGGCGCGCCCAATAGCGCCGCCGTGTATAAAAGATTTACTTTTTCCAATATTTTTCTGTTAAAATTACCTCCGTTTCCGCATAAAAATACCCCGCGCGAAATTTTCCGCACAGGGTATTGACAAGCACGATAATTTATCGTATAATGAATATAGAATAAGGACGCCGCTTTAAAGGCGGTTTTGTCCGAGAGTTTTGGCTATGTAGCCGCTATCCTTGGACACGGGGCGGCTACTTTTTTATGTACTTAATGATTTCAAATACAACAATTACAATAATAAGTTGCATAAGTAAATTCATGTCCATAACATCACCCCCTTATTCAGAGAGTGACAAAACCGCCCTTAACGTCCTTATCTGTATTCTCTTGTCAATACCATTTTAGCATATTATGTTATTTTTTGTCAAGCTTGCATGAGCTCCTTCGCTTCCTTTTCCGTTATATACCCCGCCTTGACGAACGTGTCCAGATCCGCGGCGGAATAAATCCCCATACGGTAGTACATCTTTATCAGCGCCTTACTCATTCATACCACCCGCCTTTATCTTCGCTATTTCCAGCATAAGCATTGCATTGATTTCCTCCTGAGTGGGCGCGTTTTTCATCTCATTGTACGCTTCCCCGCCCATTTCAATCGCCTTTTCCAGCTCTCCCGCGCGCAGCTGCTCCTGCGTAAATATCATGCCGTCAAGCCATTCATAGCCGGTGTTGTCGACCTCAGCTACAGCCGCGTCGGGATAGCTTTTAAGGAGCTCGTCCCGCTCTTTATCGCTTGCCGCTAAATACACAGCCGGACTGCCGTCATGCGTCGGCGCGTCCGCTACCGTCAGCTCGTATTTCACAAGCTGTAATTCGTCTCCGTAAAATCTGTATTTCATATTACGCCTCCTTACTGGTACCGGTTATTGCTGAACGTATTCGTATTGCCGCCCAAATTCGTATAATTTGTACCGAAGATAAAATTATCGGATATGTCGTTGTACGTGCCCTCAACGTTAATCGACTTGGTACAGCCGGTAATAAAATTATCGGCGATTTTATTGTATTGGTTATACGTCTGGATCCCGATGCCCGTGCTGTCGATATAGTTACCAATCACAGCCGTCTTTCCGTATACCTGAATACCCTGCACGGGGTTGTCCGTGCCATTGATACGGTTATGGGCGATTATGCAGTCCGTTCCCGCGAATACGCAGACAAAGCTCTTAGTCGAGAGCACACAGCCGATAATAACAGCGCCGTTGTTTACGCGTATTGCGGCTCCGTATTCGGAAATCGTTAAATGCGATATCATCGGGCCGTAATCGGAGCTTATGCCGCCGACCGAGTTTGACGTCGTCGTGTCTGCTCCGTCAATGCAAAAATATGACAAGGCGCAATTATTGGCATTAATTTTTATCAGATCCGATGTGGTCTTTCGTTTCAGCACCGTGCCCGCGCCCATGCCCTCAATCGTCACGCCGGCTTTGCCGACGGTGATCGTGCCGCTTATGTTATACGTGCCCTCCAAAAGCAGCACCTTCCCGCCGCCCGATGGCAGAGCGGTTATGGCATTGTTTATTTCCGTCTGGTCGGACGTGCCGTCGCAGACGTAATCCGCCGCGGCTTTGGATTTCGCGCCGCTGTCTGACGCCGCTACAACAAGCGTCGCAGTCCGGGCTTTGTTGTTTATTGCGGTCCGCACAGACGACGTATCGGAAACGCGCGCGTTTCTTTCTGTGGAAATGCTCTGCTCCAGCCTGGTATCGGCGGTCTTGCGCTCGGACGCTTCGTTTAAAAGAGCGTCGTCATTGGAATTCAGAGCGCTTTGAACCTGTTTAAGGTGCCCGAGAACAGTCTGCCACCAATCCTTTAGCAGTGTTTTTGCGTTATAATCTGTAAAATCAAGATTTAATTTCAATAATGTTTCACCAATCCCTTCTAAGTTCCGTAAATAAATTTTATCGCTATTAATTTTTCATAGATTAATCTATAAACGTATTATACCATAACTGCAATGCGGCAGCGTTATGATACAATGTTCTCCGAAACACAGAAATCCTTGATTTCGTTTTGTTTCGTGAGGTTATTATACCACAAAACATCTAAAAAATCAATATTTATGTATGTTTTTAAGATATTTTTATTAATAATACTGCGCAGAAAATAAAAAAAATCGTGGCAATTTGTATATTTTTACGATACAATAAATATCCGGTCCGTTAAAATGACAACGCAATATCGGCGGAAATAAAAAGCAAAAAACGGCGCCAACACGATGGCATGACATAAGACAGTATAATCAATAATTTTATGACAGGCTGTCGGACAGGGTACAAGAAACGGCATATCGCTTGAATGGCGATATGCCTTCTTTCTCCATATATGTGCCACTATTTAGAAGATATTTTGGGCGCTGAAACCAATATAAACTTTATAGTAATCTATACCTCAAACGCCCGTGATATTGGTATCATACCGTCCATGCTGCTCCAAATTAGACACTTCACCGTATCATCCGGCTCAACGTCGGACAGTTGAGCTTCAATATGTAACACTCCGTCAATTTCTAAGCGAGAAATCGGCTCTGTTACACACTCCATCAACTGACCGTTTCTGTAATGGGCAGTAATTAAGGTTATATCCTCAAAAATAGTATTTGTTTCATTTTCTATCGTAATATCAGCAACATCTCCGTTTAATGCCACAGCACTGACGAGACTGTTTATTTGAGGCAATGCTGAGAGTTTAATACAGCTCTCAGAAAGTTGTTCAAGATATTCGCTTTCCAGTACACTCTCGTCGATATAATTGCCCTGTATGTTGAGATAATTAAATTTACGTCCAAGAATAGGTTCTATATCATCAATCTGATTACCGCTTACTGATAATGTATGTATATTAGGCAATTCAGTTACAAGCTTTAATATATCAGACTTTACAAGACCGTCCGCATACAGCGATTCAAGTTTCGGAATATTCTTTATTTCAGATATATCGCTAAGCTGTGTGCACTCGGAAATATCAAGGCTATCAAGTGACTGCAATCGTGAAATGCCGCTTAGAGAGGATATTTTCGAACCGCGTAAACTTAGTGTCTGAAGATTACTCAAACTTGACAGTGCTGCCGGCAGTATTTCAAATTCTGAATTTGCCACAGTAAGTGAATTGAGTCCCTTCAAAAGTCCTATACCTGTTAAATCCACCGCGCTCGATATGTCCATAGCGGATATTTCAGCTAAAGACACATCGGTAATTGCTGAATAATCAATGTTATCCGTATCCATTCCCAATGCTTCTAATATAGCTGTTCTTACCCGTTCATCAGGAAACGTCTCTCTAAACTTATCCTCCGTATATTCTGCTGTTTCGGTTATGTCGATAACGATATTAACCTGCGCGTTCGGATTACTGCTGTTGTTTACACTCACTGATATACTCTCTCCGCTTAAATCAATATATTCGCCTTTACTTATTGATACACCATCAACAAACAAATCAGTTCCGTTATAGCTGTACTCACCGCCATACATATCTTTAACAGTTATCATATCAAATATATCAGCGTTCTCGTTATATATTATCGGCATATTGCAGTATAAATATCGTTGTTCTTCGTAAGAGCCGGGATTTAACAAATTACCTGTGACATCTATTTCTATATTATCTGGTACATACGGCATTTCGGTCAGAAGATTATACCCCATTCCGACGCTTTCAAGTGACGATATTTCATTCAATATGTTCGGATATTCTGTTAATCCGTTGTTGTATAAATTTATACTTTTAAGGTTTTCAAGCGACGTGATTTCATCAGGCAGCCCATGAATATTTTGATTGGACAAATCTATATGCTCTAATCCCGGCAATGCGGAAATACCTGTTATATCTGTTATTGTATCATTACTGCCACTACATAATACGTCAAGCTGTTCAACCGCCTCATGTGTAATTATATTCCAATCGGTATTTTCAACATCTGCGCCGAGTGAGTATATCACTGCGTCCGCAAATGCTTTATCCGCAAATAAAGCATAAAATTCCCCTGCGGTATATGGTGTGCCCTCGGAGGCTAACTGTATTGCCGAATTATCCATGAGGCTGATCTGGCTTGCAACTTCATACTCGGCGTTTGGATTTATAGGTTTGGATTCTTCCGGCTTGCCTTTTGCTTCATCAAGCCATTCCATCGTGTCATTATACCATTGCTCATATGTTGCGGTTTTATCATCCCCCCCAAATAGTTTCCTGATTGCACCGAAATTTGCAGGATTATATTTGTATGTTTGATAATAATTTTCTTCGCCGGCTTTTCGTGCTAAAATAAGAAGATTGTATTGCTGAATAAGCTTTTTCGCATATTCTTCTTTTACAGCAGGATTTTGTTCTGTTAAAAATTTATTATGAATATCGGTTATATTCGATGTCATAGCTACCGAAATATATGACAGTAAACGTATATTATCGCCGCATTTAAGAGAATCGCTTGCATGAAGCAACTCGTTTGAAACGAATATGCCCATATCGTACCCAAGTTTTACAAAGAAATCCGATCCCATAATAGTATCGCGTATATTTTTTGTCGTCCAGTCTACAATCTTATCATTACCTTTGGATATAGCTAATGAAGCACTTAATGACAGAAGATTTTTTGTGACAGAACTGTTTATTTCATTTTTTATTTCCCGCGCCGCAAGACGGACATTACTGCTTATACAGTTTTTCTCGAGATAGTCAAGCATCTCGCAGTAGCCGTTATTTGTTTCAGTCGCAACTTGTATGTCCATAAGCTCGTTACCAATTGAAGATACGGTATTTCGGAGGTTTACCACTTTTGATAATGCGGAAAAACAATCGCTTACAGTATCGGTTGCAAGCCATTGATGCATTATGTCCGAAAACTTTTTGGGATTATCCGGTTCAAAATAATTTGAAAGTGTATCAATGCCGCTCTCATAACCGTTATCGAACGCTTTGATTATGTTATTCTCGCCAAGAGCGTCCAGCCGCGCGCCGTAGCTGTCATCAACCATTTTATCAAGGTAATCTCTAAGCGTGTTTGCCGCCTTATTTCCGATTTTATACGACAAGTCTTTTTTTACAGTCTTAAATGCGGGGTCGTATGTATCGGATATGAAGCTCAACAGTATTTCCTTTGCACGTTTTACGCTGCATTCGCCGCTGTATAAATTTTTGAGTTCGCTCGAATCGAACAATGGTGCGCACAGATAATTCTGGAACCAGTATTTCAGTGCGTTTGTATCATTATTTACAAATGCTTTCCAGTATAAAAAATTATCGTTACGAATTATCCACTCATAATTGCTGCCGTAGCCAATCTTGCTAACCTGTTCCGTAGCTGTTGCGCTATTGGAAAATCTGCTTAAATCTGTTACAACAACAGTCATAGCGTCGGATATTATGCCGTTTGCGGTTGTTATGTAAATATTCGACTTTCCTTCGGTTACGCCTGTTATTAACCCTTTTTGCGAAACCGCCGCGACAGCCGGATTGGTGCTGTGCCATGTAACACCCTCAATCGGATATGCCTCAAGCGGATATGCCTGTATACCGGATTGGAAGGTTTGTCCTATGCCGAGATAGGTTTCACGATTGAAATTGCCGTTCAGCCATAAATGCGCGGATTGGGTATTGGTGTAATTTGTCGCAATCGGTCCGGTGGAGTTGTAGTGAATTGTGGCACTATCTGGTAAAGATATATCGGATATGTTTAGAATATTATTCCAGCTAATCTCACTTCCTCCATAATACACATCAGTTAAATTGTTGCTACCAAAAAATGCGCTTCTACCAATACTGATTACACTGTCGGGTATTGTTATATTTGTTAAACTGTCACAAAACTCAAATGCACCTTCACCTATGGTCGTGACGCTATCTGGTATGTTTATACTGATTAATCCACATCCAGAAAATGCTTCTTCACCAATATCTGTTACATTTTCTCCGATTGTTATATTTATTACACCTGACTGTTTAAAAGCTTTTCTACCAATATTTGTAACATTGTTAGGAATTATTATATCTGTTACACTACATCCAAAAAATGCAACAGGCGGGATATTTATTACATTTTTTCCGATATTTATTGTTTCTATTGCATAGCATGATTTAAAGACTTCTCTTGAAGCTATGAAAGAATCTTCAAACCCCATATATTCGCAGTTTATTGCGTTAAAGTTCACAATTTTTAAGTTCTGGCAACAATAAAATGCTTCGTCATCAATTCGCGTCACACTCTCTGGAATTGTTATACTATTTAATCCCATGCATTCTGCAAAGGCTCTATATTTAATATCTTTGACATTGTTACCAATAATTGCAGTTGTTATAGATTCACAATCATAAAATGCATAAGACCCAATACTAATAACATTGTTTGGTATTGATATATTAATCAAATTTTTGCAGCCAGCAAATGCCCAATCGGGGATATTAGTAACATTGTCTTCTATATTAACCGTGTGCAACGAATGACAATATTCAAAAGCAGTACCATAGTAATATCTAGAATGGTACTCATCAAATCTTCCGCCCATGCGTGTACAATTCTTTGCGTTAAAATTTACAATTTCTAAATTGTAACAATATTCAAAAGCGCTATCGCCGATATATGTTACATTGCTTGGTATTGTAATGCTTATTAAATTTTCACAAAATTCAAATGCTGATTCTCCAATCGTTGTTACGCTTTCAGGAATGCTATAAGCTGTCAAATTTATTTTTGCTGGACATTTTATTAGATGAGACTTTTTTTTATCAAATAAAATCCCATCTTCTAATAAATATTCACTGTTGTTGGAAATATCTATTACTTCTAAATTTTCACACCCTGTGAAAACATCTGAACTTATATTGGTTACCCTTTTACCTATAGTTATATTTTTCAGACCGCTACAGCCAGTAAACGTATAGCTACCAATGCTTGTGACGCTGTCTGGAATGATAATGCTTGTTAAACTGGGGCAATACCCAAACGCAAAACCACCAATGCTTGTAATGCTATTAGATATTGTAACAGATTTGAGATTATAACACCATCTAAATGCTTCATTACCAATAGAAGTTATACCTTGTTTGATATCTATATTTTTTATATTATCCCGTACACTATACCAAGGTGAATTATTATCATACAAATCTCCTTCACCACTGATTATGAGCGTCCCCGTACTGTTAAGCTCCCAATACGCATTATCCCCACACTGTCCACTATTTACAATTTCTGCTTGTGCAGTAATTGGCATAAGAGAACAAGTCATTGTTATTATTATATACAATCCGATCAATCTTTTCTTCATAATATCGTCCTCCTGAGAAATACATTCAGTATAAATTAAATGCGTGACCTTGCGGCCACGCACCAAAGAACGCAGCCCGCTTTTTTGTTGCTACACAATTCATACAATGTACGGTATGACAGCTAAGGCTTACGTCTTTTTCAACGTAAACCGTACATTGATATTGTGTAGCAATTAAAGCATACCATATTTTTCATATATTGTAAAGATACAAATTCGTCATTTTTTGATTTTGCTAATCTTCATCTTGCGCATCAAGCAAATTCGCCGAAACGATTTTTAATTTTATTGCATTATCGTCCGCTTCATCTGCCTTTTCGCCTACCGCCAATCTCGAATAATAAGCAAGCGTCTTATCCTTCCAATCCGCATACTGCTCTGTTGAGTAATTCTCTCTTGCGTCCGCCCAGTCCTCAAGAAAAAGGCACATATCGGCGTTAAGGTCGGTTTTTGCTTTTCCGTCAAATTTTATTGAGCACTCCCAGTTGTCATTCCTCGGTGGGCGCCTCACGTCAATATCAAATTTCAGTCCTGCTACCTTTTCAAGTTCAAACAGCATTACCGCAACATCAGCGAACGTGGTTATCTGCGGTTTCACCGTTTCTGTTTTGTAGCCGAGCAAATAAGTCGTCGTTGTATCAAGTGCCTTTGCAAGCTCGTTCAGCATACTTATGGAAATTTCAATCTCGCCGTTTTCGTACTTTTGGATTGTACGCAGCGACTTGCCGAGAGCGTTCGCAAGCTCCGTCTGGTTATACCCTTTTTCCTTCCGCGCCTTCCTTACGCGCTGCCCTATTGTCATTTCTTCATTATTCATCTTTACTTCACCTCATACACAGTATATCACATATATTTATGAATTTCAAGTACATAAATATATTTTTTCAAAAAACTATTGACATATTTTTAATTCGTGATATAATAAATATGTACTATTAATACAGATATTTTCCGATTACAGGTAAAAGTGAGAAAATTAACGCATTAATGGTGCTAATAATAGGTGAAACTTTTTTAGCAAGCATAACACTGTGGTACTCAAAGTACCGAAAGTGTTCCAAAATCCCTTGCGGGATTTTGCAAAAAAGTTTCCTTCTTCCATGAAAGGGGTGAAATTCTTGAATAAGCGTAGGCGGGATATTCAAGTGAAATTTTATGTTGATGAGAAAGAATTGGAACAGATAAACAGGCGCGTCCGTTTGGCTAATGTGACCAATCGCGGAGCATATCTGAGGAAAATGGCGATTGACGGGTTTGTGGTAAATGTTGATACTTCCGACTTGAAAGCGGCTGTCAAAGAGATGAACGCTATCGGAAAAATATCAACCAAATCACACGAAACGCCAATACCTATGGAATTATGAAACAAGACGTTGAGGCTATCAAAGAGAAGGTGGACGAGATATGGCAATTACTAAAATACACCCTATCAAACACACTCTCGGCAAGTCAATAACATATATCGGAAACGAGTGCAAAACCGAGGGAGGTAAATATATCTCCACCTTCGGCTGCGCTTATGAAACAGCAGAACTTGAATTTGAATTAACGGCACAATCGGCAAAGGGCGGCGGTGAAAATCAGGCGTATCACCTTATCCAATCCTTTAAGCCGAACGAGGTTACGCCGGAACAATGCCACGAAATAGGGAAGAAATTCGCTGACGAGGTTTTGGGCGGGAAGTATGAATATGTGATTTGTACTCATACAGACAAAGACCACTACCACAATCATATCATATTTAATGCCGTGAGCTTCAAAGACCACAAGCGTTACCGCTCCGACAAAAAATCATACTACCGAATACGAGAAATCAGTGATAAGATATGCGCCGAATACGGGTTAAATGTTGTCGAACCGAGCGGACGGAAACGGAGCTATGAGCAAAAGAAAACGTATATTTCAAATAAGTACAAAATCAAAAAAGCTATTGACGAGTGTATCCTGTTCGCGGTTGATTATGAGGATTTTCTGCGGCGGATGCGCGATAAGAAATATATTGTCCGCGAGGACGAGTTTCTGTGGTTTCGTAACGCGGATAACAAGCGGTTTACCAAAACCGATACCATAGGCAAAGCGTACATCAGAGGGAATATTGAACAAAGAATTAAAGGAACATATCAGCCTAAAACCGTTGACCTACTCATTGACATTGAACACAACGTAAAGTGCCGGCAGTCAAAGGGATATGAACAGTGGGCGAAAATTCACAATTTACAGCTGATAGCAAAAACGCTTATCGTTATACACGAGAGAGGTATTGCGGACTATGACGATTTGGCAAAGCGGGTATCAGATAAATCAAAGAAACTAAAGGAAACGGCGGACAAAATTAAGTCCGAGAAAAAGCGGATAAAAGAGCTTGATACCGTTATGAAAAACCTGAATATGTATCGAAAATTGAAGCCAATATATGATGAATACACAAAGAAAAATCCGTTGATGAAAAACAGCTTTTATGAGAAGCACGAGCAGGAAATCAACCTGTTCCGGCGATTGACAAGCGAACTAAAGCCGTATCTGACAGACAATAACAAGCTGCCGAGCGTGAAACAAATCGAAGCGGAAAAGGCAAAGCTTCTCACGGATGTTTCTAAGCTGTCAACTCAGTACAGCGATATGAAATCTGAATATTCAGATATAGCGACACTAAAGAAAAACGTTGATATGTTTCTGAATATACCGCCGGAACGGGAAGAGCCAAAGAAAAAGCCAAGCCTGCTCAAAAAACTTGCCAAGTATCAGGAACAGGCAAGCCGAGAAAGCAAACCACAGAACCACAAAGGACACGACCAAGAATTGTAAGGAGGGCATTATGGATATCAAACAATCACAGACAAGATAAACTACAAAACCCAACGGGTGCAAAAACT